>JAPLKK010000095.1:2770-14410 GCA_026388115.1 Elusimicrobiota bacterium | reverse complement strand
TCGAGCAGCGCCGCGACGCGCTGCTCGAGCACCTCTCGCTCGAGCTCCGTCATGACCCGCGCCACGGCGTCATGACGATGCGCCGCGTCGCCTGCTGGTACACCGCGGGCCTGCCGGGCGCCGCGCAGATGCGCGCGCGGTTCTGCCGCGCCGAGACCGGCGAGGCGATGCGCGGCCTGGTCGAGGCTTTCTTCGAAGAGGTCGTCCGCTCTCTCCCTCTCCGGCGTACGGCGGGAGAGGGCAGTGGTGAGGGTTCATTTGACACCGCCATCGCTTAAGAGAGAGTTCGCGCGCAAAGCCTGGCACCTGCTCCTGCTGTTGTACCTCGTCGTCTATTGGGCGGCGGGGCGCGAGCTCTTCGTGCGCGCGATGGCCGCGTGGGTGCTGATCGTCTTCGCGGTGGAGACCCTGCGGCTGCGCGTGCCGGCGGTGCAAAAGACGCTCTTGGCGCCTTTCGCGCTCATCATCCGGGAACGGGAGCACGGGACCTATTCAGGCATCTTCTACACCTCCGTAGGCATCTTTCTCGCCGCGGCTCTCTTCGGCGCCGACGCGCGCGTGGTCGCCGCCGCCGTCTTCTCCCTCGCCTTCGCGGACTCCAGCGCCGCGCTGGTCGGCATGTCCGTCGGCAGGCTCCGCTTCGTCATCCGCGGGCAGGTCCGGACGGTCGAGGGCACGACGGCGGGCTTCGCGGCCGCCCTCGTCTGCGGCCGCGCCTGCGGCCTGCCGGGGCCGGCCGCTCTGGCGGCCGCCTGCGCGGTGGCCGTCGTCGACTGCCTGCCGCTGCCGCCCGACGACAACCTGTGGATCCCCGTCGCCAGCGCCGCCGCGGCGACGGCCGCGCTCCGCCTTCTATAGGCCCGGCGCTGTCCGACGGGGCCCCGCGACAAGGTCCAGATCGCTTGACCTTCCTTAATACTGTAACGCGGCGGGCTGGCCTTGCGCTCGAGGAACCGCGTGGATTCCCAAGGGTCGTGTTTCTAAACAATTGCAGGCGAGAACAGCGCAATTCGGAGGGACTTGAATAATTCATCTTGGACCGACAAACTTATGGCGCATGAGCCTGCATCTGGGGCGGGCGCGATATGCATTGATCGCGCTCGCGTGGGCCGTTTGTGCGCGCGCGGCGCCAGGAACCACGTCGCCGGATTTTCTAATGATCGGCGCGGCGCCGCGGCCTGTCGCTATGGGAGAGGCCTTCGTCGGCTTGGCCGACGACGTGAACGCGATCGCTTACACCCCCGCGGGCTTGGCGTTCCTCGAGCGCCAGGAAGCTTCGCTCGTGCACAACGTCTATATCGAGGGCGTCCAGCAGGATTATCTGGCGTACGTGTTCCCCGCAACTCGCTATGGGAGCTTCGCATTGGGAGGCAACCAGGTGCGCGTCGCGCCTTTCAGCTCCTACGACGTCAACGACCAGCCGACCGGCTCGGTCTCGGCGCAGGACCAGGCGTTCACCGGAGCTTACGCCCAGAATTGGGGAAACCTGGCCCTGGGCGGGGCTTTCAAGCATATCAACTCGAGGCTGGCGTCCTTCTCGGCGAGCGGGCACGCCTACGATTTTGGAGCTCTGTGGCGCCTGCAGCGCGGCCTCGGCCTCGGCGTCGCGATCCAGAACATCGGCAGCGGCCTCACCTATGAGCAGGAGTCGGCGCCATTGCCGCGCACGATCCGCCTCGGCGGCTCCTGGCGCGGAGCCTTCCTGTGGCCGGGATCCACCTGCGGGCTCACTCTCGACGGCGTGTTCGCGCGCGACCGCGGCGGCTACCTCGGGGCGGGCGCCGAGGTGTGGGCGTTCCCCTACGCGGCGGTCCGGGTAGGCTATCTCGGCAGCCAGGACTCCGACATCGGATTCTCCTGGGGCGTCGGGTTCCGCATCCCGCTCAGGCGCGCCCCTTCCGACATGCCGACCTGGAAAGCCAGGCCGCGCGAAGACGTCGGACCGCCGCCCGAGCTGCAGATCGACTACGCGTTCGCCCGCATGGGCGATATGGGGATCACTCACCGCATGTCCTTGTCTTTGCGGTTCGGGCGCACGAAGCAGGAGCGCACCTACGCCCCGGACTGGAAGGAGACCAAGGTGGCCCCAAAGAAGGCCGCGGCGCCTCTGCCGGCGGCGCCGGCCAAAGAGGAGCATATCAACGAGGGAGACATCTCCCCGAGCTGGAGATAGAGCCATGTCCGCGAAACGATTCGCCGTTGCTTGGCTCGCCGCGGCGGCGCTGGCGGCGCCCGCGGCGGCGCCGGCTCAGACCATGAGCGGCGGCAAGATTCACATCATCGGCCTGATGGCCTCGGGCGGCGGTCCGGATACGCTCAACGGGATCGACCCCTCCGACGGCCGGACCTTCCGGGTGTTCGCCTCGCTGGGACAGGGCAGCGGGAACGCCTCCTCGGGGGGCGGCTTCTCCCTCGTGTCCGGCGTCTTCGACGTGCCCGGAGCGCGCCTGGACCTGGATCGCCTGCACGCCTTCCCGGTGCCGTTCCGGCCCGCGTTGGGCCATGACCGGATCACCTTCCGAGGCACGACCACGAACACCAAGATCCGCGTCTTCACCCTCTCCGGCTGGCTGGTGAACACGCTGCTCAAGAACGACCCGACGAGCCAGGACCTGATCTGGTTCCCCGTCGTGAACTCGCAAGGCCAGCCGCTGGCCAGCGGGGTGTACCCCTATTTCGCCGACGGAGACAATAGCACCCACAAGAGCGGGAAGCTGATGGTGATCAAATGAGAGGCATTTCCATGACCCACTCACGCGCGATGCGCAACATCTTATTCCTGGCCGGAGGCCTGGCGCTCGCCGGAAGCGCCCGGGCGGCGACGATCAAGCCGAAGATGACCGGACAGCCCGCCGCCGTCCCGGCCGGCATCCATTACCAGGGGCGCCTCGAGGACAACGGCATCCCGGCGAACAACACCTACACGATGACCTTCACGCTCTATGACGATCCGACCGCGGGCACCCTGGTCTGGCCCACGAGCCAGGATCCCGCCAACATCAACGTGATGGCCGTCCCCGTGTCGGTCGGCCTCTTCTCGGTCGACTTGCCGATATCGACGATGTCGCTGGTGCGGGCCGGCCTCAAGTACCTGCAGGTCAACATCAATGGGATCGACCTGTCGCCGCGCGAGCAGCTCGGAAACGTGCCGTACGCGATGGTCGCCAAGACCATCGAGGGGACCATCAACATCTCGACGGGAGGCTTCAACCTGCAGAGGGATACGTTCGGCAGCGCCCTTTACGTTTCCTCCATCACCGGTCAAGTCGGCATCAGCACCGGCATCCCCAGCGCGACCCTGGACGTCAACGGGAACACGGCGATGCGCGGCGGCGTCACCGTGGCGGGGAGCTCGCTGACCGTCTCGAACACGGGCTCGACGGCGCTGGATGCGACGGGAGCCTCGGCCCTGCGGGGCGCGGTGACGATCGCTGCCAGCACGCTGACCGTCACGGGCGTGACCACGTCGACGGGCATCGAAACGGCGAACGGCATCTGGGTCCATGGCGTCGTCAATGCGGCGTACCTCGAGGGCGACGGATCCGCCGTGACGAACCTGAACGGCATCTACCTGCAGAATGCGAGCGTCCAGACGCAAAAGCTGGCCGCGGACGCCGTGGTGAACGCGACCCTCTTGAACGGCTCGGTGGACACGAACAAGCTGGCCCCCGATGCCGTCACGGCGGTAAAGATCCTGAACGCGACGATCACCACCCCGAAGTTTGCCGCCGGCGCGGTGGACACCAGCGCGATGGGGACGGACGCGGTCACCGCGGCGAAGATCCTCAACGCGACCATCACGACTGCCAAGTTCGCCGCCGGCGCGGTGGACACGAACGCGATGGGGACCGATGCCGTGACCGCACTCAAGATATTGAACGCGACGATCACGAGCCCCAAGTTCGCTCCCGGAGCGGTCGATACGACCGCGCTGGGCAGTGACGCCGTCACGACCTCGAAGATACTGAACGCTCAGATCACGACGGCGAAGTTCGCCGCAGGCGCGGTGGACACGACCGCATTGGGAACCGACGCGGTCATCGGCGCGAAGCTACTGAACGCGACGATCACCACCGCCAAGTTCGCCCCCGGAGCGGTCGATACGACCGCGTTGGGGACCGACGCGGTCACCGCCGCGAAGATCCTGAATAATACCATCACGTTTTCAAAGTTCGGCGCTCCATACTGGCACCTCGTCACCTCGATCGTTCAGAGTTGTAAGGCGACCTGTGGAACCACAGCCGCCGTCATCTTAGGGGGCTGCGACGGGAACACTACCAACACGTTGACCAGGTCATTCCCGTCGACGGATACCACGGACAGCACATCGGCGGCCGGAACGGGGGTCTCGAACCTCGCCACGATCGCAAGCTCATGGAGTTGCGCCGCCACCGCCGGCAACCCGATCTGTTACGTTCTTTGCATCAACAAATAGCGGGCGGGCTGGCGTCCTTGCTCTATCAGCGGCTGCCGTCGAAGAGGGCCTTAGGCCCCGGGCCTACCAGTCCTCGGTGCGGCCATGTCGCGCCAGGGCCACGGCGTCCCACTCGTCGCCGTAGTCCAGGGCCTCGACGTCCATAGCGTGCAGGACGGAGTTGACCGGCCGCTCCTTCATGTTCGCCTCGCGCGGGTCCCAGGGCGTCGTCTCCTCGTGCGGGCCGAGGACCACGCGGCCATTGTCCCACAGCACCGCGGCCTGGTAATCGCGTCCGGGCCGGTAATCCGCCTCAACATAGGCGATCGGCCCGGCGGCGGACGCCTCGCTCGCCGCCTGCGCGAGGAAGGGGGGCACCTGGAGCTTCTCGAAAGGCGGCGGCTTGGAGACCGCTTCGATGCTCACGTTCCCTTTGAGGGGCAGCAGCCATAGCCCCTGCGCAAGCTCGACGGGGAGCGCCCCCGGCAGTTTGCCGGCGACGGACTCGAGGATCCTCTTGGACGCGATCAGCGCCCGCAATTCGTAGGACATCGGTCTACCGGGCAAAATCCTAGCAATTTAGCGGCGGGAGCGTAATCGCGGATTCAGCTCTCTAGTAAGGAGGAGGCCGGGCCCCGTGAGGGGTCCGGCCTCCTGCGCGCGCGCCAGAAAACTGGCTCCCGGGGTAGGACTCGAACCTACAACCTACCGGTTAACAGCCGGTCGCTCCACCATTGAGCTACCCGGGAATGCGTCGTTATTCTATCAAATGTTTTCGCGGTGAGCAATCCGGACGAAGGGCGCTATGCGGAGATCCCGCGTGAGATGGTGGCGAGCGGCGACTATGTGACGCCGCGGCTGAACGGGGTGGTGTATTTTGAGAAGCCGCCGCTGGTGTATTGGACGACGGCGGTGTGCCTGAAACTCTTCGGGCCGAGCGAGTGGTCGATGCGGGCGACGCCGGCGCTGTTTGCGCTGGCGGGGGTGTTGCTCACCTACGGGGCGGCGCGGCGGCTGCTGCTCGGCTCCGCGCACCCGGGCATGACCCTCGCCATCATCGCGGGCGCCTGGGCGATCTCGCTCAACCCGAGCTACTATCTGAAGGAAGGCTGGATGATCGCCAAGCTGGCCGCCGCCGCGCTCGCCGTCGCCTCCACGGTCGTCCTGTCGGTCGCCGCCAAGCGCATCAACGCCCGACCCGGCGCCACCGGCGAGCGGGCCTTGCGGCTGTGGCGCGGGATCTTCATGGGCGCCGTCGCCGCGGCGCTGCTCTTCGTGTTCGTGAAGCCGCTTTAGGCTGCGCCGGCGTGCGAACGGAGTTCCTGGATCTCCTCTTTCGAGCCCATGGCGATGAGAGTGTCGCCGGAGCGCAGCACGCGGCTCGGAGGCGGATTCATCACGTACTCCTTGCCGGCGCCGTCGCGCACGGCGAGCACCAGCGCAGCGCCTCCCTCGGCGCCCTTGGCCGCGCCGAGCGGCTTGCCGTCGAGGGGGGAGCCCTCCGGGACGGCGATCTCCTCGATGCGCAGGACCTTCCCCTCGGCCCGGATCATGGAATCGAGGAAGCCCACCGCCGCCGGGCGGATCATCTCCGAGGCCATGCGCAGCCCGCCGATGAAGCCCGGGTCCACGGCCACGTCGGCGCCGCTGCGCTTGAGCTTGTCCTCGACACCGCGCTCGGTCTGTCGCGAGACGATGCGCAGGCCGGGGTTGAGGCCCCGCGCCGAGATCGCGATGAAGACGTTGCCCTGGTCGGACGGCAACGCGCCGAAGAGGCCGCTGGCGCGCGCGATGCCAGCGGCGATGAGCGTCTCGTCCTGGGTGGCGTCGCCCACGAAGGCGAGGACGCCGCGCTCGCGCAGAGGTTCCACGCGTGCCGGGTCCTGGTCCAGGACCACGACCTGGCGTCCGGTCTTCTCCAACTCCTCTAGGATGATGCGGCCGGTGTGGCCGGCGCCGCAGACGATGTAGTGCCCCTTCAGCTTGGCGATCTTGGCTTGCATGCGGCGCCTCCTGAGGACGTCGTTGAGGTCCCCTTCGACGATGAAAGCGGTGAGCGTGGAGAAGGCGTAGGTCAGCACCCCGATGCCGACCAGGATGAGGCCGATGGTGAAGACGCGCCCGGGCGTGGTCAGATGGTGGACCTCGCCGTAGCCGACCGTGGCGAGGGTGATGACCGTCATCCACAGCGCGTCGAGGAAGCTCCACCCCTCGATGGCGCGGTAGCCGACCCCGCCGATGGTGAAGACGGCCGCGACGGAAAGCGCGACCGGCGTCAGGCGCCGGCGTATCTCGCCCAGCCCGTCGTTCATGGCTCCTCCGCTCCCCGGGCCGGGTCCTGGGCGGCGCCCAGCCTCTTGAGCGCGCCTCGCGCGAACTCGGCATAGCCCTTGTCGCGCGAGCTCAGGATCTCGCGATACAGGCGGATCGCCTCCTCGCGGCGGCCGAGACGGAGATCGAGGAAGGCCAGCAGATGCTTCAGCATCGTCGGCGCCTCCGGGTCGTCCGCCACGGCGGCGAGCTGGTCGTGCACCTGCTCGGCGCGGCGCTGCTTCTGGAAGGCGATGGCGGCAAGGTACGCTTGGTATCTCCAGTTCTTCGGGTCGCGCGCCAGGGCGTGGCGCAGGACGGCGATCGCTTCGTCGGGACGGTGGAGGTCGAAGGCGAGCGCCCCGGCCCCATACTCGGCCGCGTACCGGAAATAAGGGTCGATGTCGAGGATGCGCAGCACCCGCCCCTCGAACTCCGGATAGCTGTCGGAAGGGGACTCGTCTTCGTGATGGACGCCGGCCTCCGTGCCTTCGCCGCGCTCGGACGGCGTGCCGAAGTACTCGAGCAGGCGGATGAACTCGATGTCGGCGGCGAGGCGCCTCATGCCGAGGCTCATGAGGCCGGCGTTCCGCACCGCGTCGTCGTAGGATAGATGGACCTCGGAGGGGCGAGGCCACGGCGACTGGAAGACGCGCCCGACCAGCGCGTCGGCGCCGACGATGACGGCCAAGGCCAGCGCGGCGACCATCAGAAGTCCTTGCGCCGGATCAGCGCGTAGGCGAGCGCCAGGCAGCAGGTGCAATAGAGGGCCGCATAGGCGGTGGCGAGCAGCACCGGCTCGCCCGCCGCCGCGGAGGCGGGGATATCGAGCCGGTCGCGGAAATTGAACAGCTGCAGATGCGGCACCAGCTGGATCAGGGCCGCGAGCGGGAGGAGAGACAGGCCGCCGCGCGCCGCCAAGAAGCGCATCTCGGCGATGAAGTGCCCGAGCGTCCAGAGGATGCCGGTGATCACCAGCGCCGAGAGGGCGGAGGTCGAGAAGAGCGCGAAGAACGTCGCGACCGCCGCGGCCACCGCCACCTTGAGCGCGATGCCGTAGAGAGCGAGCAGGTAGTCCGCGCGGAAGGACCAGCCGCGCAAAAGGAGCAGGATCAAATGGGCGCCGGCCATCAAGGAAACGGCGGCCAGCATGGACAAGACCAAGCCGAGGTAGCGCCCCAGAAGGTACTCGAGGCGGGAGACCGGGCGGCTCAAGATGAGATAGATCGACTTGGTCTCCATCTCGCGCAGCACCCCCGTCGCCGCGCCGAAGATGGCGGCCGCCAGCGCCATCAGCTCGATGAAGCTCAAGCCGAAATCCAGCAGAGCGCGCAGCTCCTGGTCCGCCGCGAGGATGCCCAGCAGCACGCTGAAATACAGCATGACGCCGGCGAAGAGCATGGCCACCTGCCAGGCGCGATCGCGCCACTGCTCGCGCAGGGAGCTCGCGGCGAGGATGAAGACGCGCTCCATCACGCCGCCCGCGCCGTGGGGCGCACGGTCTCGACGAAGATGTCCTCGAGCCTGCCCGGAGAGGCCGACCACTCGCTTTGGGCCGCCACGCGCGCGACGCGACCCTCGGCCAGGATGGCGGCCCGGTCGCAGACGCGCTCGAGCTCGGAGATGCTGTGCGAGGCGATCAGCAGGGCCACACCCGCCTCGCGCAGCCGCACCAGCAGGTCGCGGAACTCGGCGATGGCCAATGGGTCGAGGCCGCTGACCGGCTCGTCGAGCAGCAGCAGCTGCGGATCATGCAGCAGGCACTGCGCCATGCCGACGCGCTGGAGCATGCCCTTGGAAAACCCCGTCATCCGGCGATCGGCTTGGGCGGAAAGGCCCACCCGCTCGAGCGACTCGGCGATCCGTCCGCCGAGCTCGGCGGCGCCGAGGCCCGACAGCCGGCCGAAGAGGCGGAGGGTCTCGGAGGGGGTGAGATAAGGCTGGAAATAGGGCAGCTCCGGCAGATAGCCCATCCGCCGCCGCGTCTCGCGCCCGCCGGCCGGCGAGCCGAACACGAGGACGGCGCCGCGCGTCGGGGCGAGCAGGCCCAAGGCGAGCTTCATCGTCGTCGTCTTGCCGCTGCCATTGAGGCCCAGCAAGCCCACCGCCTCGCCGGCGGCGACCTGCAGGTTCAGCTCCGCGACGCCGCGGGTGACCGTGGTCCGGCCGAGATGGGAGTAGAGATAGTCCTTCGAGACGCCGTCGTAGGACAGCGCGCTTGCTACGCCCATCGGCCGCCGTTCATCGGACGGCGCCGGCCGAGAGCCGGCGCCCCAGCGCCGCGATGCCGGTCTCCACGTCGGAGCGGGAGATGCGGCCCATGTGGGCGATGCGGATCATCTTGCCCTTGAGCTTGCCCTGGCCGTCGGCGACGGCGACGCGGTCCTCGGCGCGCATGGCGGAGAGGAGCTTCGTGCCGTCGACGCCCTCGGGAAGCCACGCGGCGGTGAGGATATCGGCCGGGCGCTCGGCGAAGAGCTTCAAGCCCAGCGTCTGGGCCGCCGCCTGGCGGGTGAAAGCTCCGAGCGCCGCCGTGCGCTTCCATACGTTCTCGATGCCCTCTTCCTTGATCAGCCGGAGGAACCGCGGCAGCTTCGCGGCTTCCACCGCCGCCCAGGCGCGCTCGCTGAGCGCGGCGAAGGAGAGGCCGGGGCCGTTCATCAGGCCTTTCTGCGAGCCGGTGAGGACCACGTCCAGGCCCCAGGCGTCGGTCTCCAATTCCTCCCCCGCCAGGCCGCTGATCGCGTCCACCACGATGAGCGCGTCGTCGGAGTGGTCGCGCACCACTTGAGCCAGCGTCTTCACGTCGTTGACGACGCCGGTCGAGGTCTCGACGTGCTGGAAGTACACGGCGCGCGTCCCGGGATTCGACCGCAGAGCGTCCTTGAGCCTCTCCGGGTCCGCGGCGCGGCCCCACTCCTCGGCCAGGACCGTCGGGGCAAGGCCGTAGGCCCGGTGGATCTTCACGAAACGGTCGCCGAAGGCGCCGACGGTGCAGACGATCGTCTTGTCGCCGGCGGACAAGAGGTTCGCGACCGCGGATTCCATGGAGCCGGTTCCCGAGGCCGTCATCATGAGGACCGTGTTTTCCGTGCGGTAGACGTACTTCAAGTCCGAGAGCAGCTGATCGAAGAGCCGGCTGAACTCCGTGGTGCGGTGGTGCAGGATGGGCGCGGCGAGCTTGGCATAGACGGAGGGCGGCAGCGGCGTCGGTCCCGGCGTGAGCAGGACGTAGGGCTCCATGGAGCGCCTAGGCGGCACCGGGTCTGGGCGCCTGCGTGGGAAGGGAAGCGGACGGTCTCGCCGGTCCGGTCGAAGGAACCGCGGCCGTAGGCCAAGGGCCCCGCTTTGCGCCGCGTTTTCCGGCGGGGGCCGCGTCCAGCAGGGCCTTGGCGAAGACCTCCGAGACGTGCTTGACCGGCACCATCTCGATCTCCGCGAGCACGTCCTTGGGGATCTCCTCGAGATCCTTCGTGTTGCCGAAGGGGAACAGCACGGTGCGAAGCCCCTCGCGGTGGGCGGCCATCACCTTCTCCTTGAGGCCGCCGATGGGAAGCACCCGGCCGCGCAGCGTGATCTCGCCGGTCATCGCCAGTCCCGGCCGCACCGGCCGGCCCGAGATCTGGCTCGCGAGCGCCGTGGCCAGCGCGATGCCCGCTGAAGGTCCGTCCTTCGGGATCGCCCCTTCGGGGATATGGATGTGGAAATCCTGGCGGCGGAACGTCGTGGGAGAGACGCCGAGCCATTTGGCGACCGTCTTGATGTAGGAGAGCGCCGCGTGCGCGGACTCCTGCATCACGGTGCCCAGCTTGCCCGTGAGCGTGACGTTCCCCTTGCCCAGCGAGGAGACGACCTCGATCGCCAGGATCTCGCCGCCGTGCTCGGTCCAGGCGAGCCCGGTGGCGACGCCCACCTCGTTCTCGTGGCGCTCGTAGTGATGCTTGGGGATGCCCAGCATGGCCGGGACCTGCTCGGGCGAGACCACGATCTTCTTCGCCTTCTCGCTGACGAGCTTCTTGGCGGCCTTGCGCGCCAGGCCGCCGAGCTCCCGCTCGAGGCTCCGCACGCCCGCCTCGCGCGTGTACTCGTGGATGACGCGCTCGATGGCCCCGTCCTCGATGCGGACCGACTCGGGGGTGAGCCCGTGCTCCTTCCACTGCTTCGGGATCAGGTGGTTGCGCGCGATGTGCATCTTCTCGCGGTGCGTATAGCCGGCGAAGCGCATGACCTCGAGGCGGTCCTGCAGGCTCACCGGGATGCCCTCGAGCGTGTTGGCCGTGCAGATGAACAGGACGTTCGACAGGTCGAACTCGACGTCGAGGTAATGGTCGAGGAAGGCGCAGTTCTGCTCGGGGTCGAGGACCTCCAGCAGCGCCGCCGCCGGGTCGCCGCGCCAGTCCATGCCCATCTTGTCGATCTCGTCGAGCAGGAACACCGGGTTGCGGCTCTGCGCCTTGCGCAAGGACTGGATGATCCGCCCGGGCAAGGAGCCGATGTAGGTGCGCCGGTGGCCGCGGATCTCGGCCTCGTCGCGCACGCCGCCCAACGACAGCCGCACGAACTTGCGCCCCACGGCCCGCGCGATCGATTTGCCCAGCGAGGTCTTGCCGGTGCCGGGCGGCCCCACGAAGCACAGGATCGGGCCGCGCAGCTTCTTCGTGAGCTTGCTCACCGCGAGGTACTCGAGGATGCGCTCCTTGGGCTTCTCGAGCCCATAGTGATCCTCGTCGAGGATCTTGGCGGCGCGAGCGATGTCGAGCTGGTCCTTCGTCTCTTTCGACCACGGCAGGCCGATCATCCAGTCGAGGTAGGTGCGGCAGACGGTCGACTCGGGCGAGAACGGCATCATCTTCTCGAGCCGCGCGACGTCCTTGAGCGCCGCCTCCTCGGCGGCGGGGGGCATCTTCGCCGCCTTG
>JAPLKK010000095.1:1338-2668 GCA_026388115.1 Elusimicrobiota bacterium | reverse complement strand
GTCGCGCAGCTCCTCGATCTCCTTGCCGAAATCGTCCTTCTGCCGGAGCTCCTTCTGGATCGCCTTCATCTGCTCCGTCAGGTAGTACTCCTTCTGGGTCTTCTCGATCTGCGTGCGGACCTGCGTGTGGATCTTCTTCTCGAGGCCCAGGATGTCGAGCTCCCCGTTGAGGAGCGCGACGAGCTTCTTGGCGCGGGCGCGC
The DNA here is from genome assembly GCA_026388115.1 of Elusimicrobiota bacterium. Lineage (GTDB taxonomy): Bacteria > Elusimicrobiota > Elusimicrobia > UBA1565 > JACRDR01 > JAPLKK01. The sequence goes on along the minus strand of JAPLKK010000095.1, from coordinate 2,466 downwards.
GGCTCGAAGAGTTCGAGCAGGGCCTGGCGGTCCGGGACCTTGCTGATGGCGGTGGCGGCGATGGTGTCGACGAGGCGCGAGAGGTCCTCGATCTGGCCCAGGGGCGCCAGGGACTCCAGCGAGACGCGCCGGCTCATCCGCGCGTACCGCTCGAAGACCTCGAGGGCGTGGCGCGAGAGCGCGGCCGCTTCGGGGCCCTCCGCCGCCGGCTCGGCGACGCTGTCGAGCTGGGCGTCCCAGTAGCCCTTGGCCGCGTCGAGGCGCGGCTCGACGGCGCGGGCGCGCTGCAGCCCCTGGAGGAACACTTTCAGCGTGCCGTCCGGCATCTTGATGGACTGCACGATCTCGGCGAGCACGCCGACGGTGAAGAGGTCTTTCGACTCCGGATCCTCGATCGCGGCCTGCCGCTGGGCGACGACGAAGATGCGCTTTTGGGGCGCCGCGGCCTCGAGCGCCTTGATGGATTTCTCCCTCCCGACCGAGAGCGGCAGCGACATGTGCGGGAAGACCACGACGTCGCGCACCGCCAGGAGCGGCAGGCGCGTCGGCTTGTTCGGGAGAGGCGTCATCACTTCTTCCTGACCTGCAGGACTTCGTCGATGATGCCGTAGGCCTTGGCGTCGACCGCCGACATGTACTTATTGCGCTCCATGTCCGCCAGGAGCTTCTCGGTCGTCTGCCCGGTGTGCTTGGAGAGGATGGCCACGAGCTTGTTCTTCGTCAGCGTCATCTCCTTGGCCTCGATCTCGATGTCGGTCGCCTGCCCCGACAGGCCACCGTAGATCAGCGGCTGGTGGATCATGACGCGCGCGTAGGGGAGCGCGAAGCGGTGGCCCTTCGAACCGGCGGCCAGGAGCACCGCGCCGAAGGACATCGCCATCCCCATGCAGATGGTGGTGAGGGGGGACTTGATGTACTGCATCGTATCGTAGACGGCCAGGCCCGCGCTGACCATGCCGCCCGGCGAGTTGATGTAGAGGTTGATCTCCTTGTCCGGATCCTCGGCGTCGAGGTAGAGCAGCTGGGCGATGAGCAGGTTCGCCGAGTCGGTGGTGATCGCCCCCTCCCCGCCGCCGACGAAGATGATGCGGTCTTTCAGCAGGCGCGAATAGATGTCGTAGCCGATCG
>JAPLKK010000095.1:0-1325 GCA_026388115.1 Elusimicrobiota bacterium | reverse complement strand
CGTTGATGAACGTCACCGTCTTGCGGTCGCGGATCATGCTCTTGATGTCTTCGGCGTGCTCCTCGAAGAAGTGCCTGGCCGAGCGCCGGCGCTCCTCGTTGGGCGCCTCCTCCAGCGCGCGGTTGAGCTCCGTTTCGATATCCTGCGCGGTCGCCTCGATCTTCTCCGCCGCGGCGATCTCGCGGAGCAGGAACGACAGCCGCACCTCTTTCTCGGCGCGCGGAGAGAGCTTTTCGCGCAGCTTCTTGTACTCCTCGTCCGGCAGCTGCCGGGACGGCCCGAGGAGCTGCTCCTGCACCCGCTCCGCCAGGCGCTCCAGCTGGCCGGCCACGAGCGATGGCGGCACGGCGAACTCGTGGTTGGCGAGCAGCGCGTCTTCGAGCTGCGCCGTCACCTCGCGCACCGCTCGCGCCTTGCCCTCGTTGTCGACCAGCTCGCGCAGGTTCTTCTTCAGCTCCTCGAGCGTGGGGAAGCCGACGTCCTTGGCGAACTCGTCGTCGAGGGCCGGCACGACCTTCGTCTTGATCTCCTTGACGGTCGTGTGGAACACGGCCTTGGGCGCGTTCTCGAGCTTCACGGGAACGTCTTTCTTCTCCCCTCGCTTCATGCCGAGCAGGCCTTGCGTGAGGCCTTCGACCGTCTGTTCGGACGACATGTCCACCAGCTCGCCCGATCCCTTGCCCTCCTTGAGCGGCTTGCCGTCCGCGGAGGCCTCGAAATCGACGACCACATAATGGCGGGGCCCGACGGCTTCCTCGGCCGCCTTCTCGAGCCGCGCGTTGCCCTCGCGCAGCTCCTCGAGGCGCTTGGAGACCTCCTCGTCGCTCGCCGGGTACTTCTTGCGCGTCGCCTTGAGCTTCTTGTAGGTCTTCAGCTGGACCTTGGGAGCCTGCTCGACGTCGAACTGGACGACGAACGGCTTGCCCTGCTCGAAGCGGACGTCGCTAAGCGTAGGAGCGGAGACGGGCTTGAGCCACAGCTGGGCGACGCCGTCCGGCACGGCCTTCTCGATGAGCTCGCGCACGACGATGTCCTTCATCTCGCCGGCGAACTGCTGCTGGACCATGGCGAGCGGGGCCTTCCCGGGACGGAAGCCCGGCAGGCGCGCCTGCCCCTGGATGCGCAGCCACGCGTTGTGGACGGCGTCCTGCACCATGCCCACGGGCACCTCCATCTCCACCGTGGTCACGCAGCCCTGCTCCTTCACCTTCTTCGCCTTGCGCTTATCGAGGATGACAACCATGATCTCTCCTGTGTTGAGTCTTAGAACGTGGACCGGGAGGGACTCGAACCCACACGCCCTTGCGGGCACAAGGTCCTAAGCC
>JAPLKK010000098.1 GCA_026388115.1 Elusimicrobiota bacterium | reverse complement strand
GACGTTCTATGTCATGATCCGGCGGCCGGGCCCGCAAGGAGGGGGCCGAAAGACCCGGCCCTGCCGCGGCCTTTAGATTCAGGTCTTGCGCCGCGCGCCGGCGTATAATCATTGCCGGTGAGACGCATCTATCTTGCTTGCGCCCTCCTCTGGGCGTCATCGGCTGTCGCCGAGCCGCCGAGAGGGGAGGGGATACAATCGCTCCTGCGCGCCCGAGCCGCCGCTTCGGCGGCCGGGGGGAGCGGGCTTCTCGAAGCGGTCGGTCTCAACGCGGCGATCTTCGACGGCGCGGCTCCAGCCGCCGAAGCGCCCGCCGTGCAGACCGGTCCCGCGACGGCGCGCCGCGCCCCCTCGGCGGCCGCTGGCCCCTCCGCCCTCCCGGCGGGGCCTCGCGCCGCAGCCCCCGCGCCGCCCGCGGCCGGGCCGCCCGCGGCCGGGCGCTTCTCGGACGGCTACCTCGGCTTGGAACCGGAGAGCGGCTTCGAGCTGACGACGGGCCGCCGCGCCTCCGGTCTCGCGCCGGAGCAGGGGCTGTGGTATTTCCCCGATGAGGTGATCGCCGTCCCGAAGGTCGGGACCCCGAGCCTGGTGTGGATCGGGTCTCCCGAGATGATCGAAGGGGCGGTGATGTCCGCCGACGGCAAGAGCTTGACGCTGGCCGACGGCTCCATCGTCGCCCTGAGCCTGGTCCCGAAGATCCCGACGAACCGCTCCTATTACGACGACTCCACCACGGCCTTCTTCCGCAACCGCCGCTTGCGCCTTCGCGGCGAGTTCGTCGGCGAGGGGGCCGCGCGCCGCTTCATCGCGCGCACGATCTGGCCCGAGGAGTATCGCATCGATCTCCAGTCGCTGTCTTATTCGCCCGCCGCCGGCCAGGACGACCTCACCCGGCTCATCAAGCAGGACGACGGCGGAGCCAAGGCCCCCTTCTTCGCCACGGCGCTATGGGAGCGCGACCCGGCCTCCGGCCGCGCTTGGGCGGGCCGGCCGGTGATCGGCGTCATGCTCAACGGCGCGCAGGGCGACGACGACGAGGCAGCGGCCGGCCATTTCAGCTTCTTCACCGGCCGCCTCGGTCCCGACGGCGGCATGGCTGATTGGGTGTTCAGCAATTGCTGCGACCTGGCGCATTACAGCGAGAAGGGGATCCAGCCGGGCTTGGTCCCGATGGACAAGTACCTGGCCGACCTCAATAGCGGCCAAAGCTACTACCGGCCCACCGACGTGCTCGTCGCGGTGCTCAAAGACGAGCGCGTCGCCCGCGAGCTTCAGGAGAAGTTCAAGGAGCTGTACGAGAAGTACTATGCGCACGAGGTCGCCTACGACCACACGACGAAATCCTGCGCGGGGCTCGTCATGGACGAACTGCGCGGAGACGGGTGGAATATCCCTGCCAGCGGCTCGTCGAACATGGTCGTGGCGCGGATACTGTCTACGCTGGTGAAGCTCGGCGGCGGCAAAGCGGCGGGAGAGGAGGTGTACGCCTCCATGAGCCAGGAGAAGACGCGGCTGTTCCCGCGCGCCGCCTTCGAGGCGGCCGGGGCGGACCTGCTGCGCCTGGGCGGCTCGCAGGGCGCGAGCCCGGGACGAGACCTCACGCCGTTGGAGGCGGAGCTGAAGGCCGATCTCGACGCGGTCCTCTTCGTGCGCCTGCCGCAGATCCCCTCCAGCCGCGCCTTCGGCACCTACCCTGTCGCCTCGACGGAAGAGTATTTCGCCCGCGAGCCGATGGATCACTCCAAGTGGAAGACCGTGCCCTCCGTGCCGCGGCCCTACCCGCCGCCGCACTGACCCGAGGGACGCAGCAAGCGAAGAAAACGATTGATTATGGAGGGCAGAGGATGGTACTGTGTAGGGAGGGAAGAATCGCAGTTGAACTTCCCCAGGTAGTTCGTAAGCAAGACGCACCTACAAGAGGACTAATAGAAAGATGCCAACAGGAAAAGTGAAGTGGTTCAACGACCAGAAGGGCTTCGGCTTCATCACGCCGGATGACGGTTCCAAGGATCTTTTCGTTCATCACTCGTCGATCACCGGTGAGGGATTTAAGACTTTGGCCGAAAATCAGGCCG
>JAPLKK010000261.1 GCA_026388115.1 Elusimicrobiota bacterium | reverse complement strand
TGAGCCCCGGCTTCGGAGCCATCGAGGCTTTCGCGCAGGTCCGTTCCGCGGTCGTCGCCACGCCCACGTCGGTCCTGGCGATCCCCGTTCCCGCGGGAGGCTACTCCGCCTCCGTCGCGCCCACCGTGAGCGTGGATGTGCAATTGGGCTCCGGCCTCCTGACGGCCCCCGCCTCGCTTCCCATCACCCTTCTTCCCGCCATCCAGGCGCGCGGTGCCGCCGCCTCGGCCGCGCTGCCGTTCTCCCTCTCCCCCATAGGGGAGAGGGTCGGGGTGAGGGAGATCGCTGTTTCGAGGCGGCAATCACCCGCGGCTCTTCCGAACGCGGGAGAGGGAACGACGGTGGCTCGCGAGGTGTCCCGCATCTCCGCCGGCGTGGCCGGAGAGCTGCGCTCGGCAGGGCCCATCGCCAACATGGAGCCCGCTCGAGCCGCGACGCTCGGCGGCCGCCTGCAGGAGCTCTTGTCCAGCGGCCGCAGCGCCCGGGTCTCGGATGATCCGGGGGGCGCGCCCGACGCGCGCGGATTCGGTATGATCGCGGGCATGTCCCAGGCGCGCGGCACCGGCGGCTATGGCGGCATCTCCTTGGCCAAGCCCGCGGGTTGGGACTCCATTCACCGCGCGGTGCAGGCGGCGGGCGACGCTCCGGCCGCTCCGCTGCCGCCGCGCATCGAGAACGGCGGGGGCATGGGAGGCGGCGAGCGCGGCCCCTTGTTCGCCCGCGCGCTGGCCAGCGCGATGGCCATCGGACCCGGCGCCTATTTCGCTTTCCACCTCCTCGCCGCCGGCGCGCTGATCCCCGGCGGTCTCTTCGCGGCCGCGGCCCTCGGCATGGCCGCCCTTCCGTGGCTCGGGGCCTCGGCGCCGCGCGCGCTGCTCGGCGCGCCGGGCCTTGCCGTCGTCGCGCTCGGCGGTTTGACCGCCGCCACGATGACGGGCTGGGGCGCGGCGATCGGCGTCGCGATCACGCTCGCGGGCTGGGGCTTCGCGCGCTTTGCGCGCGGCAACCGCACCAACCCGGGCGCGGGTGAGCAGATGAGCGCTTTCTTCGGCGCCGTGAGCGCCATCGCAGCGGCCGGTCTGCTCTTGACCGGAGTTTCCGGGGTCGCTGGGACGGCGGCGCTCGCGGTCGCCGGCCTCTTCTCCCTGCGGCTCTTGGCCGAGCTTCCGCAATGGACATTCTCAGGCGTGGCGCAGGCGTTCCGCGCGGCCTTTGTCGGAGTCGAGGGGGTCCGCCGCGTTTTCGGTTCGACCCGTTCGGACACGGTGCTCTACGACCGGTTGGCGCGGCTGACCGAGCGGCAGGTCAAGCAGTTCGGTTGGTTCAGCCTCGTTTGGCTCGCGGGTCTGTGGATCCCCGTGCTCCTCTCGGAACTGCTCGGCACCGTGGTCTCCATCGCGGGGGGCATCGCCGTCGGCGTCGTGGAAGCTCCGGTCATGTTCGGTTGGGGCGCGTTCAACGAGCTGCGCGGCAAGCATGCGGCCTTCGACCGCCTCGCGATGATATTAGCCGACACGGGGCGCGACGCCTTCGGAATGCTCCAGGGCTCCAAGACGACGTCCTTTAACTCGATCGAGAAACCGCTCCTTGCGCTGGCGAACTCGAAGAATCGCGCGGCGAGCGTGCTTGGCGGGCTCCTGGTGAAGGCGGCTCAGTACTTATGGTTAACGGGTATCGTGGTCGCGGCTGTCCCGGTGCTCATCGGGACGCTGATCCATAGCTTGTTGCGGCCCTCGGCCGCCTACGATCCCAGCCGGCATTCGCCGTCGGCCATCCATCTGCCGCAGGACCCTCTGCCGGGCCAGAAGCCCGTCGAGCACGATGACCCGATCGGACCGAACCGGGAGCCGTTCTTCCCCAGGCTCATCGGGTCCGCCGTGGCTCTGCTCCCGCTCTATTTCCGCGGCTTGCCGTT
>JAPLKK010000167.1:17420-17874 GCA_026388115.1 Elusimicrobiota bacterium | reverse complement strand
GCGGAGGCCTTGCGCAGGGGTCGCGTGAAGTAGACGACCGCGCCCACCTTCTCGCGGGCAAGCCGCCTGGCCACCTGGGGAAGCACCCGTCCGATGCCTTCCCATTTCAGAAGGTGGTCGTACCAGGGGATTCTCTCGTGCGGGGCCAGCAGGCCGTACTTGCCGGAAAGCATGAGGAAGGGGATGCCGAGGGAGTCGGCCGCGGCCTTCACCTGGAGGATGCGGCCGCTCTCGTAGCGCGAGATGGCGCTCATCAGCCCTTTGTCCCGCTTCTTATTCTTGGAGCAGTACGTCACGAATATCGGGCTGAACGGCTTCATGTTCATGGCCAAGTAGGAGAAATCACCCCGCCTCTCCCCCTCCTCCAGGACTTTACCACCTCCGGCCCCCTTCCCTCAACCGAGTTCGCGGGCCTGTTCCGAAATTGGAAAACGCGATTTGGTAAGCTGGTCGC
>JAPLKK010000167.1:0-17345 GCA_026388115.1 Elusimicrobiota bacterium | reverse complement strand
TGGTAAGCTGGTCGCATGGCGAGGGCTTGCGCCGCGCCAAGGAGCTGAACCGTGAGAACCTCATTGTTGACCCTGCTGATCGCCGGCTGCGTGCTGGCCGCGAACGCCCAAACACCCGCGCCGGCATCGAATCCGTTCTTCCAGCCCAGCGCGCTGCCCTACCAGTTTCCGCCGTTCGATAAGATCCACGATTCCGACTTCAGGACCGCGTTCGAGGCCGGCATGGCCGAGCAGCGCAAGGAGGTCGACGCGATCGCCCACGACGCCGCGCCGCCCACTTTCGATAACACCATCGTCGCGCTGGAGCGCTCGGGAATGATGCTGACCCGCCTGTTGAAGGCGTTCTCCAACCTCAACGCCTCGAACACCAACGACGAGATGCAGAAGATCGATTCGGAGATGTCGCCGAAGCTGGCGGCTCACCAGGACGCGATCAGCCTCGATCCGGCTTTGTTCTCGCGCGTCGATGGGCTCTACCAGAAGCGCGACGCCCTCGGTCTGGACGCCGAGTCGGCGCAGCTTCTCGAGCGCTACCATCTGCAGATGATCCGCGCCGGCGCCCGGCTGCCGGAGTCCGACAAGTCGGCGCTCAAAGCTCTGAACGTGGAGCTGTCTTCGATGACGACCCGCTTCGAGCAGAACCTCCTCAAGAACGCGAAGAACGGCGCCGTCGTCGTCGACAAGGTCGAGGAGCTCGACGGCCTGTCGGCCGAGCAGATCGGCGCCGCCGCGGAGGCGGCGAAGGCGCGCGGCCTCGAGGGCAAGTGGGTGATCTCCTTGCAGAACACCACGATCCAGCCTCCCCTGGAGCAGATGAGGAATCGCGCCCTGCGCGAGCGCGTCTTCCGCGCCTCCGTCGCCCGCGGGATCGGCGGCGATTTCGACAACACGTCTCTCATCTCCAAGGTCGTCGAGCTGCGCGCCAAGCGGGCCGCGCTGCTCGGCTATCCCAACCACGCCGCGTACGCGCTCGAGGACGAAGCCGCGAAGACCCCCGCCGCGGTCGACAAGATGCTCGGCGAGCTGGGGAAGGCCTCCCTTCTCAAGGCGAAGAGCGAGGCGGCCGAGCTGCAGAAGCTGATCGACGAGCAGGCGAAGGCCGCCCACGCCAAGCCGTTCGCGCTGGCGCCATGGGATTGGGCGTTCTACGCCGCGCAGGTCCGCAAGGCGCGCTACGATTTCGACGACGCCCAGGTGAAGCCTTACTTCGAGCTCGACCACGTCCTGAAAGACGGCCTCTTCTACGCCGCGCACGAGCTCTACGGCGTGACGTTCAAGGAGCGCGCGGACCTGCCGGTGTACCGGCCCGACGTGCGCGTCTTCGAGGTCTTCGACGCCGACGGCTCGCCCTTGGCCCTCCTCGTCCGCGACGACTTCAAGCGCGACAACAAGAACGGCGGGGCGTGGATGGATACCCTTGTCGACCAGTCCGGGCTGTTCGGGACCAAGCCGGTGATCATCAACAACCTCAACATCCCGAAGCCTCCGCCGGGCCAGCCGGTGCTGCTGACCTTCGACGAGGTGACGACGATGTTCCACGAGTTCGGCCACGGTCTGCACGGCCTGTTCTCGCGCGTCCAGTATCCGTTGCTGAGCGGCACCAACGTCCCTCCCGACTTCGTCGAGTACCCGTCGCAGTTCAACGAGACGTGGGCGCGAGAGCCGGCCGTGCTGGCGCACTTCGCGAAAGACTACCGGACCGGCGAGCCGATGCCGAAGGCGCTGCAGGACAGGGTGCTGGCGGCGCAGGACTATGGCGAGGGGTTCGCCACCGCCGAGTACGTAGCCGCCGCGATGCTGGATCAGTCCTGGCACCAGATCGCCGCGCCGGCCGCGCCGCCGGCCGGGCAAGTGATGGCGTTCGAGGAGAAAGCGCTCGAGAAGAAGGGCATGGCGTACGGTCCGGTGCCGCCGCGCTATCACTCTCCGTACTTCAGGCACGCCTTCAGCGGCGGCTATTCGGCCGCCTACTACGCTTACATCTGGGCCGAGGTGCTCGCGCGCGACACCGGCTCTTGGTTCCACAAACACGGCGGCATCAACCGCGCCAACGGAGACTTTTTCCGCGCCAAGGTCCTGTCGCGGGGCCGCACGATGGAGCCGGGCGTCCTCTTCGAGCAGTTTTATGGCGGCAAGCCGGAGGTCGGGCCGCTGCTTGAGTGGCGCCACCTCGAGCTGCCGAAGACGGAGCCGCGTTAGCGACGGAGCCCGAGGCGCTCAGGCTGGGTCCATGTCCGCCATCCTCCTGAGCTGCCAGGGCTTGTCCAAGTCCCACGGCTCCGGTCCCCTCTTTTCGGACCTCTCCTTCGGCCTGTTCGAAGGCGAGCGCACCGGTCTGATCGGCCCCAACGGTGCCGGCAAGTCCACGCTGCTGAGGATCCTGGCCGGCTTGGAGCCTCCGGACGGCGGCGCCGTCGCCGCTAGGCGCGGCCTGCGCGTCGGCCTCCTCGCCCAGAAGGAGACGTTCGACGACGCCGGCGCCCTCACTGTCCGCGAAGCCGCCGCCGAGGTTCTTGGCGGCCTCGACCTGCCTGACTACGAGATCGACATCCGGGTCGACGCGGGATTGCAGGAGGCGGGCTTTCTCGACCCCGGCCAGAGCGTCGCCGCGCTTTCCGGCGGCTGGCGCAGGCGCCTCGCCATCCTCCGCCAGGTGCTGCGGCGGCCCGACCTGCTGCTCTTGGACGAGCCCACCAATCACCTCGACCTCGAGGGCGTCCTTTGGCTCGAGCGCTTTCTCTCGGGACTCAGGTTCTCGTTCCTGGTGGTCACTCACGACCGCCGTTTCCTCGAGCGGGTCACCAACCGCGTCATCGAGCTCAACAAGCGTTACCCGGAGGGCCATTTCAGCAGCGCCGGCAACTACAGCCGCTTTCTGGAGAGGCGCGAGGAGCTCTTCGCGGCGCAGGAAGCCACCGAGGCGACGCTGCGCAACACCGTCCGCAACGAGATCGAGTGGCTGCGGCGGGGCCCCAAGGCGCGCACGACCAAGCAGCAGGCACGCATCGACCGGGCCGGCACGCTGATGGAGGACTTGTCCGGACTGGAGAGCCGCAACGCCTCCGGCCGCGCGACCGAGATCGATTTTTCCGGCAGCGAGCGCCAAAGCAACCGCTTGGTCGAGCTGATCCATGTCGACAAGACCCTCGGCGGCAAGAGGCTGTTCGCGGGGTTCGACCTGATGCTGCGCCCCGGCGACAAGCTCGGCCTCTTGGGCGCCAACGGCAGCGGCAAGAGCACGCTCCTCAAGCTCCTGTCTGGCGAATTGCAGCCCGACGCCGGAAACGTCAAGCGCGCCGACCGCCTGCAGGTCGTGACCTTCGACCAGGAGCGCGAGCAGCTCGACTTGGATCTGAGCCTGAAGCGGGCGCTATGCCCGGCCGGTGAGCACGTCGAGTACAAAGGCGCCCGCGTCCACGTCTACGGCTGGGGGGCCCGCTTCCTCTTCCGCCAGGAGCAGATGGAGATGCCTCTGCGGCTCCTCTCCGGCGGGGAGCAATCGCGCGTGCTGATCGCGCGGCTCATGCTCAAGCCCGCCGACGTCCTGTTGTTGGACGAGCCTACCAACGACCTCGACATCCAATCGCTGGAGGTGCTCGAGGACAGCATGCAGGATTTTCCCGGTGCGTTGGTCCTGGTGACCCACGACCGCTACCTGCTCGACCGCGTCAGCCGCGAGATCCTGGCCCTCGACGGAAAGGGAGGGACCCGGTTCCCGGCGCTCACGCCCAGGGAAGCCAGAGAGCTCAAAGGGATGGAAGCCGCCATCCAGATCGCCGAGCGGGAACTGGCCAAGGCGAAGGCGGCGCTGGAAGACCCCGCCGTCGCCTCCGACGCCGCCGAGCTGACCAAGCGACATGAGGCGCTGGAAGAGGTCCGCCGGAAGGTGGATGTTCTGTTCGCGCGATGGGAGGAATTAGCCTCGCAGGCTCGCCATGGATGAAGCCGGCTCGCCGCGCGCCCAGCGCAGCGCCACCCTCGGCGGGCTCGCGGCCTTGGCGATCTGGTCCCTATCCGTCGCGCTCATGCGCGGTCTGAGCGAATCGATCGGAATGCTCACCGGGCCGGCGCTCGCCTCGCTGCTCGGCGGGCTGACCTCCCTGGCTTACCTGCGGCTGCGCGGCGGATCTCCCGCGGCGATGCTTCGCCTGCCCGCCAGGTATCTTTGGGGCTGCGGCTCGCTGTTCGTGATCACGAACGTCAGCTTGTACTTGGCGATCGGCTGGTGTACGCAGCGCCCGCAGGTCTTGGTCATAGGCCTCATCAACTACCTCTGGCCCGCGCTCACGGTCGCGCTGTCGGTGCCGATCCTCGGACGGAAGGCCAGCCCGGTTCTGCCTCTCGCCTGCCTTCTGGCGGTGGCCGGGACGGCCGTCGCCATGCTGGGCGGCGGGGAGATCGCCGGCAGCGACGCCGCGTTCTGGCTGTCGCCCCGCGGCCTGGGCGCGGTCGCCATGGCGCTCGCCACGGCCGTCTCCTGGGGGCTGTACTCGAACCTGGCGCGGCGCTGGGGCAGCCAGGAGCAGGGGGCCGTGCCCCTCTTCGTCCTGGCGACGGCGGCAAGCCTCGGCCTCCTGCGGTGGCTGCGGCCCGAGGTCTCGCATTGGACTCTCCGGGGGATCCTGGAGCTCTGCACGCTCGGGGTCGCTTCCCTGACCGCGGCCTACGCCCTCTGGGACTGGGGGATGCGCCGGGGCCGGCACTCGCTGCTGGGCTTGTGCAGCTACTTCGTGCCGGTCGCCTCCACGCTCATCTCGTGCGTCTACCTCGGCGTCAGGCCCGGGGTGCACGTCCTCGTCGGCACCGCCCTGGTCGCGGCGGGGGCGCTGGCTTCGAGCTGGTGCCTGGACGGCGGACCGTGAGGCAATCTCATCCGCTCAAGGCGGTTCCATCCTCCAAGTTCCCGGAGTTTTGATCAGCTGCGGGCGGTTCCGCTCTCTCCGCATTCCCGAGGCACGAGCTTCACCGTCTCCGTGGCGAGCACGAGCGGTATGCGTGGCGATCACTGCCGCCGCTCGGTCCATGACCCTCCCAGGTGTGAATTTCTAGAAAAAAAGCGCTGATATTTTCGGCCAGATTTACTTCTCGCGCGAGAAGTGAATAATGCCGATAATTGCGACGCTATTTTTCGCAAAATTCACACTTGAACGGGAACTTTTTTCGTCCTCGTTCGTACTGTGTAGTAGGGTGCCATGGAACGCGGAGACGCTCTGCTGCGAGAATGCAAGGAACTGAGCGACGAGGAGCTCCTTCGTCAGCTCGACGAGCTGGCTGCGGCCGAGCGAGCCGAACTCGTGCGCGTGCTGGCAAGGCTCTCCGAACTGGGGACCCGAGAGTTGGCGCAAGCCTGCGGCTACCCGTCGGTGTTTCTCTTTTGCCTCAAGAGACTCCGCTACTGCGAATCAGCCGCCTGGAAGCGGAGCAAGGCCGCGGAGGCCTGCAGCCGTTTTTCGTTTCTGCTGACGCTGCTCGAGTCCGGCGAGCTGACCTTGACCGCCGTCGCTCTGCTCGCGCCGCATCTGACGCGCGAGAACTGCAGAAGGCTGGCCGGTGAGGCGAAAGGGAAGACCACCCGCCAAATCGAGAGCCTGGTGGCCGCTCTGGCTCCGCAGGCCCCGCCGAAGGATCGCGTAAAGATGGTCGCCGTTCAAGCCGAGACCGCACAGCCAGCCGCCGGCGCACCCCCCGAGACAAGTCCGCCGCCGCTGGAGATGTTTTCGACGCCGGAACCCGTTGAAGCGGCGCCTGCCCCCATCGAGCTCCGGGCTCAGCGCACCTTCACCTGCAGCGAAGAGGTCGACCAAATGATCCGGCGCGCGCAAGAGCTGCTCTGGCACAAGTATCCGCAGGGCCGATTGGAGGACATACTTCGAGAAGCCTTGGCCCTGCTGCTCGACAAGGTCGATCCGCTGAGGGGTTGCCGGCGCCCGCGGCCCTCGCGCCGCCGCGGCCAGGGTCTGGGCCGCCGCGCCGGTCCTCGCGGCCGCTACATCCCCAAATGGGTCCGCGACGAGGTGACCAAGCGCGACGGCGACAGTTGCGCCTTCATCGGAGCGGACGGCCGCCGCTGCGGCGAGCGCTCGGGACTCGAATACGACCACATCATCCCCTTTGCCCATGGCGGTCCCTCGGACGATCCGGGAAATATCCGGAAGGTCTGCCGCGCGCATAATCAGTGGCGCGCGCGGAAAGAGTTCGGACGCCTTCCGGCTTTGAATTAGGGGCCATGCGCGCGGGTGTACGCCCGCCTCGCTCCGTCCGGCACTCAAGCCTGGACCTGCTTGGCTCGGGCGACCCGCACCCAGCAGTCGAGTTGCCAAAAGCCCGGGAACTTGGAGTTCCATCCCCCTTGCGGCGGATGCGGACGGTGTCCATACTATCCGGATGCCTCGTTCGCACTGCCCCTCCTGCAAGAGGGCGATCGATATCGACCCCGTGCGTTGCCCCTACTGCACGGTCGTGCAGCCCAATCGGGCGGTCGATCGCACGGTCTTCCGGCTGCAGTTGGCCCTCTTGGCGCTAGGTAGCGCCATCGCAGGAATACTGCTCGGCTACGCTCTCCGAGGCTGAAATGGCGATAATCCCCTGCGTCGCCTGCGGCAAGCGGATCGATGTCGAGGCTCCGCGTTGCCCCTACTGCGGAGACCGGCACCCATTGGCTCCGCCGCCTGCCGTTAAGACTTGGTTTGCGAGATTCGTTGCGGTGGCGAGCGGACTCATTGCGGGCCTGCTGGTGGCCTTTGTCGTTCTTCCGCGCCGGACGGAACTTCCGAGTCCGCCGTGGGCCGGCGTACTGCGCCCGGCGCCTGTTGCCGCGACGACCCCGCCTGCTTCCGGCGAGCCGCCGGGCCGCTTCTATTCAGCGGCAGTGCTTTTGAACGGAAGGCTTTATGTTGCTGGGGGCTTTCACTCTCAAGGGGTCGCACGCGACCTGCGCGTTTTCGATCCGCGGCGCGGTGGCTGGGGCCCTTCTCGGCCGCTGGGGAGCCCGTTCTCTTTCGGCGTGGCTGCGGCGCACGACGGGAGGATCTATATCGCCGGCGGTTGCGTGAACTCGGATTGCCGCGTGGGCATCACGCGGGACCTGCGCATCTACGATCCCGCCTCCGGCGCCTGGACCGCCGGCCCGTTGATGCTCACGCTGAGGACGTGGACCGCTGGCGCGTCGGACGACCACCGCCTCTACCTGGCAGGAGGAATGGGCCCGTGCCCTCCCTGCCGCCCGACAGACGCGTTCGAAGCCTACGATTTCGCGGGCAAGGAGTGGCTGCGGCTAAGCCCGATGCCGAGCACGCGCGACCACGCTGCCGCCGCCATCGTGGGCCGCGCATTCTTCGTGATCGGCGGGTACGATCTCGCGAGTGGATCGCAGAAGATCGTCAACCGCGTCGACGCCTACGAGCTCGACAACGACCGCTGGTTGCCACGCTCTCCCCTTTTGACGCCACGTGGGGAGGCGGCCGCGGCCGCGATCGGCGGCAAGGTCTACGTCGCCGGCGGGGTGGGGCATGACGCGGGAGGCAATCACGTGGAACTTTCGGTTCTCGAGGTGTACGACCCAGCGAGGGACTCGTGGAAGCGGAGGGCGAACATGCCCGAACCCGCGTCGCGTTTGCAGGCGGTAGCGGTGGATGGGAAGCTTGAGCTGATCGGGCGCGTCCATCTTCTCTACGACCCGGCTACGGATAGCTGGACCCGCTTGCCGGCGATTCCGAACGACTGAAGCGTCGCCCGCGATGGAGAAGAACGCAGAGAATCAGTCCCGTAAGTTCACGTCTGACACCGTTGCCGTTTAGAGGGCAGCGTTGCCTGCTGCGCGCAGCGGATCGTCGGCGAGGTCGATCAGGTAGAGGATCGCCGGGACGTTCTTCGATACGCTCGGGGCGATCGCCGCGGAGCCCGGGTAGAAGCCGCCCCCGGAGCCGGTCAGCTCGATGGTGAAGCAGTAGACGCCGTGCTCGGCCCAGGCCCAATCGCATGAGTCGCCGCTCGCGGGATAGAGGTCCGAGGACTGCTCCGCGGTGTAGCCGGTCCACCCGGCCATCTTCGCGGCCATCGCCTTGAAGGCCAGCAGCGGCTTTCCAGGGATCTGCTCCTCGCCCCAGCCCCACGGGTACAAGACCAGCTCGGCGTAGCTGTGGTAGCTGATCATGGTCTTGATATTCGCATGTCCGTCGAGGAAAGCTTTGAGCGCGCGGCTTTCGGGCTCCGAGAACGCGCTTGGCCCGCCGTAGGTATCATCCGAGGGGTGCGTCGAGGTGCCCGATTCTCGCCAATGGGAATCGAAGTTCCGGTTCAGGTCGACGCCCGTCGATCCGTCCGGGTTCGCCCGCATGTTCTTGCGCTGCCAGCGGTACTGGCCCGTCTCGATATCGTACTCCGCCCCGTCGGGATTGAGGAGCGGGAGGAAGTAGATGTCGCGAGTGTCGAGGAGCTTGCGCACCTCGGGCTTCGCCGCGTTGTCCGCGATCCACTGCGCCGCGAGCAGCGGGACTTCCGTGGATAGGTGCTCTCGCGCGTGGTGGTTGCCCACGAACAGCGCGCCGGGCTTCTTGCCGGCCGCGCCGCCTTGCGCCGTGGTGTTGAAGCGGAGGGCGGTGATCTTGCGGCCCCGCACGCTCTGTCCGACCTCGACGATGGACGCGAAATCCTTATGCGCCCCCGCGATCTGCGCCAGGGTCGCCTGGACCTGGGCGTAGTCATGGTAGGCCTTGTCCTGCGGCGGGAACGCCCGCGGGAGGTTCCTGAGGGCGGTCTGCTTGATGACCTCGAAGCCGGCTTCTTGCAGCCGCGCCAAGCCGGCAGGCGTCGCGACGCCGGACGCGTTGGCGCCCGAGATATCGACGATGTCGAGGCCCAGAGCGGCCGCTTTGCTGCGGTCCTGCGGGCTCGCGGCGCGGATGACGACCCAGAGGCGGTCGTTCATCTCGAGATCCGGCCCGACCGCGGGCGTTTGCGGGGAGGCGGGAGGCTCTGAGGCGCCGCGCCGGCCGTCGAATTGCGGCCAGTCGGCGCGGACGGGCAGGGCGAGCAGAAGGCTTGCGGCAAAGAAAAGCAGAAGGCCTCGGCGCGAGCTCATGGGCCCAAATCCTACATCATTTAGGCCTAGATTGTTGCGCGAAAAGCGGGCCAGGAGGCCCTTGCCACATCCGAGCCTTTCCTCTAATCTCCAAGAGATATGGAGGCGTATTGCCGCGCCGGCAGGAGCCGGCGGTGGCTTGCCGCGGCGTTGGCGGGGATCGCGTCGCTGCTGGCCGTCGCCGGCGCAGAGGAGACTGCGGTCCCCGCTCCGGAGCTCGCCCCCATCGACCTCTCGTCGCTCGGCCTCCCCAAGAAGACGCCTCCCTCCGACGCCTGCCAGTTCCTTCGCGACCAACTGGCCGACCCCTCAGTCCGCGAAGTCATCCTCCCTGCGGGGACCTACGTCTGCGCCAAGCCGGTAGTCATGAACCGCGATGGGGTGACGTTGCGCGGGCAGGGGAGGCCCCTGCTCAAACTCGCGGACTACGCCGATTCGCCGCTGTTGGTGCTTGGGCGGCTTGACGACGGCCCCGACGGCGTGCCCCCGCCGGTGACCGGCCTGCTGGTCGAGGGGATCGTTCTCGACGGCAACCGCGCCCACCAGCGGGGAGAGTGTTGGGGAGGGCCCTGCGACACCGGCGGCACGACCGGGGTGCGCAACAACGGGCTGACCCTGCGCGGGGTGAGGGATTCCGCCGTCCGCGACGTGGAGATCTTGGGCGCGCGCTCCGGCGGGCTCGTGACCGAACGCGATTGCGCCCGCATCCACGTCACGGGCTTGAAGGCGCGCGACAGCTTCTTTGACGGCCTTTCGGTGAACTGGACGCGCGACAGCGTCTTCGAGAAACTGGACCTGGCCGGCAACGCCTTCGCCGGCCTGACGATGGACGTGCGGGTGACGGGCAACGTGTTCCGTGACGGCGACGTCTCGGCGAACCGGGACGTTGGCATCTTCCTGCGCCGTGCGGACGCCAACCGCTTCGAGCGGCTGCGAGTGGCCGACAACGCCAGCCATGGCGTCTTCCTTTCGGATGCCGACGGGCAAGCCGGCAGCTGCGCCGTCGACAACGTCTTTTCGCAGGTCGAAGCGAGCCGCAACGGCCGCGACGGTTTTCACATGGACCGCGACTGCCCCGGCAACCGCCTGCTGGACTGCGCGGCCGCGGGAAACAAGGGCGAGCAAGTCCACGGGGCCTGGGTGCCCCCCTCCGCGCCGCGGCCCTAGCCAGGTCTCCCGCGAGCCCGGTCGCGCCGCGCGTTCCTGTCGGAAATCAGGGTCCTGACGCGGCCCGTTTGTCAGACCGCGTTGGCGCGGGCGGCGTCGCGGAACCAGAAGGCGCTGCGCTTTTTGTAGCGCTTGAGGGTCTTCCTGTCCACGAAGAGCAGCCCGTAGCGCTTCTTGTAGCCGTTGATCCAGGAGAAGTTGTCCATCAAGGACCACAGGTAGTAACCGCGCACCGCCGCGCCAGCGGAGATCGCGCGGTGGACCGCGTCTAAGTGCGCGCGGATGAAGTCGATGCGCTCGCCGTCGTCGACCGTTCCCCCCTCCAGCTTCTCGATCCGGCCGATGCCGTTCTCGGTCACGTAGAGCGGAAGGCCGGGGTGGCTCTGGTGCACGCGCATAAGCAGGTCGAAGAGTCCGTCGGGGTCTATCTCCCAGCCCCAGGCGGTGAAGCGGCCGCGCTTGTTCTTGACGAAGCGGAAGAGACCCGCGATCGAGAACTCGCAGTCCTCCTCGGCCCTCCCCGAAGTGTTCAGGTGGAAGCTCGTATGCGGCGCATTGGCGCTCGCGTGGTGCGGGTAGTAATAGTTGACGCCGAGGAAATCCAGCGGGGCGCGGCGCAGAAGCTTGGCGGTCTCCTCGATGCCTTTGGGAAGGAAGCCATCGCCGGTGTAGAGAGCTTTCATGTCGCTGGGAAAGCGGCCGTCGAGGACCGCCTCGCTGAACCAGCGGTTGAGCATTCCGTCGGCCAGGCGGGCCGCGCGTTCATCCGCCGTCGAGCCGGTCGCGGGGCGGATGGGCGACATGTTGAGCACGATGCCCACGGCCGCTTTGCCGCGTTCCTCATGAGCCGCCGCGCAGGCCAACGCATGGCCGCGCAGAAGCCCGTCGGCCGCGCGCAGGGCGCCCGCGAAGTCTTCGCTCTTGCAGGGCGGATGCAGTCCCGTCACGTAGCCGTTCAAGACCGACCAGCTGGGCTCGTTGAGGGTGGACCACAGCCGCACGCGGTCGCCGTAGCGCCGCAGGCAGGCGTGGGCGTACTCAGCGAAGCGCTTGCAGGTGTCGGGGTTCTCCCAGCCTCCCCACCTGCCGAATTTCGCAGGCAGGTCCCAGTGGTACAACGTGACGTTGGGCTCGATGCCGGCTTCGAGCAGGGCGTCGAATAGGCGGTCGTAGAAGGACGCGCCTTTATCGTTGATCCTCCCCCCTCCTCGGGGGAACAGCCGGGGCCAGGAGATGGACAGCCGGTAGCCGTTGAGGCCGAGCTCGGCCATGAGGGCTACATCCTCGGCCCAACGATGGTAATGGTCGCAGGCGGGCTCGGGCGTCGCCCGTTCGAAGAAGCGCTCGGGACGGTCGCGGCAGAAGGCGTCCCAGACGGACTCGCCCCGGCCATCCTCGCGCGTCGCGCCCTCGATCTGCAGGGCCGAGGTGGCGCAGCCCCAGACGAAACCCGCCGGGAACTTCAGCGGCCTTTCCACAGAGGGTCCGCTAGACCGCGATGAGCGCGCGGATGTCGGCGGCGCACTGGCGGGCGGCTGGGCCTACCAGCACGTGGGCAACGCCTTCTTTGGGCCGCATCACGCCCCAGGCGCCGGCCGCGGTCAAGGCCGCCTCATCCAGTTGCCGCTCGTCCTTGAACTCGACGCGCAGGCGCGTGTAGGCGCAGGCCTCGACCTTGGTCAGGTTCCCCGCCCCGCCCAGCGCGGCCAGCATTCGCTCAGCCATCGCGGCCACTTTCGGGTCGTGCTCCGGCTCGGTCGCGGTCTCGGCGGCGGGAGCCTGCTGCCGGGTGCCGGCGGCGGGAAGCTCCGCGTCGGAGCCCGCCCCTTTGAGGTAGATCTCCATGTCGGTCTTGAGATTCTCGGACCGCGTGCCGAAGATGGCCTGCACGGCGTCGCCCGCCATCACGACTCCGGCGGCTCCGAGCGACTTGAGGCCCGCTTGGCTCACCTTCGTGGCGTCGACGACGCTCACGCGCAGGCGCGTGATGCAGGCGTCGAGGTTCTTGATGTTGGAGCGCCCACCGAAGGCCAGCACCAGCCGGCGAGCGTGGTCGCCGATCGCGCCCTCTGCCACCGCCTCCTCGGCCGTCTCGCGGCCGGGGGTCTTCATGTCGAAGGCGTCGATGGCCCAGCGGAACGCCGCGTAGTAGACGCAGGCGTAGATGGGGCCGATGACGAGGACCAGCCAGGGCTTGGTGTCTCTGGCGAAGTAGAGGGCGTAGTCGATGAAGCCTTGGGAGAAGGTGAAGCCGAGCTTCACCCCGAGCACCGAGAACAGCACCTGGGAGAAGCCCGCCAGCAGGGCGTGCAGGCCGTAGAGCACGGGCGCCACGAACATGAAGGAGAACTCGATGGGCTCCGTGATGCCGGTCAGAAACGACGTCAGCGCCGCCGACACCATGATGCCGCCGATGCGCTTCTTATGCTCCGGCTTGGCCGCCTGCCACATGGCGATGGCGGCGGCGGGCAGACCCCACATCTTGAAGAGGTAGGCGCCGCCCAGGATGCCGGCCTGCGGGTCTCCGGCGAAGAAGCGCGTGATGTCGCCGTGGACGACCTCGCCTGCCGCGTTCGTATAGCTGCCGATCTCGAAGAAGAACGGCACGTTCCAGATGTGATGCAGGCCGAAGGGGATCAGCAGGCGTTCGATGACGCCGTAGAGGCCGACCGCCAGTGTCGGATTGCCGTAGGCGGCATACTCGGAGAACATCCGGATGCCATGGCCGATCGGCGGCCAGACGAAGCTGAGCACGATGCCCATGGCGACGGCCGCCACGGCCGTCACGATGGGCACGAAGCGCTTGCCCGCGAAGAAGCCCAGGTACGGCGGCAGCTCGATGCGGTAGTAGCGCTTGAATAAGAACGCCGCCACGGCGCCCATGAGGATGCCGCCGAAGACGCCCGTGTCGATGGACTTGATCCCCATGATGGGCTTGACGTCCACGCCGTGGCGCGAGGCCAGCAGGCCCATCGTGGCAAGCAGGACCGTGTAGCCCACCACCGCGGACATCGACGCCACGCCGTCGTTGTCCGCCAGGCCGAGCGCCACGCCGATGGCGAAGAACAGCGGGAGGTTGCCGAAGATGACGCCGCCAGCTTCCTTCATGATGGAGGAGAGCAGGTCCGGCATCCAATGGAAGCCCGCGCTTCCGACGCCGAGCAGGATGCCGGCCACCGGCAGGACGGCGACCGGCAGCATGAGCGACTTTCCAATCTTCTGCAAAAGGCCGAAGGCGTTCTTGAACAGGTTCATGCCGGCACCCCCGGGCGCGCGATCAAGGCTCGGACTTCGGCGGCCGAGCCCAAGGTCACCGCCTCCGTGGCTAACTTGCGGCACTCAGCGTAGCTCGCCCTCCGCACCGCGGCTTTGACCGCGGGCACGGCCGGCGGGCTCACGCTCAGCTCGTCGACCCCGAGGCCGATGAGCAGAGGGACGGCCTGGAGGTCGCCGGCCGCGCCGCCGCAGACGCCGACGTGGCGTTCGTGGCGCAAAGCGCCCTCCACCGTGCGCTGGATCATCAGGAGGACGGCCGGGTCGAGCGCGTCCACGCGCGCGGCCATCTTCGGGTTGCCCCGGTCCATGGCCAGCGTGTACTGCGTGAGGTCGTTGGTCCCGATCGAGAAGAACGCCGCCTCGGCGGCCAGGTGCGCGCTGAGCAGCGCCGCCGATGGCACCTCGATCATCACCCCGCACGTGATGGGCGGGATGCCCATCTGCTCCGCTTCCTCGTCGAGGATCTTCTTGGCCGCGCGGAACTCCGCGAGATTGGCGACCATCGGGAACATGACCTTGATCGTGCCTCCAGCTTGGGAGGCGCGCAACAGCGCCCGCAGCTGCGTGCGCAGGATCTCCGGCCTCTCCAAAAGCAGCCGGATGCCGCGCTCGCCGAGGAACGGATTGTCCTCCTTGGCCATGGCAAGATAAGGCAGGTGCTTGTCCCCCCCGACGTCCAAAGTGCGGATGATGACATCGGCGCCGGGGAAGGCCGCCGCGATGGCCGCGTATGCCTCGCGCTGCTCCTCCTCGCTGGGCGCCTGCTCGCGTTCGAGGAACAGGAACTCCGAGCGGCAAAGGCCCACGCCTTCGGCGCCGAAGCGCGCCGCGGCTTGCGCGTCGGCGGCCTTGCCCACGTTCGCGACGACGCGCACGCGGCGGCCGTCGGTGGTGCGGGCATCCTCGCGAGAGGCGGCGAGCTCCACCTGCCGGCGACGGCGCGCGGCCTCCTGGGCCTGGCGCGCCTTCTCGGTCTCCGCGGGGGTCGGTCCGGCGAGCAGGAATCCCTGGTCCGCGTCGAGGATCAGCGGCGCGCCGTCCGGAATGGACAACAGCGCCGCCGGCATCGCCGCCATGGCGGGCAATTCCAGCGAGCGGCACATGATGGCGACGTGCGAGGTGCCGCCGCCGCCGACCGTGCAGATGCCGCGCACGCGGTCGCGGTCGAGGCCGGCCGTGTCCGACGGCGTGAGGTCTTCCGCCAGCAGGATGCAGTCTTTCGGGAGCTCCGTCAGGTGCGCCGGTGCGCCCGAGAGCAGGCGCAGCACGCGCATGCCGACGTCTCGGATGTCGACGGCGCGGCCGGCCAACAGCTCGTTGTTGAGCCGGCTCAGCCGGCCGGCGTAATCTTGGTAGGCGCATTTCCAGGCCGAGGCGGGGCCGGCGCCTTTGGCCAGGCCCGCTTCCACGAGGGCCAGGAGATCGGGATCATCGAGCAGTTCGCGGTGCGCGCCGAAGATCGCGGCTTGGCCGCGCTCGCGCTCGGAAGCGAATCGGTTCTGCAGGGTCTCGAGCTCCGCTTTGGCGAGCTCCAATGCGTGCGACAAGCGCGCGCGCGCCACGGCGGGCTCTTCGTGCGTCTCGACCACCTCGGTCTCGACGCGGCGGAACTGGTAGGCGGCGCCGACGGCGAGGCCGGGAGAGGCGCACACGCCGCCCATGGCGCGCGGGTCCTCGGGCTTGGCCGGAGCCGGCTGGGGCTTGGGAGGCGGCGGCGCTTCGCCCGGCTTGTCGAGGTTGCTGGCGAGCAACGGCGTCAAGGCTTCCACGGCCTGGCGGGCGTCGGGCCCTTCGGCCACCAGCACGATCTTGTCTCCCTGCTTGACGTCGAGCGCCATGATGGCGACGATGCTCTTCGCGTTGGCCTCGGCGTCGCCGCGCCGGACTTTCACCGTGCTGTGGAACCGTTTCGCCTCCGTCGCCAGGAGCGCCGCGGGCCGCGCGTGCAGCCCGCTGGGGTTGGAGATCACGACCGCTTCGGAGGTGGCTTGCGGGCCGGCTTGAGCTTGCGCCGCGGCCGTCGGCGCCCGCAACGTGACCTCGAGCGCCACGGTTTGTCCCGCTTTGACGTCGCCGGCGGGATGGGTCAGGGCGCTGACGCGCTCCACGTTGGTGACCAAAAGCTGGGTCAGCAGGCTCTTGGCCTTGCGCGCCACGAGATCGGCGTCGAAGCGCAGAAGCTCCTGGCCCGAGGAGACGCGGTCGCCGGTCTTCACCTTGAGCTCGAACCCCTCGCCTTTGAGCTGGACCGTGTCCACGCCGACGTGGATCATCAGCTCGAGTCCGTCCTCCGCCCGCAGGGTCAGGGCGTGCCCGGCAGGATGCGCGTGGAGCACCTCGCCCGCGCACGGCGACAGCACGACGGAGCTCGTGGGGTCGATGGACACGCCGTCGCCCACGATGCGCTGGGCGAACACGGGGTCCGGCACGTTGTCGAGCGGCACGATGCGGCCGTCCAGCGGCGCCAGCAGGCGCAGAGTCGATGACGGGGCTTGGGAAGATTTCATGTTGTCTCTCGCAAAATGCAGAGGAGATTATACCGGATATGGCGGTGGGAGCGCCCGGGAGCGGTTTGCGGAGGGCTGGGCTATGGGGCCGGCGCGGCGGCGTGGGACGCGGGAGGCGCGGAGCACGCGGGCAGCATCTGCCCTTCATAAGCCCGCGGGATGTCCCAGCAGACGTCGGCGCCGATCGTGGGGAGCGCGGCCTTGAAGCCCAGGATGTAGGAGAAGTGCCACCTTCCGGAATTGCGGAGGGCGGCGAGGTCGGCCTTCACCGCCTTCTTATCCTGCGCCGTTTTCAGCAGCGCGATGAGCTTTTCCTCGTACGGCACCGCCGGCAAGTCCACACGGTCATTTCTGTCGGCCGCGGTCAGCGTGTTGGAATAGGGGTCCAGCGCCGCCCACAGGTTCTCCCACTGTCGTACGCCTTGCGGCTTCACGATCGATCGCTGGAGGTGGTAGTCGTGGTTGCATTTCTCCTTGAACAGCCGGACCCAGAGGCGGCTCGGCACCAGCGGCGAGCCCAGCGTGACAAGCCGCGGGACCTCGATGATCTGCTCCTTGAGCTGCAGGCGCATCAGGGCTTCGTAGATCAGCACGGTCCCCCAACTGTGGGCCGCGATGTAGAGGGGCCTGCCGCGGGTCGCCGGCGCGTCGCGCAGCGCCAAGAGCTTCTGCGCGAACGAATCGGCCGTCCGCTCCGTATCCTTCGGGTCGCGCGACCACGCGAAATTCACGATCTCGACATCCACCCCGGCCTTGCGCGCCAGCTCGGCGAGATCTTGCGCGAGATAGTCATCGGGCTTCGGCGGGGCGGGGGCGGCCGTGTCGTGCATCATCGCCTGCATCTCGGCGTATTCGGCGCGGATCTCCTCTTCCTTGACGGGCCGGTCGGGGAACAGCTTCTTCCAAAAGGCCACGAGGTCGTCGTACTCGATGCCGCCGATGCTGATCTTCGAGAACTCCAGCCCGCAGACCGTGACGAGGATCGGCGTGACAGCCTTTGCCTCGCCGACCGGCGGAGCCGCGCGCCGGGACGCGGAGGCGGCGTCCTCCTTGAGCGCCCGGAGAAGGCCGTCCAAGGAGCCGGCCTGGTCGAAGAAGATCTGCGGCGAGTCGTCCGCGGCCGCGGCGGGCCGCGCCTGGGCCGCGAGGAGCAGTCCGCAGGTGAAAAGCAAGGCAGCCGCGCCGCGGAGCCACCGCGCGCGAACGCATGCGTACGAAGCCGCTCTGATTTTCATTTTCCGGTCGAGCGACGATATGATAGGCCCATGGGCCTCCGGCGGCGAGGAACGAAGGTCCCAGATTGTTCTAGGCCCTTC
>JAPLKK010000197.1 GCA_026388115.1 Elusimicrobiota bacterium | reverse complement strand
GGTTCGAGAAAGCGGACACGACGGCCTCGTTGGAGGCGACCCCGCCCTGGAAGACGATGTTCTTGCCGACGGGCCGGTTGCCGACGACCTTCTCGAGGTAGTTGCGCGCGACGGAGTAGGCGAGGCCGGCCGCCAGGTCCTGCACGGGCGCCCCTCGCCGGACGGCGTGGACCAGCTCGGTATCCATGAACACCGTGCATTGGCTTCCGAAATCGGCCGGGGCCGCGCTTTGAAGCGCCTTCTCCGAGAACTCTCCGATGATGGAGAGGCCGAGGCGCACGGCTTGCTCTTCGAGGAACGAGCCCGTGCCGGCGGCGCAGATCTTGTTCATCGCGAAATCGCGCAGAGCCCCGTTCTTGAGCGAGATGTACTTGGAATCCTGCCCGCCGATCTCGAAGATGGTGTCCGTCTCGGGAAGGTAGAAGACGGAGGACTTGAACTGCGCCGTGATCTCGTTGACGGCCGCGTCGGCCCGCAAGTACCGCGCCGCCAGGTGCCTGCCGGAGCCCGTGGTCACGACTCCGAGGATCTTCACCCGGCCGTCCGCCCTCGACTGGAGCCGGGCCAACCCTTCCTGCACCGCCTCCAAGGGCTGTCCGCGGGTCGCGAGATAGACTCCGTCGAGCACGGCGCCGTCCTCGCCGATCAGCGCGAGGTCGGTGCTGACCGAACCGACGTCCAGGCCGAGGAAGGCGGCGGTTCCCGCGGGGGGCGGCGACGACGCTTCCTCCGTGGACGCCCCTTGCCGGGGCGCGGGCCGCAGCGGCGCGAGATTCTCGGCGCCGCGGGCCGCCTGCTTGCCGGCCCCGCGGCAGAGGCGCTCGAGGCTCGACGGGGCCCCGCCTTGAGCCGCCGCGAACAGCGCCGCGCCGACGGCGCCGAAAAAGCCGTGGTGTTCGGGGACGAGCAGGTCCTTCTCCTCGACGCCGAAGACCTCGCGCAGGGCCCGGCGCAGGCCCGCGTTCTCGGCGCAGCCGCCGATCAGGGTCACCGGCGGCGTCAATGCCCGGCCCTTGACCACCGTGCTGGCGAAGTTCCGCGCCACGGCGAGGCAGAGGCCGTAGGCGATCTCCTCCAAGGGCGTCCCTTTCTGCTGCAGGTGGATCATGTCGGACTTGGCGAAGACGCTGCACCGTCCCGCCACCGCCGCTCCCTTCGCGGCCCTAAAGGCGATGGCGCCGAGCTCCGTCGCGGGCACGCCCAGGCGCTGGGCCTGCTGCTCGAAGAACGCGCCGCTGCCGGCGGCGCAGAGCTCGTTGAGCGAGTAATCCTGGATCGCGCCGGTCTCGTCGAGCAGCACGAACTTGGAGAGGTGCCCGCCGATCTCCATGAGGGACCGCGCCCGCGGCGCGAGCTTGCGCGCCCCGAGGGCGCAGGCCACGATCTCGTTGACGAGGCACGCCCCGCTCGCCGGGCCGAAGAGGTCGCGGCCGGTCCCGGTCGCCCCGACGCGCACGGGCTCGCCTTGGGTCGCGGGCGCGATGCTGGCAAGGGCCGTCTTCAGCGCCTCGAGAGGGCTCCCCTTGATCGGGACGCGGCAGGCGAGCTTGACCTTCCCGTCGGCGCCGAGCAGGGCCGCGTGGGCGTTGACGGAGCCGATATCGAGGCCAAGGCTGAGGCAGCGCGGTCCGGGGTCGGCGGGACGGGTCACGTAATCTCGATTGGAACGGCGGGAGGGCGGACGAACTGTCTCATGGCGACGGTCGGCAGATAGGGGCTCTCCGGCCGCGGCGTGATGGTGCGCTTTCGAGGGTCCGGTATCAGATCGAGGCTTTCCAGGACGAGTTGGCCGAGCAGGGGAGTGCAGCCGGGCGGGCCCACGAGACAGTCCGTCGTCATGTTCCGGCCGCCGATGGTGACGCGCAGCGGCCCGACCTTGTCGAGCTCGAGGCGCTGGTCTGTCGCTAGCGAAACGACGACCTTCTCCAGCTTTCGAAGGCCGAGCTTCTCGACGAGATCCTGGGGCAGGAGGATCATGACCGCGCCCGTATCCACCACGGCTCTTGTCTTGACCTTGCGTATCTTGCTCTTGGGGAGCTTCCCGTCCGCGTTGAGGCAGACGTCCACTTCGTTCTGAAACAGCACCGCCGTCCTTATTTCCCCCATACTCCTAGTACGAATCAGGTGGGCAAAAAGTTCCCTAGCCTTCGCGGTCGCCATGAGCACAGTGTACCGCCGCCGCCGCTTCTTGTCGAGCGGCGAAACGTTCGACTGCGGCGAAACGTTCGACCGCTCCAGACCCACAGAGCCGCTCAGATCTCTTGCTCGATCAAAAGCGCCGCGAGTTGAGCCGGTCCGACCTTCCGGCCATGGGCGCTCATCGCGCGGGCCTTTCGCGTCAGCCGGCTCCAAGTCGCGCGTTGAAAGGGTACGAGGCGTTTCGTGTTCCAGCGAGGATCGCTGGGCCTTCCACCTCGCGAGACGAGTCGTTGTTGCAGCGATCGGCTCATCGCGACCCAGTCCAGCGGCCCGCTCAGGCGCCGCGGACTCAGCTTGACGACGCGCGAAGCCCCCAAGGAGCGCGAGAGAGCCGTCGCTTGTCCGTCCTTCCGTTTGGTCGCCATTTTCAGTGCATCCCGCCGGCGTCGTACGTCGAAATCCCGTAATAGTTCCCGCTGATGATGACGCCGACTTCTCCCTGTTTGGCCTCCCGACCGAACCGGTGGAGGAAGGCCCGCAGAGCCGCGAGATTCTTTTGCAGTTCAGCCCGCGGCACGTAAGCGACCACCATCACCGTGATTTCCTCCAGCAACCTCCCTCCCCGGGAGTCGTCCCTCCAGATGCCTTTGCCCGGAGGGAAGGCGGTCGCGCCCCGGAAGAGCCGCCCCAAGACTCTCAGGGCCTCGTCAGTCCAGCGTCCCTGGTCGATCCTGCGGCCGGCCCGATCCTTATCGGGGACGAAGACGGTGATCGGCTCGCTCCCCTTCGGGTAACTCGAGCCCAGCGCCGTTTCAATCGATCGTGCTGCCATCCGTAGGGTAATAGTTTCGATATCGAAAGTCAAGGCCTATGCCGTGGCGACGGGCAAGGACCCTCTCCTACAAGTACGAATCAGAAGCAAAAAGGTTCCACGCCACGTCGAGGGATGGAACCAAGACGCCGGTGAATCGTACGCGTGGGTATGGCTAGGGCGGCAGGCGTGCCCGACGTGCCCGTCGAACGTTACCGTCCCAGAAACGCTCGGGCGAGTCCGCTGCGCTGGATTTCATCGGGAGGCTGTCGCGGAGGGTCCCGCCGCCGCGAAGGAGCGTTGTGCGCTACTATGGGGCGCTAGGGCCGAATGCTCCGCTGAGGCCGCTGCTGGTCAAGGCGGTGCTCGCTCAGTCTGGAACGACGCCGCTCGCTGGCGTCGGCCGAGCGGTCGGCGCCGTCGCGAAAGCCGTAAGCGCACACGCCCGCGCATGGGCCTGGATTCTCAGTCGCGTGTTCGGTGCGCCAGGACAATCCTGGCGATTCCAGCGGGTTGAATTCCCGCCGCAGAAAGAGGGTAGCCACCTCACTGCGAATCGAGTCTTGGCCCCGCGAAGGCAACGACGCGGGTCAAGCGTAGACAGAGGTCATATGGGCCGTAATGCAAATGAAGCGATTGAGCCTCGTGACGGCAATAACCGGAGGCCGACAGAGTCGAAACCCTGGAAGGCAACAGTAGACGGCCGAAATGGCGAGGCCTCAGGCATCTACCGACCAGGTAGACCCGCTGATCTGCACGCGATGCGGCGGGCGGCTGGAACCCGTAGTGGCTATCCTCAACGACAAGTCGCTGACGCGACTCTTGACGCATCTGGGCTTGTCCACGGAATTCCCAAAGCTGGCGCCTGCAAGGAGTCCGCCCGAGTTGTTCCCGGAAGAGTCGCAGGTGGATCCGGAAGTGGACTTATTTGCCAGTATTGATTACATCCCGCCAGACGACCTACCGGCCAGTAGTGTAGAAAGTTGCGAGGAATAGAGGCGACTTCGCGGCGCGAGGCCGGGGGAGCGAGAGGGCTTCTGTTGGTGCGGCCCTTCGTTGCTTCTGAGCGAAGAGGGCTGGCAGGAAGCGGGCCCGCAGGAGGAGGTCAAAGCCGGCTCGGCCAAGCTTGAGACGCCGATCTCCGGGGGGGAGCTGGCGGCCAACATCTTCCTGTTCCCGCTGGCGCTGGCGTTCGCGCAGCCGCACTACGGCTTTGAGAGCTTCCCTTATGAGGAAGGCCGGGGCTACGGCAACGGCGAGCGCGACTGGGCGGGGAACGTCTCGCTCGGCGGGCAGGGGCTGCCGGGCGGCCGCAGCGGGGGCCACGCGGCCCTCCGGGTCCGGGGCGCGAACCGGCTTGGCTGGGATGCGGCCTGGGACGGCTGGGCTACCGGAGCCCTGCGCGGGGTCGCCGGCGCGGCAGGCCGCCGGGGAGACCTCTACAGCGGCCACATCCTCTGCAATTACGTGCAGTCCGGCGGCGCGTTCCTGGAGCTGGGCCTCGGCGCCGCGGCCTTCCACCGTTCCGACTCGCGCGGCGGCCCGAGCGCGGCGCTGACCTTCGAGCTGTTCCCGCGGGAGCCCTGGACCCTGTCCGCAAGCTGGCAGGGGGCCCTCCTTCGCGGCCAGGGCTACCACGTGCTCGACGCGCGTCTCGGGGCGACGTGGCACGGCGCCGGTCTCTACGCGGGCTGGCAGGCATTTCTGGGACCGGCTGGGGATGCCGGCGGCCCCCAGTTCGGCGTGGCCGCCTTTTTCTGACCTAGCGTCTGAAGGAGGGCGTCTTGGGCGCGCTCTCGCGCCGGTCGTCCCACGCCTTGTCGGCGGCGGACTTCTCGGCGGAGCGGTTCATCTGCTCGACCACGCTGTAGAGCTGGTCGGCGGCCAGAGAGCGCTTCACGAACTTCACGGGGAGTACGGGCGCGCCCTTGGCCTTGGCGGAGGCGACGCCGTCGCGCAGGTCGGCTTCGACGAACGCGGCGCGCGGCGCGGCGAAGGACGCGGAGGGCATGGCGGACCGCGGAAGCGCCAAGCCGCCGCTCGGAGTGGCTCTTCCCTGCACGTCGACCCTGGGGAGGCTCGTTTCGGAGGCCGGCGAGAGGAGCACGGCGGAGACGACGCCTCCGGAGCGGCGGTCGGCGAGCTGGGCGGTGATCACCCTCTTGGTCAACGGGTCCGAGCTCGAGTAGAGATACAGGTCGAAGGGCTTCGGCGGGGGATTCTCCTGCGCGCCCGCGGCGGCGGGGAAGACGAAGAGGGCGAAGATCACCGAGCGCGCGACCATGAGAAGAGTGTAGACGTAGACGCGCTTCGTAGGGAGAGCCTGAGGGCCTAAAGGCGAGGGTCACGATGGCCCGGGTCCGCCTGGGACTGAAGGCCTACGTTTATTTGGACGGGAAGAACGGGTCCTGGGGAGCGGCGTCGGCGGGCAGCGGTTGGCGGGCGGCGGTGCCGTCGAAGAACCGGTAGATGCCGCTCAGCCCCTGCTTGAGCTCATCGCCGAGCTGAGAGAGGGCGCTCAGGGGCCGGTTGCGCTCGGTCGAGCCGCTCTTGTCGATGACGGCGGCCTGGGCCGCCACGGCGGACGCCAGGTAAAGCCGGGACGGGTCCGCGGACGCGGCTTTGGGGGCCTGCGCGGCGGAGCCGGCATAGGCGTCCCGCGCCGCGCCGACGAAGTCGTCGGGGACGCGCGCGTCCGAGAGGACGGGGTCGGCCACGGCCGCTTGCGCCAGCCGCGCCGCCGGGCAGCGGTCGACGCGGGCGCGGAGGCACTCTTCGACGGTGATCTGGGAGATCGGCTTGACGGGCGTCGTGACGCCGGCCGCCTT
>JAPLKK010000050.1 GCA_026388115.1 Elusimicrobiota bacterium | reverse complement strand
GGCGATCGCCGCCGAGCGCAAGGCGGGCGACCGAGTGCTCTGCTACGGCGTCTATCTGCACGGGCTGGCCTTCTATACGCGCGCGCCGGTGGACGTGGCGAACTGGGTGGGGGAACTCCATTACGCCAAGCGCGACCCGGCGAACGCGGGCCGCTTCGGAGACGACGAGACGATCCGGGCCCTGCCCGACGACGGCCACCGCGCCTTCGTCGCGTTCAGAAGCAAGGAAGCGCCTTGGCTCACGTCGCTCGCCCGGCCGGGGCATCTCTTGCGCATGCGCGGCTTCGGACCGTGGGCGCTCGCCGAGTTCAGCGCGCCGAAACAGGGCCGCTGAGCGTCACGACGCTGCGGTGCCTGTCGAGGGCCCGTCCGCTCAACGTATAGCCGGTGGAGGTCGCGGCGATGCGGAACTGCCGGGGCTCGAACAGGTCCATCATCGCGTTCTTGAACTGAGCCGCGTCTCCGCTCGCCGACGCCAGGTCGGCGAGGCTCTTGGTGTACTCGCCGTTGGCCGCCTTGTACTTCTCCTCGATGCTCGCCAGCACCTGCAGCCCCTGCTGGGCGCGCACGACGGCCTCCGCGTCCGCGCGCGTCGGCCGCAGGCGCTGCGCCAGCACGGCGACCACGAGCAAGGCTCCGAGGCTCACGAAGGCCGCGAGAGCGGTCAGGCGCGACTCGGACGCCGTCTTCGGCCGCGCCTCGACGACCATGGTCCCCGCGAGCTTGTCATGCCAGGTGCGCGAGTCCTTATCCGCGAACGCCCAGAGAAAGCCCAGGTTGAACGGCGTGCTCAGCAAGAGCCCGAAGGCGCGCGCCGCGCTCTTGGCCAGGTCCGGCGGCGCCGCGTCCTTGATCGACACGACCCGCAGGCCCATGAGCGCCTTTCCCAGGGTCGATCCCGCGCGGTTGCCCAAGGTGTGATACAGGACATACAGGCCGAGCCAGCATGCCGCCAACTCCCTCCAGGAGCCGGGCGCGTTGGGCAAACGGCCCACGACTCCGATCAGAAACCCGGCGCTCAGGAAATAACCGATGCCGAACGGCAGCGTGTCGATCAGGTAGGCGAGAAAACGGTCCGTGATCTTGGCGACCGGGAGCGCCGCGGGCGGGCCTTCGGGCATCCCGCCAAGTATAAAATATTTCGCCCCCCCGGCGCGCGTGCCTCCGGCCCGTTGAAGCCAATCGCGGAGTGAATGTCCATGGCAATTCCCAGGGCCCCCGGCCCATACTCTCGTCATATGCATGAGGAGCCGGCCGGCGGCCGCGGCGCGAAAGAAGACCCCGAGAGCGCTCTCGAGCGATTCAAGAAGAAGATCGAAGACGAGCGGGCGCGGATCGCGGCGACCCTGCGGACCCCGCTGCCCCGTCTCGCGCCCGCCCCGGCGGAACCGCCGGCGCCGAGCGAGCTCGAGCAACTGGTCGAACGGGCCGTCTTGCGCGCGCTCGAGCTCGAGGGCGAGGGGGCCCGCCCGGGCGACGGTTGGAGGTCGTTCCGGGGCGCCATGTCCGAGTCCGCGCAGGAAACGATCCAGAACCTGCGCGCCGAGCTGGACGAGATCAAGGCATCGCTCGCCTCCGCCGCGCCGGGGGGGCCGGCCCCGGCCGCGAGCTCCGCCGACGAGCGTTTTGCGGCGCTCGAGGCGCAGGTGGCGGCGCTTCAGCAGTCGGCGGCGCAGGCCGAGAGGGAGCGGGATTCCTTCAAGACCCAGGCGCAGAAGGCCACGGCCCTGGAGCTCGAGCTCGAGTCGGCGAAGGCGGACTGGCGAAGAAGGCGCAGGAAGAGAAGGCGCGCGCCGACGAGCTGTCCCAGCCGTCTTGGCGGCGCTGGCTCCGGGGCCTCCGTGGCGGCTGAGCGGCCGGCGGCGCTCGCGCGCGGCGCCTCCCGCACCCAAGCGGTGCGGCCGCTGGCCCTCTACCTGCTCGGCGCCGACGCGGCCCGGGTCGCCCGCTGGCGCCGCCTGTTCTCCGCTCAAGGCTGGCCGGTGGAGACCGCTCTCGATTGCGACGAGCTCCGGCGCATCGTCACCGGCTGCCGCCAGGGCGCGGTGATGGTGGATCTGAAGCTGCTGCGCGGCGGCCGGCTCGCGGCTCTCAAGAGCCGGGCGCCGCAGCTCGTCTGGATCGTGATCGGGACGGCCGGCCCGCTGGACGGGCCGGAGGCGGCCCGATGCCTCGACGAGGGCGCCGAGGACTACATGCCGTCCGATATCGACGAGCGCATCCTCGTCGCGAAGCTCCGCTCGCACGTGAGGCGCCTCTTGCCCCGCTACGCCGATGAGACGGAGCGGGTCCGCGATCCCGCCGGCACGCTGATGGTGGACCGGGCGGCGCGGTCCTTCTCGACGCGGGACGCGAAAGGCAAGTGGGTGACCCACGATTCGCTCACCGACCTGGAGGCGCGCATCCTCTGGTTCTTCATCCAGCGTCCCGACGTGCTGTTGGAAACGCGCGCGATCCTCGAGGGAGTCTGGCTCGACCGGGCGGACCGCGTCCAGCCGGAGACCGTCGGACGGCACGTCGAGCACTTGCGCGAGAAGCTCGGCCAGATGGGCAAGCGCATCCAGATGGTGTACGGCCGCGGCTACGTCTTCAGGAGCAAATGACATGACTACTCTGATCGTCGCCGAGGACGACGAGAACGTCCGGGCAATGGTGCGCATCACGCTCGTCAACGCGGGCTACCGGATCATCGAGGCCGTCGACGGCCAGGATGCCTGGGAGAAGATGCGGGTGCGCCGCCCCGACGGGCTCATACTGGACGTCAATATGCCGCGGATGGACGGCCTCGCCCTTTGCCGCAAGGTGCGGGCCACCGCGGCCCTTTCCAAGACGCCCGTCCTGATGCTCACGATCCGGGACCTCGTCGAGGACCGGGTGCGGGGACTCGATTGCGGCGCCGACGAGTACCTTGGTAAGCCGTTCGAGCCCGCCGTGCTCGTCAGCCGGGTGAAAGCCCTGCTGGCGCGCTGCCAAAAAGTGCCGTAAAACACTGCAGATCCTTCTTCGGAATCACATCGGAATCTGAAGGGAATCCCCTGTTATGCGTATAGGGTGGTTCTCTTCTTTATAGGATCACTTTTTCTCGCCCAGACCTCCTGGGCTTCTCCTGCCGGACGCCCTGGCGCCATCTATAACTTCGGAGCGAACGCCCGCGCGCTGGGCCTGGGCGGAGCCTACACCGCGCTCAGCCAGGACGACTCCGCCGTGTACTACAACCCAGCCGGCCTCGGCTTCGTCACCGACCGCCGCATCAGCTTCATGGAGGCGACTCTCTACGAGGGCGTCAATTACAACTACATCGGCTACGCCCAGCCGGCGTTCGGCGGCGGCCTCGGCCTCAACCTTCTTCGGTCCGGGGCCGGAGACGTCGACGGCCGCGACGCGTTCAACCGGCAGACCGGCTCCTTCGGTTATTCCGAGACCGGCGTGTCCTTGGGCTACGGCTACTGGGGCCTGCTCGACGGGACCGCGTCCGCCGGGCTCTCCGCCAAGATGCTTCAGCGAAGCGTGGCCAATGTGTCGAACCGCTTGATCGGCGTCGACGCGGCCGCGGGCTACATGCCGCCCGTGTTCGGGCATCGCCTGCGCCTCGCCGCCATGGTTCAAAACATCGCGCAGACCAAGTCGGGCAACACCAACGACACTCTTCCGCTTGCCTTCAAGCTCGGCGCCTCCTGGGAGTTCGCTCCGGCCTTTCATCTCTCCGGCGACGTCTCCTCCGAGGGCCAACTCGCGATCGGGACCGAGTACGGCTGGAAGTTCGCGGCCTTCCGCGTCGGCCTGCAGCCCCAGGGGCTGAGCTTCGGGACGGGGGTCTTCCTCTGGAACAGCCTGCATCTCGATTTCGCGGTCTACAACGATTCCATGCTCGGCATGTCCAACCGGGTCTCGCTCGGCTGGGCCCTGCCGCGGGCGGTCAGAGTCGACCGGCCCAAGGAGCGCAGCCAGGACAGGTGGCGCGAAGGGCTCCAGGCGCTCCAGGACCGCCGCTTCGTCGCCGCCTCGCATGACTTCGACCGCGCGCTCAAGATCGACCCGGATCTGGCGACCGGTCCCGAGCCGAGGACGGCGCGGCTGGTGCGCGAGTTCGTCCACGGCATTTCGCTACAGGACGACCTCCAGCGGCAGGAGGCGCTCGTGGCCGACAACAGCGCCAACCAGCTTGTCGGCAAGTCGGTGGCCGCCTATCTCTCCGGCGACGACTACCGCGCGCTGCTGTTCGCCCAGGCCGCGCTCGGCACCGACCCGCGCAGCGACGCTCACCGCGCCGTCTTCGGGTTCATGCAGGGCCGGGCCGGGCGGCGCGTGCCGGAGGAGGAGATACTGCCCCTGCGCGACCTCGCCGAGCATAAGGACAAGAAAGCGCTCAAGGCCTTCTACCTCGGACAGTTCGACGTCGCGCGCGCCGAATGGGAGGACGCGGTACTGCTCCTGCCCGACGACCCCATGCTCTGGACGAGGCTCGGCTCCGCCTCCATCGCCACCGGCGCGGTGGAGATCGCCAAGAAGGCGTACCGGCGCGCGCTGGAGCTCGATCCCAAGAACAAGGACGTCGTCGACTTCATGACGGTCCGAGGATGGAGATAGGATGGAGATCCTCATCGTCGCGGCCATCCCCGTCCTCTTCCTGCTCGCGGGCATCTCCATCCTGCTCATCATGCAGATCGCGGGGTTCCTGCAGTTCCAGCAGTATTACCGCCGCCAGCGCTACTCGCGCGCCGTCGTCGGCTCCTATATCGGCCAGATCGAGGCGGCGGACGCGCTCCTGTGGGAACGCGCTCAGGAGCTTGAGAGCCTGGCCCAACGCCTGAGCGCCTCCAACGACGAGCTGACGAATCTCGGCAACATGAAGTCGAAGTTCTTCTCCATGGTCGTCCACGACATGCGCAACCCTCTGGCGGCCATCCTCGGCTTCGCCAGCATGCTCAAGGACAAGGCGGAAAAGCCCGACTCGCGCGAGATGGCGACGCGGGTGCATTCCTCCGCCCGCTTCATGCAGGCCGTCATCGCCGATCTGACCGACATCGCGGTCGTGGAGGCGGGCAAGATGAGCGTGCAGCCGGTTCTCCAGGACCTGCGGCCCCTGCTTGCGGATCTCGCCGGGCGCTACGGCGTCCTCGCGCGCCAGAAAGGGATCCAGTTCTTATGCGCTCCGGCCCCGGTGCCGCTGCGCGTGCGCATGGACGCCGCCCGGTTCGGCCGCGTCCTCGCCAACCTGCTCGACAACGCGCTCAAGTTCACCCCCGCGCGGGGAACGATCGAGCTGTCCGCGCGCGCCGAAAACCGCTCGGCGGTCATCCGCGTCAAGGACAGCGGCGCGGGCATCCATCCCGCCGAACGCCGGAAGATCTTCCAAAAGTACTACCAGTCGCAATACATCGACGAGCAGACCCGCAAGAAGGGCTGGGGCCTCGGCTTGTCGATCGCCTTCGAGATCGCGCGCCTGCACAAGGCGACGATGGGCGTCGAGTCCGCGGGGCTCGGCAAAGGCTCGACCTTCTGGGTCAAGATGCCGCTGGCGGCGCCGGCCGGCGAGGAGTTCCTGGTATGACACGAATGACAACGCATCGGACGTTCCTCATCGCAATCGTCGCCCTACTCTCATCCCGCGCGACGCCCGTACAAGCGGACGCCCTGCCTCTCGAGGAAAAGGGGGCCTTCGAGCGGGCGTTGGCCGAAAAGGCCGAGGCCGTGGTGAGCAAGGTCGTCGGGCCCGGCATGGTCAAGATCACCGTCGAGGCCGAGGTCGACTTCACGAAGGAGGAGAGGTTCCGGACGGGAGCCAAGGCCGCGGCGCCCGCTCCCGCCGCGCCGACCTCGGCGGAGAAGAGGGCTCGCTTCGCGTGGGAATCCCTCTTCGGCACCGGAAGCCTGATGCCGGGCATCCCGGCGCTCGGCGGGCCCGCCCCCGCCTCCGCTCCCGCGACGCAGGCCTCCGAGCATAAGACCGTCTATTCGGCGGATTTCATCAAGCGCCTGGCGGTGACCCTGATACTGGACGAGAGCGTGTC
>JAPLKK010000227.1 GCA_026388115.1 Elusimicrobiota bacterium | reverse complement strand
CAGCCCTGGTCGTACACCTCGACGCTGTTGAGCGCTTGGCCCTCGCCGAAGCCGCCGGCGACGAGGACCTTCCCCCCCTCCAGGGGCACGGCCGTGTGCCCCTCTCGCCCCGCGCCCATGACGTCGGAGCGGGGCGCCGTCTGCGCTCCGGCGAAGGCGCACAAGGCGGCGGCGAGCAGGAAGGCTCGCATCAGATCAGATCCCCGGCTTGTCGAGGTTGATCTGAGGATAGTTGGTGCGCAGGTACTCCTCGATCATCTCGAAGTGGATCTCCCAGCGGTTGGAGCCTTCCGGCTTGAAGATGAAGCCCTTCACCTCCAGCAGGCTCAGGAGGTTCGTCGCGCGCGCCGAGGAGCCGAACTGGCTCTTGAGCAGGTCCTGGCTCACCCGTCGCCGCTCGAGCACCAGCTTCAAGGACTGCGTGAACTCCAGAGGCTCGACGCCGAAGCTGGCGAGGTCCGCCTCGCCCGCCGCGCCCATGGTCTCCGTCACGGTGTACTCGGGCTTGCCCTGCAGGCGCAGGTGATCGACGATGCGGGCGATGTCCTCGGTCGCGACGAAGCAGCCCTGCATGCGGGTCGGGTCCAGCCCCGGCGCGCAATAGAGCATGTCGCCCTTGCCGAGCAGGGCCTCGGCGCCGTTGCCGTCCAGGATGACCTTCGAGTCCACCTTCGAGGCCACGCGCATGGCGATGCGGGCGGGCAGGTTCGCCTTGATGACGCCGGTGACGACGTCCACCGACGGCCGCTGGGTCGCGAGCACGAGGTGGATGCCGACCGCCCGCGCCATCTGCGCCAGCCGCTGGATCGAGTCCTCGACCACCTCCTTCGCCACGACCATGAGGTCGGCCAGCTCGTCGATGACGACGACGATGTAGAACTCTCCGGGCTCGCCGCGCTTGGCCGCCTCGCGGTTGAAGCTCGCGATGTCGCGCGCCTTGTACAGCTGGAAGCGCTCGTAGCGCTTCTCCATCACGGTGACCAGCGCCTTGAGCGAGCGCGCGGCTTCCTTGGAGTGGGTGATGACCTGGACCTGGTCGCTCGGCGTCTTCGGGTCGTACAAGTGAGGGATGCCCTCGTAGAGCGAGAGCTCGATGCGCTTGGGATCGATGAGGATGAGCTTCACCTCGTCGGGCCGTGCGCGGAACAGGATGGAGAGGATGAGCGAGTGGACCATCACGCTCTTGCCGGAGTTCGTGGCCCCGGCGACGAGCAGATGGGGCAGCTTCTGGAGGTCGGCGCCGGTCGGCGTGCCGTCGGAGGACAGGCCGAGCGCGAACGCGAGCACCGAGCTCTGCGACGCGACGGCCGGGCTCTCGAGCACCTCGCGCAGGCCCACGTTGGCGGGCCGCTGGTTCGGGATCTCGATGCCGATCGCCCCCCGGCCGGGGATCGGCGCGATCATGCGGATGCCCCGCGCCTTCAGCGCGAGCGCGATGTCGTTGGCGCGCGCGACGATAGAGCTGACGGTGACGCCCGGCGCCGGGGCCACCTCGTAGCGCGTGATGACCGGGCCCGGGCTGTAGCCGCTGACGCGGGCCTGGATCTCGAAGTTGTGGAGCGTCGACTCGAGGCTTGCGATGGCGTCGCGGATCTCGCCGTCCGTCGGGCGTCCGGTGCTCGCGTCGCCTTTTCGCGAGGGAAGGAGGTCGATGGACGGCGGCACGTACGGCCCGCTGTCGGACGCGGCGCGCGCGCCGTTGGCCTTGGCCTTCTCGCGCTTAGGCTTGTCGGGCTTGACCTCAGGCGGCAACTCTTGCGCCGCGGGCCGTTCCCCCTCTCCCCCGTTCGGGGAGAGGGCCGGGGTGAGGGTCGTTGCCATTGCTGTCGCTAGGGGATCTGCCAGCTTGACGGGACGCGTTCCTGCGGTCGCCGCGCGGATCTGCTTCGTCAGTTCCTCGCGTGCCCGGCTCCAGTTGCGGTAGTCGTCGGAGACCGTCTTCCATGCCTGTCCCATCGCCTTGAGCCAGGAGATGCCGAAAAGCACCTGCAGGCCGAGGGCGCCCAGCGCCAGAGCGCCCAGGCAGGCGCCGAAAGACCCGAGGACGCGCGCGCCGAAGGAATAAAGCGCCTCTCCGAGGCCGCCGCCCAGGCCCGCGGCCGCCGAGAGGAGGGTGGCGCCGGAAAAGAGGACCAGCAGCGAGCCCAAGGCCCAGGTCAGATAGCCCGACAGCTTCTCGGTCTTGAAATAGAGGGCGAGCCCGCAGAGGAGCAGCAGGATGAGCAGGTAGGCCGACAGGCCGAGCGCCGCGTGGACATAGGCGCCTACGGCCAGTCCGATGGCGCCGGAATGCGCGGGGGCCACGACGACCCAGGTGAGGTACAGAGTGCAAAAAAGCGCGGCCACCCAACGGACGGCCGACGCGAGGACCGGGTCCTTCCTTTTCCGCTTCGCCTTGGCACGGAAGAAGCTAGTTTCCGTAACAGCCTCCCTCGGCGATGGAACGCCAGT
>JAPLKK010000134.1 GCA_026388115.1 Elusimicrobiota bacterium | reverse complement strand
TCGAAAAACCACGTCCTCTCCAGACCGAAATGCGTTCTCGTTCATGCAACGTCAGATGCCGGTACTTCTTTGCCATGCCTGCCTATCCTATCGCAGGTCTTCAGTCTTTGAAAGTGGTGCACTAGGATATTGAACTCGCGGAGTCGACCGGACGTCACGAGAACGGCTAGCTGCCGAGCCGGTCCCCGAGGGGACCGGCGAGGCGCTCGAGCATGTCCCGCCTGTCCCTGACTTCGACGGCGGACGGCGACCAGGGCTCACCGGAGAACTTGCGCTCGCCGACGGAGAGCCTGCCGAAGCGCAGGCGCAGGCGCTCCAACTCCTCGACGGATTGGGGAAGCCCCTCGACGGTGAAGTAGAGGGGAGCGCGCCATAAGGCGTCTTCCAGCTCCGTGCCCGGCGGCCTCCCGTCGCCAAAGATCCTGAGCGCCGTGTCGCGAAGCCAGCCCGCCGTCTGCCCCCATCGTTCGACCAGACCTTCGCCTCCCGCCCCCGCACCCGCGTCGAGCGCGAACTGGCGCTGAAGATCGAGCAGGACGCCGGCCATCCCTTCCGGGTCGGCGCGGCCGGCGACCGCGACCTTCCAGCGGGCGTACAGCTCAGGGTCGCGCAGGCTGTCGCCCATCGCGGGCAGCACGCGGGCCAGCGTGCGCACGTGCGCCAGCGCGAAAGCCTCGGCCGGCGAGCGCAGGGCGGCCGTGAGCGCCTCGAAGCGCTCATCTCGAACGGCCGCAGTGCCCCCCAGGTCCAGGCGCAGCGCCGGGTCGTCCACCACGGCGCGCACCTCGGGCGCAGCCGGGCTGAGGCGCAGCTCGCAGATGCCGCAGGCCACGCGGAAGTGATAGAGGTGGAGCTCGGTGTCCTCACCGCGCCAGCCCTGGGCGACCCAACCGCTGCGGCCCTCGGCTGCGAAGGGTTCCCACGCCCCGGGCGGCAGGCGCCCGTAGCCCTCGCCGCCTCGCGCCGAACGCGCCAAGCCGGGCAGGCAAGACTCCTTGAGCGCCCGCATCGCCTCATCGAAGCCCGGCGGCCTGCCGCTGCCGGGCCAGCAGGCGCGGACCTCGTTCATCTCGCCCTCCGCGAGCCAATCCTCAATGGTCTCGCCGTCGGCGTCGAGCTTCAGCCGCGAGCGAGCGCCCGCCGGCCCCGAGGCCACGCTCACCTCGAGCGCGCCGGCGCGCAAGGCCGCCAGAGCGCCGCGCGCCAGCTCCTTGAGCCGGGGCTCGCAAGCCTCCTCGGGCAGGCGAGCCAAGAGCTCGCTCAGCTCGGCGGGAGCAAAAGGCCTGCCGTCGAAGCGCAGCTCGAAGCCGCGCGGCCCGTCGTCCACCTCGACGGCGGTCGCTCCGGCCGCGGCGGCGGCGCGCATCCAGGCCAAGACGAAATGGAAAGGAGAGGAGAGCTGATAGCGTGACAACAGCTCGAAGGCGCGGCGGCGATCGATGCGGAAGACGCCGGAGCCGACACGCTCCGGGGCGGGGTCGGTCACTCCGTCAGTATAAACGAGGCGCGAGACGCTGTCGATAGAGCCAGCCAGGTCCTTGGGCTGGAAAAGGGGGCTGCGCCCGGCAGGACTCGAACCTGCGGCCAGCCCGTTATGAGCGGGCTGCTCTAACCCACTGAGCTACGGGCGCAACACCTTGATATTACAACACTTTCTTCCGCCGTCGAGCCTCGCCAACAGGCGCGCTACGGCCAAAACGTGGCCGAGCAAGTCCATGCGTGTAAGCAGGCACAGACCCGCTACGAGGAGATCTCGAGGAAAGTGCCTGGACACGGATGCCTGTGGCTAAACCATGGCCAAGGCAACCGGAAAACCCGAGAAAGTCGCAGGAAGCGACCAACCAGGAGAGATAACCCCTTTCCCCCTCGCCACAACCCCAGAAAACCTCGGCCAGCCTGCCTCGATCGCGGCGGGCTAGCCTACAGACGGAAGGCAATCAATAACTTGGTCATCCGACGGGATCCGACCGCCTTCAGCAACATTCCAGGTGTTTGGATTCCCTCACTTGCCAGCCGAGTCGAGTCTATCCTATGCTCAGCAGACGACGTAGTGAACCGAACAGACAACTTGGAGGGAGGAGTCATGAAGAAGGTTCTGTCAGTAGTCTTCGCAGCGTTTGTTTGCCAGGCGCTGTTCGTTGCCGGTGCATTTGCGCAGACGAAGGAAAAAAAGGTCTTCGACGATAAGAAACAGGTGATCCAGAACACCAGGGGAGCAGATGTCAATATCAAAGCCCCCAAGCCCTCCGATGACAAGGTCATGCCTCCCAAGCCGACTCCAAGCAGAGGAGACGTCTGCACCACCTACATCAACAATTACACGGCCTACACCATCGACATCTACGTGGACGGTAATTACAAAGGGTCCGTGGCTGCCTATGGTGACGGCTATACCTATGCCGTGTCGGGCACCACAAAACTGTATGCGAAATCCATCGGGGGAACCGTCTACTGGGGACCCAGAACCGTGGATTGCCAGTTTTCGCATACCTGGAACCTGAAGGACTAGCCTCGACTTAAGCTGATGTCGCTGGCGGGGAGCGGGCCCGCTGAGGGTCCGCTCCCCGCGCCACTCCGCGGGGAGCGGGTGCCGGTCGGATCCGGCCCGAGGCCTGCTATCCCAGCGTTGTGAGAAAACCCTCGGCCCAAGAGATGGGGTCCTTGCCGTCGAACTCGGCGGAACCCACGGACTCCAGGCTGTCGCCGAAGACCAAGCGAGAGGAATAACCCCGCTTCCCCCAACTCTCGAACACGGATACCTGTGGCCAAACCGTGGCCAAGGTCACCGGGAATTCCAAGGAAATCGCGGGAAGCGCCGGGAACTGCTGGCCCCCCCCAGAACACGCAAGGCTCGACGGGGATGCACTTCCTCCGTCGAGCCTCCGCGAACACGCAACGACGTCGAAACGGATTATGAGCGGGCTGCTCTAACCCACTGAGCTGCGGGCGCAACGACTGAAGTTTACAACACTTTCCTTGGGCGCGCGGTTTGTTCGATGACACGCCGTGGCCAAAACGTGGCCTAACAAGTCCGTGCGTGTAATCAGGCATAAATCCGTCGCGCCGGTCCACGCCCGCGCCTCGCCGCTTTCACGCCGCGAGATCGATTCTATTCGCCGTCACTCGCTCGGCTGTCGGCCGGCGGGTCGTCTTGCGGCACCCAATCAATGGCTGCTGCGGTGCGTTGAGTAGGTCCCAGGCCTTCCGGCCCCATCCTTCCGAGCCCCGCAGGCCCAGGCGCGAACGCTCGATCGCGGCCAATCTATGGCGCTTGGCGAAGCTCACGGGAATTGCTCTTGCCGGGGCCCTTGCCGTCGCGGCCGTTGACGCGCGGGCGGACGTGTTCGAGGACCAGCCGGCGTTGCTCCAGCAGGTCGCCGCGGTCCGCGTCATGTCGCATGCGGCCAGCGCGCGGCTCCAGGCGTCCCAGCGCCGGCAGGTCGCGGCTCACCACCGCCGTCGTAACCGCCCCCACGGGCCGAGGAAGCCGCACCGGATCGGCCATGACCACCACCCGAAGCCGCGCCCGGCGTACCATCCGCCGGACGTCAGCTCCTACCCGGTCCGCGGCATCGACGTCTCGCACTACCAGGACGTCATCGACTGGGACAAGGTGAAGACCGCGGGGCTGTCGTTCGTCTACATCAAGGCGACCGACGGCGACGATATCCAGGACGACCAGTTCAAGCGCAACTGGGAGGGCGCAACCCGGGCGGGCCTGCTGAAAGGCGCGTATCACTTCTACGATTTCTGCACGGACCCCGAGCCGCAGTTCGCCAACCTCCTGAAGGTCCTGCCGAAGGAGCCCGGCATGCTGCCGCCGTTCATCGACCTCGAGAGGTCCGTCGAGTGCAAGCCCAAGGACATGCCGACGAAGGAGGAGTTCCTCCAGGACTTCGCCGTGTTCGTCGACGCGGTGCGGAAGGCCTACGGCATGAAGCCGATCCTCTATCTCGAGCCCGCCATCTACCACAAGTACCTGGAAGGGATCGCCGAGGACTACGTCATCTGGTTCCCGGACCCCGACGACAACGCCCCGGACGTTCCGAGCGGCTTGACGTGGACCTTCTGGCAGTATTCGTTCAAGGGTCGTGTGGCCGGCATCGACGGTGAGGTGGACCTCGACGTCTTCGCCGGCGACCGGCAGCAGCTCGCCGCCCTCGCCAGGGCCGCTTCGGGCATCGTCAGCCGCTGATAGGCCCTCTCCTCTCCACAAACCTAAATAGGGAGCGGGACTACACGCAAGGACCGCGGGAAGGCGTTATGAGCGGGCTGCTCTAACCCACTGAGCTACGGGCGTAACGACTGAAGTTTACAACACTTTCCTTGGGCGCGCGGTTTGTTCGATGACACGCCGTGGCCAAAACGTGACAAAACAAGCTGACCGTCCCTTCTCTCCGATTCACAGTGGTCTGGAAATTGGGGGAACGTCAGTTCTTCGGAAGGAATGAGATCAATAGCCGGTTCATGCTGGAAATACTTGTATTTCTTGCTTGAGGCGGGTTTTCCTCGCGGCGAGAACGCCTTGGATGCATCCTTATGACATGAGGATCCACTCCAGCCTCCCGGCAGCCGCCTTGGCCCTGCTCCTGGCGACGGCTCTCCATGCGGCCGAGATTGCGGACGGCGGCGCCGCGGCCGGTCTGCAGGCGGTGCAGGCGGCCGCGATCGGCATTGAGGCGGGGCAGGGTTTCCTGGCCGCCGGCGCCGGCTTCGTGGTGCCGGTGGAGCAGCCGCAGCAAGTCGAGCGCGCTGAGGAGTCGGGCTCTACGGGCTATACGAGCATGGGCGGCTTCAGGCCGTTCCGGACGGCCGGCACGGTGTTCGACTCGAAGGCGGCCAAGGCCGAGTTCGTTCCTTGGACGCCGGGGCAGGGCGGAGCGGACGCCAACGC
The DNA here is from genome assembly GCA_026388115.1 of Elusimicrobiota bacterium. Taxonomy (GTDB): domain Bacteria; phylum Elusimicrobiota; class Elusimicrobia; order UBA1565; family JACRDR01; genus JAPLKK01. The sequence continues at coordinate 26,069 of JAPLKK010000134.1, read as the reverse complement.
CATCGACAACTACTTGAGAGAAAACGGTTCTCCCATGGCCGGCAACGGACGCGTCTTCGTGGCGGCCGGCAGCGCCTACCACGTCGATCCTCTCTTAGTCGTGGCGATCTCGCGCAAGGAAAGCTCGTTGGGCAAATATACGTTCAAGCCTCACAATGCCTGGGGCTGGGGCAGCGAATCCTGGGCCAACTGGAACGACGCCATCACCAACTACACGCGCCTACTGGGCGAGGAGTACATCTCGAAGGGCCTCAAAACCCCCGACCGCATCGGCCCTAAGTACTGCCCGGGCAGCGCCTCCTGGATCAAGGACGTCACCCTCTTCTACCAGGAGCTGATCAAGATCGCTCGCCGCTGACGGCCAAGGCCGCCCACGCGTGTCAGCGGCGTCAGACTCCGGCTTTAGAATCGCGCTCTCGCCGGACCTCAGGCTCTCCCGCTTGATCTCCCCGCGTGAACCTCCGCACCAGGAGAGCCAGCCCCATCAGCGGGACCGTCAAGCCGATCTGATAAAGGGTCAGGAACAAGAACGCGAGCCCGATCTGGGGATCCGGCCTCTCCTTGAAACACGGCCACAGCAGGAAAAAGCCCCCGCCGGCAAGGATCGCCATGCCCGCGAAAACGACCCACAGCGCCGCCTCGCTGTCCCGGTACCTGCGGGCGAACAGGGTGAGGAAGAGGAAAGGCAGGAGGTTCCATAGGAGGAATCCCAAAACGAACAGCGGGGAGCAGACGCTCCCGAATCTTAGGAGAAGCGTCAGGTAGCCGGCGGCGGCCAGCGCGAGCAACCCGCGGATGGCGTCGTAAGGAATCATAACTCCGCCTATTCCCTCCGCCCCGACTCTACCAAGCTCCGCCTATCCGCCTCAAGGGGCCCCCGCCTCCGCTTGCGAATTCGCGGCGCGGGTGCTACAGTCTCGGTCTTGGCCCACAAGATTGCGTCGATCTCCGCGGGGGTCCTGGCGGCGGTTGCCGCGCTGCTGCTGAGCGCCGCCAAGCCCGGCGACCCCGAGCAGAGCGCCTTCGGCGGCTTGGTCCGGTATCGGATGCCTCGGGGCTGGAGCCAGGACAAGGCTCCTTCCCCGGACCAGCCGGGCATCGTCGAGCTGTCGGAGGGCCCCGGCGGAAGCGACCGTCGCATCCGCATCCGGATCGAGAGGGGGAATCCCGCCGACAGCGACGCGGTCGCGGAGCTCATGAAAGCGCCGTGGGACAGCGAGGTCCAGCGGCCGGCGGAGCGACGGGAAGAGACCGTCGTCTCCGACGTCGAAACGACGTTATGGCGCCGGTATTCCTCGGCCCCGTTCCTCCAAGAGGCCGGGCAGTCTTCGCCCTACCGCCTGGACGAGTTCTGCACGATCCCGATGAAGGAGGGCTTCCTGCTCCTGGTCCTTTCCGTCGGGAAGAACGGCCCGTTCACCGTCGATGAAGCCGCCGACAAGACGTGGAGGGCTTTCCTCGGCTCCCTCCAGGCCTCCACGGCCGAGAGCGTGGCGCAGGCGATGAGAACGGTCGCCGGAAGGACCAGGACCTGGCGCATCCTTACCCTGGGCGGCAAGGAGGTGATGCAGGTCCGGGATGCTCCGGGGATCCTCTACAGCGCGACGCCGACGTCCGAGAACCCGCCGTACATCCCCTTCCTGAGCGGGACGATGCTGGACCCCAATGAGGAACGCCGCGTGCGCGGCATCCTCGATCATTGCCAGAGCTTCAAGGACTTCGTGGATAGCCTCAAAGACGAGGGCTATCAGGTCCAGCCGAGCAATTGAGGGGTTACGGTGCCTTGCGTCGGATCCCGCGATCCGACCGAAGAACCCGGGCTAGCGGGCGGCACCCATGTACGGCCTCGACGATGCCGGGGTCGCGCGCTTGAGCGCCCAGTTGCGGATCGCCTTGATCTGCTCGGACATCGTCTGCGACAGCGGCACCATGTACTGCGCCTTGTTATAGATATCCTGGGTCGACGGCAGCCGCCCCTGCTGGCCGGCCTCGATGCGGGCCGCGATGATCGACTGCTCGATCTCGGCCCCGTTCTTGGTGTCCGTGCAGGCGATCAGGCGGTTGATGTCGACCGTGCTCGGGTCGACCCCGTTGCGCTGGAGCGTGATCTGGATGATATCGGCTCGATCCTGATCATCGGGCAGATCGCAGAAGAACACCTCGTCGAAGCGCCCCTTGCGGATGATCTCAGGCGGGAGCATCTCGATGCGATTGGCGGTGGCGGCGACGAAGATGAGCGGCGGCTTTTCCTGAAGCCAGGTCAGGAACGTCGAGAAGGTCATGGCTTGCGGCGAGCCCGGCTCCTTCGGCGAGCTCAGGCTCGCCTCCATCTCGTCGATCCATAGGACCGCCGGCGCGACCGCCTCGATGGTGCGCAGGGCGGTATGGAACGCCCCTTCCGGCGAGCCGTAAAGCCCGGAGAAGATGAGGCTCATGTTCAGACGGAAGAGCGGGACTTGCCAGAGGCCGGCGATGCATTTGGCGAGCAGGCTCTTGCCGCAGCCGCTGATCCCCATGATCAAAACGCCCCTGGGGATGGGCAGACCGGCCGCCACGGCTGCGTGGCTGAAGAGCCCTCTTCGCTCCTCGACCCATCTCCTGGCGTTATCCAAGCCTCCGACCGCGCTGGTATCCAAGACCGACGGCACGAACTCCAAGAAACCCGCCTGCCGGGCGATCGTCTGCTTCGCGGAGAAGATCTCCTGCAATATCGATTCCCTGGGCGCGCCGCTGCCAAGCACCCGGTGCATCACATGCTCGGTCTCATCCAGGGTGAGTCCGCTCAAGGCCAAGAGCGCGTGCGGGCGCAGCTCCGGCGGCAGCCGATCGGGCGGGTACAGCTTCTCCACGAGCGCGACCTTTGCCGACAGCTCCTCCTGAGGAGGCGGCGCCGGCTCGACATAGTAGAACTGCTTGGCCAGAGATCCCTGGTACGACGCGAGAGGCGAGAGGACGACGAGGGCCGACTTGTAATCGCGCCTGAGCGTGAAGTAGGCCTCCCGCAGGCCGCGGGTCACCTTCGGGTCCTCCAGGAAGGCCGACAGGTCTCTCATCAAGCAAAAGCCCGGCCTTGGATGGGCGATCAGATGCCGGAGCGCCGCGACCGGGTCGGTCGTGTCTTCCTTCTCCGCGGGCTCCAAGCCGCTGATGCAGCTCCAAGTCGACAGCGTTCCGCCGGCGAAGCACTTGGGCGCGAGCGCTCTCAGGCCCTCGATGACCCGCTCCTCCTCGGGGCTCTGGAGATAGATCAGCGGGTGGCGGCCATGGACGGCGCGCACGATCTCGTCTTCCCATCGGATCAAAGGCATGCTCTTCCTCTCTCGCGCGTTCCCAGGCCGCTCACCGGGCCGCGGCCATGGAGCTCTCGTAGATCGCGGTGCGGTTGCGGCCGTGCTCTTTCGCGTAGTACAGGGCGGTATCGGCCCGCTTGATGAGGGCGGCCGCGTCGTCCGCGTCGTCCGGGTACTGGGCCATCCCCAGGCTGACCGTGATCCTGACCGGCGCCGGCTGACCGGAGAACTCCTCGGCCTCGATCCTGGCGCGCAGCCTCTCCGCGACCGCGAGGGCGCCCGGGCGCTCCGTCTCCGGCATGATGATGACGAACTCCTCTCCCCCGTAGCGGCAAGGGACGTCCAGGCTCTCGCGGATGGACTCCCGCATGAGCTCGGCGGTCCGGCGCAGGACCAGATCCCCCTGCTGGTGGCCGCAGCTGTCGTTGAGGGCCTTGAAATGGTCGAGGTCCAGCATGATGAGCGTGATCCTGCTGCCGTAGCGCTTGGCGCGCTTGAGCTCTTCTTCCAGCCGGATTTGGAAATAGCGGCGGATGAAGAGCTTGGTGAGCCCGTCCGTGATGGATTCCTCGTAGAGCCGGGCCTTGTTCAGGGTGACGGCGGCCTGGCTGGCCAAGACCGTGAGGAGCTTGGCGTCGTCCTGGTTGAACTCCCCCCCGCCGGTCTTGTTGACCACGTTGATGCAGCCCAGGGTCTTATCCTCCATGCGCAAGGGAACGCACAGGAGCGAGAGGATCTTGCGTTCGTTGTCGACGCTCTCCGGGAAGCTCTTGAAGCGGGGGTCCGCGCTGCCCGCGTTGACGATGAGGGGCTGGCCCGTCCTCGCCACCTCGCCCGCGATGCCCTCGCCGACGGGGATCCGCAGGAAGCGGTAGCTCGACTCGCTCAACCCGCGCACGACCTTCACCTGCAGGTGGGTCTGCGCCTCGTCGAGCAGCAGGATCGAGCCCCGCTGCGCCGCGATGGCCTCCAGGGCCTTGTCGAGGATGAGGTTCAGGAGCTTGTCCGTGTCCGCGATGAAGTTCATCGCGCTCGAGACGTTGTAGAGCACCGAGATGTTGTGCGTCATCCGGTTGAACGCGTCGGCGAGCTGGCCCAGCTCGTCGCCGGTCGGGACGTCGATGTGGTGGGTGAAGTCGCCCACCGAGACGGCGTCCACGCCGAGGACCAAGGCGCTCACCGGCCCCAGGATGATGCGGGCCAGAAAGCCGGAGACGATCACGCCCAGGATGACCGAGACCAGGAGGATGGCGAGCACGGTGTTGCGGGTGCGCGCAAGCTCGGCCCGGAGGCCGTCGAGGGTCAACCCCACGCGCACGAGGCCGTAGCGGCTGCCGCTGCCGATGACGATCGGGGCCGCGATGTCGATGGCGGACCGGCCGCCCAGAAAGCAGCGCCGCGGCCGGCCGTCGGCGGCGGCGAAAGCGGCCCGGCTGGTCTCGTCGGTGAAGCTCGCGTACGACCGTCCCTCCGCGGCGTGGCTGCCCTGCGCGTCGACCGCGGCGACGCAGGTCTTGTTGAGGTCCTCGAAGATGTAGACGTAGGCGATGTCGGGGTCTTGGCGGACCTCGTCGACGTAGTGGGCGAGCTCGCTGAAGTCGTTGGTGGCGACCTTGTCGGCCGACGCGATGGCCAGCTCGCGCGCGAGCAGGACGCCCTTGTTCTCCATGGCGCTGATGATCATGCGCCGTTCGCGCCGCAAGAAGGCCGCGCCGACGCCCGCCATGACGACGATCATCATGGCCGAGACCGCGAGCAGGAACTTCCCCTGCAGGCCCCAGCCGCGCATCAGCGCGCCGCCTTCCCGGTCCCCAAGGAACTCTCGTAGAGCCGGATGTCTTCCCGGACCTGGTCGTAGTCGCTGTCGCGGGCCGCGACGAAGCCCGCGACGTTCCCCGTGTGGTCCAGGATGGCCTTGTCCTCGGGCCGCGCGCCGTCCAAGGCCAAGAGCGCCGCCTTCAAGTTCCGGACCAAGGCCGGGTCCAGGCCCTTGCGGACGACGATGGGCTCGTTCGGAATGTCCTTGGTCTTCGCCAGGACCACGAGGCGCCGGCGCTGCGCCGGATCGGCCAGCTTCTCGCGGGCGTCGTCATAGACCGCGCCGGCGGCCACCTCCCCCAAGAAGACGTTGTAGACGACCTTGTCGTGGCCCTTGAGACAGCGGGCCTTGATATCCCGGTCCGGATTGAGGCCGGCTTCGATCAGCGCGAGGCGCGGGTAGAAGTATCCCGCGGCGGAGCTGGGCTCCGTGAAGGCGAACGTATGCCCCTTGAGCTCCTTGAGGCTCCGTATCCCACTGTCCACCCTGGTGATGATGATGCCGCGGTACGAGTCCCCGTGCGCCCGCCGGACCCGCGCGATGACCTCGCAGCCGCTGGCTTCGTGCGCCTTGGGATAGTTGAGCGGCCCCAGCCAGCCCACGTCTATCCGGCCGTCCTTGAGATAGCGAGCCATCTGGTCGTAGTCGGGCGCCAGGACGAACTGGACCTCCCGGCCGCCCAGCCGGTCCGAGAGATAGCGCATGAGCCTCTCATGGCCGGAGATCATGTCCCGCGCATTGAGAGCGGGGATCTTCCCGAAACGCAGGACGGCGCGCTTTTCGTGCGGGGCCGGCGCGCCGCGCCCGGCCGAGGGCCTCATGGCGGCGAGACAGGCCAGCGCCGGCACAAGCAAGGCGAGCCGGAGGGTGAATCGCCGCATGGAAGGTATGGTACATACTTTAAGGCCTAAGCTTTAATCAGGGGCTTTCCCCCCGACGGCCGGCGAGCGGAGCTCGCCTTCCAGTACCAGAAGGCGAGCCCGGCCGCCAAGGCCGCGCACCCTCCAGCCAGCGCAAGGCGCTTCTTTCGCGCGGCCGCGCGCTGCACCACGGCGGCAACGTAGGCAGCTTCCTCACGGTGAAGGACCGCTTCGGCTCGCTCGTAGCAATGTTCGATCGTCTTGGGAAACTGGCCAAGGTCGAAGACCGAGCCGATGGCGCCAGCGCCGGGCGCGGCGCCCTGGCTAACGAACCCCCTGAGGAGCGTTGTCCCGCGAACGAAGCGGTTCACGTCGTCGGCGGTCCAGTAACGGTGCAGGTAGTCTTGCAGCTCCCGGACCCCCTGCTCCGCCTCCCAGCGCAGGTCGTCGCGCTCTTGAGGCGATAGCCCGCTCGGCCGGCCGGCGTCATGCGCGGCGGCCAGCGATTCCAGCCGGTCCGAGAGGGAATCGAGCGCGCGCGCCCGCCGGCGGCCCTCCTCGATAAGCTCCTGCCGGGTCTTCGAACGGGATGTCCCGTCCTCGTGCTTGGCGCCGGCGGCGATGCGCCCGGGCAGGCAGACGGCCGCCGCGGCGAAGAGGAGTGCGAGAAGCCGCCCGGACGTCACTCTAGCGGGACCGGCTTTCGGTGACGGGGATGAACATGTCCACGCAGCCGGCGCCGACGGCGCGGTCCAGCCAGGACTCCGTGTGCCACATGCAGCCGTCGCTGCAGGCGTAGAACGACTCCAACCGGTTCACCGAGGCCTTCGTCACGACCTCGATGTGGCCGTGCTGCGCGCTGAATCCCATGCAGCCCCGCCCGTAGACCAGCGTCGTCCCGACCGGCAGCGGCCGCGTCTTCGGATCCAGCGTCGCGATGCCGAGGCGCTTCATGACCTCCGGCATCTTCTTGACCCGCGCGAACATGTAGGCGCTCTCGCCGCCGATCTCGGGCGGCCAGGCGGAGCGATAGTGCGCCCGCGCTCCATCCTGGCTCGGAGAGAAGAATCCCGTCGATTCCATCGCCTTCGCGACCCAGGCGTAGCAGCGGTGCGTGAATCCGATGGCCTCGTCAAGCACCCTTTTCGCGAGCCTCTTGGCGCGGTCGAAGTCGAAGATGTTCTTCCAGCTCCACGTCTCCTCCGCCGCCGGCGCGGGGACCGGCTTGGTCGCGGCCGACAGGCGCGGGGAGGCCTGTGCAGATTCGCCGGAGCGCGGTTCGGCGGTCAGGCTCGAGGGCTTCGCCTCGACCGGCAGGCCCAGACGAGCGCGGTCGCCGTCGAAGAAGATGGAGCCGTTCTGCTCGACGGAGGCGGCGACCATGGATTTCTGAGGCGCGGTGAGCGCCGGGGGCGGGGCCACGGGCGCGCGAAGGTTCGCGTACTGCGCCCTCTCCACCTGCAGCGCGTCCGCCACGGCGCCGAGCTCGTCGCCGATCCTCACGAGCTCGTCCGTCGTCTTGGCGCGCTCGAGGCGGCTCTCGATCTCGTCGAAAGCAGCGGTGTAATTTGCGACGGCGGCGGCCGGGAGGACATTGCCCGCGCGAGAGGAGGCGCGCAGGCTGTCGAGCGCGTCCCGCAGTCCGGCCCGGTCGGTCGGCATCTGCGCCGCTGTCGCGGCTATCGCGAGCCACAAGCCGGAGGCGACGATCTGCAGGAGCGCCATCCCCACAGGCTAGCGCCGCCGGGGCTTGTGGTCGTGAGCCGCAAGACCCAGACCCGGATAGGACTTTAGTCCTATGCCGGGCCGCCGCCCCGTCGGAAGCCTTCACATTCCTTTCGTTATTTCTTCGTGCTTTTAGCGGTGAGGACGCTACCCTGGAGTAGGCGGCCATGGACAAGTCATCGGCGCAGAAGACGGCGGCTTACCTCACCCACGAGCTGCGCTCCCCGCTCACCTCCATCATCTGCGCGCTCGAGCTGATGCGCGGGAGCGGCATCACCCCCGACGAATCCGCCAAGCTCCTCGACCTCGCCCTGCGCAATGCCGAGAGTCTCCGCTCCCTGATCAACGATATCCTCGACCTCTCGAAGCTGCAGAACGGGCAGATGGAGCTGTCGAAGGCTCCCGCCGACCCGCTGGCCGTCGCGCGGGAGGCGGTGGAGAGCCTATTGCCCTGGGCCCAGCGCCGCGGCGTGGCGCTGGTGCTCAAGGGTTCGCTCAGCTGCCCCAAGACGCTCATCGACGCGCGGCGGACATGCCAGATACTGGTCAACCTCCTTTCGAACGCGATCAAGTTCACCCCGACGGGAGGGAGCGTCGAGGTGGCGGTGGAGACCGGCCGGCGCGAGCGCGCGGGGACGGTCGTCGTCTGCGTCAAGGACAGCGGCCCCGGCATCGCCCCGGAGGACCAGAGCCGGATCTTCCGCTATTTCGTGCAGGCGGGCCCGGAGAACCAGCGAGCCGAGGGAAGCGGGCTCGGCCTTCCGCTCGCGCGGGCGATGGCCGAGCTGCAGGGCGGCGAGATGTGGGTCGAGAGCGCGCCCGGCCGCGGCGCGAGCTTCTATTTCACGCTTCCCGTCTGTGTCGGGACGCAGGAGACGGATGAAAAGTCCAAGAGAATCGTTGAGACCGCCTTCGGGGCCGTAGTTGGTAGAATGCGGGCGTGATCGCCCGCATCGACGAGGAGCAGGGCCTCGCCTTCTCGGTCAGCCCGGAGACGGGCGGGGGGCTGGGCGAGCCTGCAGGTGCGCTGGGGCGCACGCTGGGTGGAACTGCTCCATCGGGCCGGAGATTTTGGCGCGCCCGCCCAGGGCCACTGGCGCGGGCGCGCCCCTTGGCTCTTCCCCGCCGTCGGCCGCTCGGCCGACGGCTCCTGGCTCTGCGAAGGTGTGCCCCTACCCATGCCGATCCACGGCTTCGTCATGGACCGGCCCTGGCAAGAGCTCGAGACGCGCGAGGAAGAGGCCGTCTGCCGCTTCGTCAGCGACGCGGCCACCCGCGCCTGCTACCCCTTCGACTTCGAGCTCACCGCGCGCTACTCCTTCGTAAAAGGCGGCGTGCGCGCCCGTCTCGAGGTCGCGGCTTCGCCGCGCAACGCCGCGCCCATGCCCTTTTCCGCCGGAAACCACCTGACGCTGGCCCTGCCTTTCGGCTCGGCCGCTTCCCCGGGCGATTGCCGGCTGAAGACCCCCGCCCGCGACCTCCTCGAGCTGTCGGCGCAAAGCCTCTTGACGGGGGCGAAGCGCCCGGCGAAGCTGGCCAAGCCCGCCGCGCTCGCCGAAAGGCCCGAGCTTCGCGACGCCGTCCTCGGGGGCTTCGAGCCGAACGGGCGGTGGGTCGAGCTGAGCGACCCGCGCTCCTTCGGCCTGCGCGTGAGCCTCGGACCTCTCGCGACGGAAGCATGGAAACCCGAGGCCGGCGCGCACCTGTTCGTACTCTACGGAGACCTCGAGGAAGGCTTCTTCTGCGTCGAGCCGTGGTACGGCGGCCCGAACTCGCTCAACGAGGGGCGCGGGCTCGTGCGGCTGCCGCCCGGCGGGAGCTTCGAGTGGCGGATGACGGTGGCGGTCCTTCGGTGATGGAGTCGAGCAGCCGCCGGATCTCGGCCGAACGCGTCTCGATGCTCTCGCACAGCCGGAACTGCACGCGCGCGCGATAGAGGTTGTGCCCCTCCGAGGACACCTTGAAGTAGCGGTCCCCCGCCAGATAGTCCTGGAAGAAGCGCAGCCCGAGCTCGAAGGCGATGAGCCGTACCGAGTCGAAGAGGTGGCGGCGGTCGCCGGAGGTGAGGAAGTCGCGCGCGCGGCCCCAGTAGCCGCGCACGAAGGCCTCGCACAGCGCCGTGTCGAAATAGACGCGGCCGAGGTTCAGCTCCTCCTCGCCCGCGGGGTTGGCGACCGACCGCAGGGCGTCTCCAAAGTCGTAGTGGATGAGGCCGGGCTTGACCGTGTCCAGGTCCACGATGGCGGTCCCCTTGCCGGTCAGCTCGTCGAGCAGGATGTTATTGACCTTCGGGTCGCCGTGGATAAGGCGCAGGCGCAGCTCGCCGCGCGCCCGCGCGTCCTCCAAGACGCGCGCGAAGTCGCGCCGCTCCTCGATGAAGCGCGCGAGCCGGCGGGCCTCGAGCGAGGAGTCGAGCCGCCGCCGCGCCGCGGGCGAACGCAAGGTCTGGTCGTAGCGCCTGAGATACCCGGGCGTCACGTGGAAGCCGGGCAGCGTGTCGCGCAGGCGGCCGGGCGGCAGGTCCGACAAGAGGCGATGGAACTGCCCCAGCACCGCGCCCACCTCGAAGGCGTGCTCCGGCCCCTGCGCCTTGGGGTAAGACATCGCCGAGGCGATCAGGGTCAGCCCGCGCCAGAACCCGCCGCGCGCGTCGACGTACCAGTCGCGCCCGTCGCGGCAGGGCACGATGCGCGGCAACTGCCAAACGCGGTCGGCGCCGTCGGCCTCGCGGCCCAGGCGCTTGTGCACGTGGTCGGTCACCGCGCGCAGGTTCGACATGAGCCAGGCGGGACGGCGGAAGACGCGCGTGTTGATCCTCTGCAGGATGATGCGCTCCTCCGAGAAGGTGGTGCGGAAGATCGCCTGGTAGGACCAATGCCTGCCAGCGAGCCTGAAAGCCTGGGGCGTCGTAGCCATTGCTATTGTGCAGATAGTAGCCGCCTAAGTACATGTTCAGCCCGTACTGGCCGAGAACCGGTAGCGGACGATGGCGAGCGCGACCCGGATCCCGTCGCGCCAGAACCGGATCTTCTTGCCTTCGGCGCGCGAGCGGGCCCTGTAGGACACCGGCACTTCCTCGATCCTGCAGCCCAGGCGCACGAGCTTAGCGGTCAGCTCCCAGTCGTAATCGAACCCATTCGATCGCAGAACGATGCGCTTGAGGTCCGGGCCGCGGAACACCTTGAACATCGTGGCCCCGTCGGTCAGCCGCGTGCCGTAAAGGAGATTGAAGAGCCCCGTGAACAGGACGCCCCCCAGGTTGACGAAGAAGCCATAGAGCCGCTCGAGCCCCGCGTAGCGGCGGAACTGCCAGTGCTGGACCGAGCGGCGGGTGCGCGAGCCGAAGACGATCTCGCAGCGGCCGGCGCGCAAGGGTTCCAGCACCGCCGGGTAATCGTCGGTCGAGTATTCCAGGTCGCCGTCCTGCACGAGCACGAGATCGCCCGTGACCGCGGCCAAGCCCGCGCGCACCGCGGCGCCCTTGCCGCGCGGAGCGTCCTCGCAGATCACGCGCACGCCGGGCCTGCCCTCATAGCCCCGGACCACCTCGCGCGTGCCGTCCGTCGAGTTGCCCTCGACGATGACGATCTCCTTCTCCAGGTCCGAAGGCCCCGCGGCGAGCACGCGGTCCAACAGCGCCGCGACCGTCGCCTTCTCGTTATAGACCGGGACGATGATCGAGAACTTCACTTACGCTGTTTCAGGAAGAAAGTCAGGACGTGGCAGATCGAGAGGTGGAAGTCTTCGATGATGCCGTACTGGTCCGAAGCGACGAGGACCGCAAGGTCGACGGCGCCCTTCAGCTTGCCCCCGTCGAAGCCCAGCAGCGCCGCCGTCCTGGCGCCGCGCGATTTCGCCAGAGCCGCCGCCTTGAGCAGGTTCGGCGAGTTCCCGCTTCCCGAGATCAAGATGACGAGATCGCCCTTTTCCAGCACGTTGTCGAGCTGGCGCGAGAAGATATCGTCGAAGGACAGGTCGTTGCCGATCGCCGTGATGAAGGCGACGTTGTCGGCGACGGAGATGGCGCGCACCTGCGTGCGCCCCGGCACCGAGGCGGTCTTCGACAGGTCCGTGGCCATGTGCGACGCCGTCGCGGCCGACCCGCCGTTGCCCATGATCCAGACGGTGCGCCCGGCCTTCTCGGCCTCGACGATCCAGTCCGCCAGCCGCGCCACGGCGTCCAGGTCCAGGCCCTCCCATTGCTCGAGGGCCAGGGAGCGGTACCAGCGCGCGAACTCGGCGGCGCTCCGGCCGCCGAGGCCCGTCACGTGCGTCTGTCCGGGCTTGGTGCCCGCGATCGGTTTATTGGGAGACATAGATGATCTTGGAGCCCTCCGGCTCGAAGCGGAACGGTATCTCGCGCCAGCCGCGGACGGAGCGCAGTATCTTCCCGCGCGCCTCGGGCGCGCAGAACAGCAGCAGGAACCCGCCGCCGCCCGCGCCGAGGATCTTGCCGCCCGCCGCGCCGGCGCGCAGCGCCGCCGCGTACGCGTGGTCGATATGGGGCGTGCTCACCCCGCCGGCGAGCCTCTTCTTCAGCTCCCAGCCCTCGCGCAGGATCAGGCCCACCGCGTCGACGTCGCCTTTCTGCAGCGCCGCCTTCAGCTCGGACGCCTGCTCGCGCATGCGCCTGGGCCCGTCGACGCTCTTCTTGAAGCCGGCGCTGACCCTGCGCAGCACCGAGCCGGCCTTGCGCCTCACGCCGGAGTAGATGAGCAGCAACCGCTCCTGCAGGCGCTCCAGCGTGCGCGGCGGGCAGATCAGCGGGTCCGCCTTCACCGACTCATCGGGCATGAACTCGAAGAACTGGAAGCCCCCGTACGCCGAGGCGTACTGGTCCTGCTTGCCGATCGGCTCTTTGACCCGCTCGATCTCGATCTCGCAGGCCTCGCGCGCCAGCCGCTCGGCGGAGCAGTACTCGCCCAGATAGGCGTACAGCGCGTGCAGGACGCCCACGGTGAAGCTCGAGGAGGACCCGAGGCCCGTGCCGCCGACCACGTCGGCCATCGAGGTGATCTCGATGCCGCGGCGGATGCCGACCTTCCGCATGCATTCGCGCAGCAGCGGATGCTCTATCTCGTCGACGGACCTGACCAGCTCGGTCTTCGAGTACTTGACGATGATCGAGTCGTCGAAGTACTTGTTCACCGTGATGTACATGTACTTGTTGATCGCGGTGGACACGACGGCGCCCGAGGAAGAGCGGTAATAGCCGGGCAGGTCGGTGCCGCCCCCGGCGAAGCTGATGCGGAACGGCGTTCGAGAGATGATCATTTCGCCCCCGCCCTTGCGGCGATCCATTCGGCCGCCGCCAGGATGTCGTCGCATACGGCGTCGGGGCGGACGTCGAACTTGGCGTCTCTTCCGCCCTCCCCGGTCTTGACCAGCACGCCCATGCAGCCGGCGTTGCGCGCCGTCATGACGTCGCGGGTCGAATCGCCGACCATGAAGGAGCGGGCGATGTCGATGCCGAACTCGTCGGCGGCCCGCCGCAGCATGCCCGTCCCGGGCTTGCGGCACTCGCACTCGCGCCGGTAGCGCGGGTCGCTCGCCTCGGGATGATGGGTCTCGGGGTGGTGGGGGCAGTAGTACAGAGCGTCAAGGGGAGCGCCTTTCTCCGCGAAGAGGGCCTTGAGCCGCTCGTGGATGCGCGCGAGCGTCGGCTCGTCGATGAGCCCGCGAGCCACGGCCGGCTGGTTGGTCACGACGATCACCAGGCCGCCCGCCTCCCGCAGCCGCTTGACGGCCTGCGCTGCGCCGGGAAACAGCCGGAGGTCCTCCGCGCGCGTGAGGAAGCCTTCTTGGTCGATGATCGTCCCGTCACGGTCGAGGAACGCGGCCCAGCGCATCCTATCTCCTCGCGCGCCAAAGGCGCTCGAACCTCTCCACCCGCTCCGGCGTGCCGACGTCCATGACGGTCTCGCTCGTGCGATACGCCATCACCTTCTCGCCGGCGGCAATGGCCGCCGGGAAGATGTCCTTGCCGAAATCGGTGGGGCGGTCGACGGGGACGCGCTCGAGCAGCCGCGGCCGCAGGACCCACAGCGCGGCGCAGGCGATGTTATCGTACGGCTCGCCCGGCTTGGCCCGGTAAAAACCCGCGATGCGATCTCCGTCCAGGCGCGCAAGGTCGCTATCGAGCGGATGGTCCGTCTCGCGCACGACCACCGTGGCGGCGCCGTCGTGACCGCGGTGGAAATCAAGCAACCGTCCCAGGTCCATGTCCACGAAGAGGTCGCCGTAGACGACGAGAAGGTCGCCGCTCGCCGCTCCTCCTTCTCTCGCATTCAACAAATCGCGCACGCACCCCGCCGTGCCCCTCGGCTCGGTCTCGACTCGGTAATCGAGCTTGAGGCCGAAGCGCGAGCCGTCGCCGAAATAGGACGAGATCGCCTCCGCCTTGTAGCCGAGGCACATGAAGACCTCGCGGACGCCGGAACGCTCGAGCCAAAGCGATAGATGCTCCAGCACCGGCTTGCCCGCCACGGGCAGCATCGGCTTGGGAAGCAGGTCGGTGGCCGGCCGCATGCGCACGCCGCGCCCCCCCGCCACGATCGCCGCCTGGATGACGCCGTCGCGCATTTTCTGTAGCGCCATGTTACCAATTTACGCGTTGCCTAGAGGCCCGCCCTTCAGGCGCCTCGGAGTCAGCCCAGACGGGCGGTCGCGAGCGACTGGAGGTGGCGGCCCAGCGCGGCGTTGTGCTGCAGAAGGTACTGGACGTCGGCGAAGGCGAGGCGGAAGATGCGCGACTCAGTGGAGGCCGTGACCGTCGCCGAGCGTACGCCGTCTTTCATGAGCCCGATCTCGCCGAAGATCTCACCCGGGCCCATGGTCGCGACCTGCGCGCCCGCGCTTCCGAATTCCAGGGTGACGCTCACTTCCCCCGATTGAATGATGAAGAGGTCGCGGCCCGGTTCGCCTTGGCGGACCACCGAGGACTCGGCGGGAAAGCGGTGCAGGGCGCTATGCGGGAAGAGCTTCCTCGCCTGGTCGGCCGTCAACTCCGGGAAGAAGCCCTCCAACTTGAGCGCCCCGAACAACAGCGCGGCGCAGTCCTCATCGATCGGCACAATATCCGCGGGCACGCGGTTAGGATAGCAGGGTCTCCTCGAACCGGCAAGCGCGGTGTGCTATTCGTAGCGGAGGGCTTCGATGGGAGACAGCAGCGACGCCTTGCGCGCCGGCCAAAGCCCGAAGACGACCCCGACGCAGGCCGAGAAGGCGAAGGAGAAGAGGACGGCCTGCGGCGTCACGACCGCCGCCCAGCCGGCGAAATGCGAGAGGACCAGAGAGACGGTCACGCCCAGGACGATGCCGGCGACGCCGCCGAGCGTGGAGAGGCTCGCGGCCTCGACGAGGAACTGCAGGAGCACCGCGCGCCGCGCCGCGCCGACCGCCTTGCGCAGGCCGATCTCGCGCGTACGCTCGCTGACGGAGACCAGCATGATGTTCATGATGCCGATGCCGCCGACGAGCAGGGAGATGGCCGCCACCATCCCAAGCAACAGCGAGAAGGTCTGCGTCGTGCTTTGGAGCGTAGCCTGGATGTCGGCCATGTTCCTCAGCATGAAATCGTCTTCCTTGTAATCCGGCAGGCGATGGCGGTGGCGCATCAGCCGCTGGATGGCCGCCATGACCTCGGGCATCGCCTCCGCGCTGGCGCACTCGATGGCCATCTCGTGCAGATACTGCGTGCCGATCACGCGCTTCATGGCGGTGTTGATCGGCACGAAGATCATATCGTCCTGGTCGCCGCCGCCCCCGCCCGAGCCCTTGATGGGCGCGACGCCGATGACCTTGAAATCGATGCCCTTGATCTTCACGTGTTTGCCGACCGGGTCCTCCTTGTCGAACAGCTCGTTGACCACGGTCTGGCCGAGCACGACCACCCGAGCCAGCCGGAGGTTCTCCTCGGCGGTGAAGAAGCGTCCCCAGTACGGCTTGGCGTTGCGGATCTCGACGTAGCTCGGCGTCACCCCCTGCAGCTCGGTGACGTTGTTCTTATTGCCGTAGACGATGCGAACCTTCGCCTCGGCCTCGGGATACATGTTCGAGATGAGCGCGCTGACCTTGCGCACCGCCTTGGCGTCGTTGAGGGTCAGCCGGCTGGAGCTTCCCATCGCGCCGCGCACTCCGCGGCTGGACGGCGAGCCGGGAAAGAGCATCAGGAGATTGGAGCCGAGGCTCGCCAGCCGCCCCTCGATCGCCTTCTGCGCGCCGCGCCCGATGGCCAGCATCGCGATGACGGCGGCGACGCCGATGAGGATCCCGAGCATCGAGAGCCCGCTTCGCAGGCGGTTGGCGGCCATCGCGCGCAGGCCGCTTGCGGCGTATTCGCCCAGCTCGGCGAGACTGAGCTGCGGCGGCGCGAGCGTCACCGGCGGCGCAACCACGGAGCGGGGCGGAGCTTCCAGGACGGCGGTCCCGCCGCCACCGCCTGCACCGCCACCCGGCGCCCGCTCGTCGGCGACCACGAGTCCGTCTTTGATGCGGATGATCCGGCCCGCGTGAGCGGCGATGTCCGGCTCGTGGGTGACCATGATGATCGTGATGCCGGCGCGGTTGAGGAGATTCAAGCGATTGAGGATCTCCTCGGACTGGTCCGAGGCCAGATTGCCCGTCGGCTCGTCGGCGAAGATGATCTTGGGGCGATTGACGAGAGCCCGCGCCACGGCGACGCGCTGCTGCTGCCCGCCCGAGAGCTGGTTCGGCTTGTGATCCATACGCGACTCGAGCCCCACCTCCACCAAGAGCTCTTTGGCGCGCTCCTCGCGGTTCGGGGAGCCCGAATAGATCATCGGCAGGGCGACGTTGTCGAGGGCGCTGGTGCGGGCAAGCAGGTTGAACATCTGGAAGATGAAGCCGATGCTCTTCGAGCGCAAGCCCGCGCCCTCGTCGTCGGAGAGGCGTGAGACGTCGCGCCCCATGAGCCGGTAGGTCCCCCTCGTCGGCCTATCGAGCAGGCCGAGGATCTGCATCAGCGTGGACTTGCCGGAGCCTGACGGCCCCATGATGGCGACGAACTCACCGGCCTCGATCGTCAGGCTGATGCCCTTGAGGACCTTCAACTCTTCCTTGCCCACCTGATACGAGCGGGTGATGTTCTCGATCTCGATGAGCGCCATCGCGCTATTCGTAGCGCAAGGCTTCGATGGGAGAGAGCAGCGACGCCTTGCGCGCCGGCCAGAAACCGAAGAGGATGCCGACCGAAGCGGAGAAGATGAAGGCGAGGGCCACGGCCTGCGGCGTCACGACCGCCGCCCAGCCGGCGAAGCGCGACATCACCAGAGAGACCGTGATGCCGAGGATGATCCCGAGCACCCCCCCGAGCGTCGAGAGCACGGCCGACTCGATGAGGAACTGCGACAGGATGGCGCGCCGCGCCGCGCCGACGGCCTTGCGAAGCCCGATCTCGCGCGTGCGCTCGCTGACGGACACCAGCATGATGTTCATGATGCCGATGCCGCCGACGAGCAGGGAGATCGCGGCCACGATGCCCAACAGCAGCGTGAAGGTCTGCGTCGTCCCCTGCAGCGCCGACTGGATGTCGGCCATGTTGCGCAGGGTGAAATCGTCGTCTTTATAGTCGGGCAGGCGATGGCGATGGCGCATGAGACGTTGGACGTCGCCCATCACGGCGGCGATGTTGTCACCCGAGTCGCACTCGATGGCGACCGAGTCCAGGTACAGCTTGCCCACCAGCCGCTTCATGGCGGTATGCAGCGGGACCAGGATCATGTCGTCCTGGTCCCTGAAGCCTCCCGACCCCTTCATGGGCAGGATGCCGATCACCTTGAAATTGATGTGGTTGAGCTTCACCATCCGGCCGACCGGGTTCTCGTTCGGCCCGAAGAGGTTGTTGATCACCGTCTGGCCGAGGAGGCAGACGCGGGCCATATGGAGGTTCTCCTCATCGGTGAACATCCGCCCGAAGTACGCCTGCGCGTTGTGCATCGGAGCATAGACCGTGTTGGCGCCGGTGATCGACGTGCTGGTGTTCTTGTCGCCGACGACGGCCTGCGCCGAGCCGTTCACGTTGCCGTCGACGCGCACGATATGGGGGTTGACCTTGGCGATGGCCTTGAGGTCGTCGAGCCGAAAGCGGCTGAAGCTGCCCGCGCCGCCGTGCACGCCTCCCATCGACGTTGAGCCCGGCATGAGCATCACGAGGTTCGAGCCGAGGCTCGAGATGCGCGACTCGATCGCCTTCTGCGCCCCGCGGCCGATGGCCAGCATCGCGATCACCGCGCCCACGCCGATGAGGATGCCGAGCATGGACAGGAAGCTGCGGACCTTGTTGGCGGCCATGGCGCGCATCGCGGAGGCGCCGTATTCCTTGAACTCGCCGAAACTCAGCGCGTGCGCGGTCAGCGCGACGGCCGCCGCGGCGGGCGCCGACGTCTTCGGCGCGGCGACGGCAACGCCGCCCGCAAGGCCGCCGGCGGGCGCCTCGTTCGATTCGTCGGCGACGATCTCGCCGTCCTTGAGCCGGATGACGCGGCGCGCGTGGACCGCGATGTCGGGCTCGTGGGTCACCATGATGATGGTGATGCCGCCGCGGTTCAAGAGCTCGAGCTGGCGCAAGATCTCGTCGGCCTGGTCGGAGGCGAGGTTGCCGGTCGGCTCGTCGGCGAAGATGATCTTGGGACGGTTGACCAGCGCCCGCGCGATGGCGACGCGCTGCTGCTGGCCTCCCGAGAGCTCGTTGGGGCGGTGGTCCATGCGGTCGGCCAGGCCGACCTGCGTCAAGAGGTCCTTGGCGCGCTCCTCGCGGTTCGGCGCTCCGGAGTAGACCATCGGAAGCGCGACGTTGTCGAGCGTGGAGGTCCGGGCGAGGAGGTTGAACATCTGGAAGATGAAGCCGATCGTCTTCGAGCGCAGGGCCGCGCCCTCGTCATCGGAGAGGCGCGAGACGTCGCGGCCCAGGAGGCGATAGGTCCCGGAGCTCGGCCGGTCCAGCAGGCCGAGGATCTGCATGAGCGTGGACTTGCCCGAGCCCGACGGCCCCATGATGGCGACGAACTCGCCTTCCTCGATGCGCAGGTCGATGCCCTTGAGGACCTTGAGCTCCTCGCCGCCCACCCGATACGAGCGCGTGATGCCTTCGATCTCGATCAGAGACACGCGGCCGCCTCCTCTTAGGTCTTCTTCGGCTTGGGCGCCGTGCCCTGATTGCCCTCCTGTCAGCACGACCGCGTCGCCCGCCTTGAGGCCGCTGACGACCTCCACCATGTCGCCGGTCTCGATGCCGGTCTTGATGTCCGTGGGCGAGGGTTTGCCGTCGGCGCCCGGCACCATCACCTGCTTGACGCCCGAGGCCGCGTCCTTGACCGCCACCGAGGGGATGAGAACGGCGTCCTCTTTCTTGCGGACGATGAAGCTGATGTTGGCCGTCATCTGCGAGCGGTAGTAGGAAGGCACCGCTTCGGGACGAAGCTTCACGCCGTATTGGATGACGTTCGAGACGTTCTTGCCCTCATAGAGGATGTCGAAGACGGTCGCCCTTTCCTGCTTGTCCGGATATGAGTCCAAGGTGACGCGCGCGGGCATCCCCACGTGGATGCGGCCCACGTCCGACTCGTCCACCTGCCCGACGACGACGAGCCGGTCGCTCATCGCGAAGAGGACGAGGTTGGTCTCCACCGTCTGTCCGACCACGACGTTGCGCAGGATGATGACGCCGTCCAAGGGGGCGACGACAGGCGTGGGCTTGTAGGCGTCCTCCCAATGCTTGAGCGCGTCGGGCCCTTGGGCGCGGGCCGCGTCGAGGATGGCGGCCCGGTCGGAGGAGCTCATCCATGCGAGGATCTGACCCTTTTTGACGACGGCGCCCTCGTCGGCGAGCAGCTGCTCCATCCGGCCGGAGATCGGCGGCTTGATCTCGACGCGGTTGAGCGGCGCGACGGCGCCCGTCGCCTCCACGGTCTCCTCGATCGGGCCCTGCGTCGCCTGGACCTGGCGCATCGCGCCCTTCCCGTTCTTCGAGGAGCGCCCGCCGTAGGCCCACCAGCCGGCCCCGGCGAGGCCGGCGATCACGAGAGCGACGATCAGAATCCTTTTCATTCGTTCAGTCCCCTGCCCAGAGCGTGCTCCCAGCCTGCCTGGCTGGCGGTGAAATTGAGCCGCGATTGGAGCGCCTGGCGCTCCTGGTTGATCCGGTCGGAGGCGATGATCTCCCAGTTGTCGTAGATCAAGAGCCCGCTCGCGTAGCGGACGTCCGCCTCGTCGTTGCGCTGGCGCGCCGCATCCAAGAGCGCCGCGGACACGCGGGCCTGGGCCGAATCCTGCGCGTACGAGGACCAGGAGTTCTCGATGTCGACCAGGGCGTTGCCGCGCGTGACCCGCAGATCCTGGTGGGTCTTGTCCAGCGTCTGTTTTGCCGACGTGACCGAGAAGTACGTCGCGGTGGGACCGCCGCCAAAGATCGGAAGGCTCAGCGTCCCGAGCGCAGTCCAGCCGAGGCTGCCCGTCGGGAACTCGCTGGTGCCGCTGACGTTGCGCGAATAGCTGGCCGTCAGCGTGGGGAACAGCGGGCTTCGCGCGGAGAAGAGCCCCGCCTCCGCGCCGCGCACGACGGCGTCCTCGGCCGCGACATCGGGGCGCCGCGCCAGGAGCGTCTCGAACTCGGCGGGCAGCTCGGGCGGCGGGTCGGCCGACAGCGTCCCGGTCGCGGCGACGGCCTCGAACTCCTCGTAGCCGAGGTAGCGGCCCAGCGTGCGCTGAGCCGTGCGGACCTCGCGCGCCGCCTGCTTGAGGTCTTCCTCGGCCTGGGTGCGCTGGGCGGCGGCGCGCATCATATTGCCCTTGGACTCGCGCCCCGAGTCATAGCGCAGGCTCACCATCTCCGAGCCCCGCGTGCGCAAAGCGAGGATGCGCTGGCTGACGGCCAGGTTCTCTTGGGCGTACAGCAGATTGAGGAAGGCGCCGCGCAAAGCCTGACGCAGGTCCGTCGAAGCCTGACGCAGCTGGGCCGAGGTGCGGTCGGCGGCCGCCGACGCGGACTGGATGGCGGCGATGTTCCCCGCGTTGAAAAGGTCCACGCTCGTCGTCAAGCCCGCCTTCCAGCGCGAGCTGCCCGGGCCGGTAAGATTCGAGGCGCCGTAGCTGTTGAAGAGGCTCAGGTCCGGCAGGACCCCGTTGTAGCTGCCGAGATAGTTCGACCGGCCGGCCCGCTGGGCGAAGGAGGCGGACTTGAGGTCCGGGTTCTGCGCCGAGGCGAGCGCCACGCAGTCCTCCCAGGTGAGAGTCCGAGGCTCGGAGGCGAAGGCCTGAGGCGCCAGCGCGAGGAGAAAGAACGCGGCCGCGATCATGGCATCGGCGGCGCGCCAAACTCGCGCTCATGCTTCTTGCGCCGCGCCTCCCACTCCTTCTGCATCTCGTCGAAGCGCGCCTGCTGCTTGGCGTCGAGCATCCGGCGGATATCGGTCCGCATCGACTGGTGGATGGCCTCGAAGCGCGGTCGGAACTCCCCGCGCAGGGCGTCGATCTTCTGCCTCTTCTCGTCGAGGATCGCCTGCAGGCTCTGCTGCTGCCCCGGCGTCAGCTCGAGCTTGGCGCTCACATGCTCGAACATGTGCCGCTCCCGCTCGACCGGACTCAAATGCCGCCCGCCGACGTCCGCCCACCGCGTCAAAGCGGCCCCGACCAGAAAACCCACCACCAGGGACCATAGGATGCGCTTGTAATCGAGAATCATGGCTGCTGCTCCAAGGCCAAGCCCAAGACCTCGTCGGGTCTGGGCGGCTGCGACCCGAGGACCATCGCGAGCTGCGTCTCGTCGCCGGAAAGCAGCATCGTCTCGGAGTCGAAGTTAACGATAGAGGAGGGCAACGAGAGGTAGAAGATCAGCACCGAGGCCGCCAGGGCGAGAGAGGGCACGAGCCACCCCGGCAGCCACGCGGCCCGCTCGGCCACCGGCCGCTCGAGCGCGTCGACGTCCTCCATCACCGCGGCCACGAACCGGTCGGAGGGCCGCAGGATCGGCGGCTCCAAGAGCGTCCGCGCCACCTCGCGCCAGCGCTCGACGGCGTGGCGGCAATCGGCACAGGACTTGATGTGCTCCTGCATCCGCGCGCGCTCGACCGGCGGCAGCTCGCCGTCATAATAGGCCTGGAGCTTCTCGGAATCGTGCATCTCAGCCATTTAGACGCCGCCCGCCGATAAGAAGTGTCGCAGCGACTTCTCCAAGGTTTCCCGGGCCCGCTTGAGGCGGCCCTTCACCGAGTCGACGGTGCAATCCATCACCTTCGCGATCTCCTCGTAGTTCAAGCCCTGCGTCTCGCGCAGGGTGATGGCGACGCGCTGCTCCTCCGGCAGGGTGGCGAGCAGCCGCGCGGCGAGGTCGGCCGCCTCGATCGCGCGGCCCTCGCGCTCGACCAGCTCGTCGAGCGAATCGGTCTTGCGCCGGGCGCGCTTGCGCAGGAGGTCGAGGCAATGATTGACGGCGATGCGGTGGAGCCACGTGCCGAAGGCGGCGTCGCCCTCGAAGCGCGTGAGGCTCACGTACGCCTTGAGGAAGACCTCCTGCGCCGCGTCCTCGGCCTCGGCCTGGTTGCCCAACAGCGAGCCGCACAGCTGGATGATCCGCACGTGGTGGCGCCGCACCAGCGCCTCGAAAGCGGAACGCCGCCCCGCTTGGGCCGCGCGGATGAGATCAAGCTCCTCCGCCTCCTCCGTCGGATTAGACGTCACTCACGCTAATCTACCAATTTCCATCGCGGCCGCGGCCCGCACTAGCGAGGCGCCGGCAGGACCATCGGCCGCTCGGGCTTGGTCTCGGCGCGCTGCAGCTCGACCTCGCCGAGCAGCAGCGTCGGGCAAACGGCGGACACGGGAAGGGAGCCGGACGGCTGGTCCACGAAGCCGCTCGTCACCCGCGCGTCGTCGCCGGCGGCCAGGATGCGCCCCATCAGGTCGAGCGGCGTGCCGACCATGTCGAGATCGCGCACCAACGTCTGCGCTCCGGTCTTCGCGTCGACGACGTAGACGAGCGTGGGCAAGAGGCGGAAGGCCTGCTGCTGGCCGGTCTTGTCCTGCTGGGTCCACGAGCGCGCCTTCTTGATGTAGATGCCGTAGGGCTTGCCTCGCCTGGCGGTCTCCTCGCGCAGCCGTTCGAGGAGCTGAGGTTCGGGCAGGGGGTGGTCGACCCGCAAGACGAGATTGGCGGCGCGGCCCATGGGATCTCGGCCCGGCTCGGCCCGGCCGTGGCCGTTGGAGCGCGCGAAGCCGATGACGGGGTAGCGCGACAGCAGGAAATTCTTCAGCACGCCTTTTTCGACGAGGGTCACCTTCCGCGCCGGGACCCCCTGGTCGTCCACGGCGTACCGTCCCACGAGGGGCTCGCCTTGGAACTCGGTGAGCGTGGGGTCGTCATCGAGGCTGATCGCCTCGGGCAGGACGGCCTTGCCGAGCCTGTCCCGGAAAGTCTGGGCGCCGTCGGGGTTGCGCTGCTCCTCGCCGGAGAGCCGGCTCGCCAACGCCTGCACGACCGCGGCCCCGACCGATGGGTCGATGAGCGCCGGGGCGTTGAAGGGCGAGGTGGAGGAGGCGGCCTTGAGGGAGGCGAGGTCGGCGACCATCTCGTGCGCCGTCTTGGCGAGGCGCGCCGGATCGGGCAGGCCCGCCGCGGTCGGCGCCATGAAGCTGCGGTAGGCGTTGACGCGCATGCCGTCATCGGTCATCGCCTGCGCCCCGGCCTCCAGCCGCGCCCAGGCGGCTCATGGCGGAGCAGCGCGCCGCGGCCGCCGCGCCGGCGGCGTCGAAGGCGGGGAGCCCCGGCGGGTGCTCGATCGACCGCGGCTCTTCCCTCGTGAAGTCATCGGTGTCGTATTCCGTCTTGCCGCGCCGCACGCGCAGTGCCTGCTTGCGCAGGAAATCCGCCGCCGCACCCTTATATTCCTCGTCGAGCTTGAGCCACAGCCCGTGGCGCACGGCGAGCGCGTCGTCGATGTCCGGGATCTCGCGGCCCACGTACCTTTCCGAAGGCGCAAGCGGATGGTTGTCCAGCTCGTAGGAGCCCACGCGGACGTCCGGCGTGGCAAGCAGCTGGCGGCTGGACGACTCATTGCGCACCCCGCCGCGGGCGCAGCGCAGCTCGGCGTGCCTGGTCTCGCTGACGCGCACGCTCAAGTAATAGGGCGGAGGATAGCCTTCGAGCTGCAGGGCCTCGGTGGAGCGGGAGATCTCCGCCGACACGGCGCGCTCGATGGTGTCGGCGCTCAAGGGACCGGCCCACGAGAGCGAAGGCAGCAGAAGAAGAAGGCTAATCGTTCTCATGGAAGGGCGAGGGGAGGATCGGCGGGCGGGCGCGCTCCTCGGGAACGCGCTGGAGCTCGATGTTGGACACCAGCAGGCTTGGCGCGATCTGGTCGACCGGGACCTGCCCGGACTCGGCCCCGCAGGTGAAGGCGTTGGACACCTTCATATCGTCGCCGGCGGCCACGATCCGGTTGAGCACGACGAGCGGCGTGCCCACCATCTTCACCCCGCGCACCGCCGTCTCGACGCCCGTACGGGCGTCGATGCGGAAGATGAGGCGCGGCCGGGCCTCGAGCGTCTGGGCGGCGCGGCGGTTGTTCGGGTTCTCGCCGCCGGAGGAGCCGACGAGCAGGAAGCCATACGGCTTGCCCTGCGCCCGCGCCAACGCCATCAGCCGCATCTTCAGCTCGGCGCGCGTCACCGGCTGGTGGGCGATCACCATCAGGTTCGCCATGCGTCCGCTGGCGTGGCTCATCGGCCCCGCGCGGCCGTGGCCGTTCGAGCGCGAAAATCCTTTAATCGGCCAGCGCGACATGAGGAAGTTCTTCAGCACGCCGTGGTCGACGAGGACGACCTTCTGCGCCGGCACGCCGTCGTCGTCGTAGTCGTAGGCGCCGTGCAGGGTGATGCCGTCGAATTGCTTCATCGTGGGGTCGTCCAGCACGCTCAGGAAGTCGGGGATGATCCGCAAGCCCACCTCGTCGCGGAAGACCTGGCTCTCGTTGGGGTCGCGCTGGCGCTGGCCTTCGAGCTTATGGCCGAGCGCCTCATGGAAGAAGACCCCGGACATCTCGGGGTCCAGGATCGCGGGGGCCGAGAAAGGCGCCTGCACGGGCGACTCGCGGGACGCCTTGAGCTCCTGGGCGAGCGTCTCGATCTCCTTCTCCACGACGTCGAGCGACGGCAGGTCCTTGAAGGCCGAGGCGACCCACGAACGGCGGTTGTCGAGCCGCATGCCGTCGTCGGCGCGCGTCCAGGCGTTCAGGACCAGGCTGAAGGGCGCGCTCTCGTAAGGCGTCGCGATGCGGGCGCCTTCGCTGGTCAAAAGATACCGCCGCGTGCGCTCCAGCTCGAGATAGACGTAGGAGCCGTGAACCCAGGCATAGCGCCTGAACTGCGCGCTCGCCGCCTGCAGCAGGCCGCGCACGGCCGCCGCATCCGGCGCCACGGAGGCGTTCGGGACCGAGGCGGTGTAGGACGCCTCCCTGCTCAGGTCGTCGAGCTTGTCGCGCTCCAGCTCCGTGGCCTTCTTCGCCTTCTTCTCCAGGTATCCCGCCACCGCCGACTTATAGGCGTCGTCGGTCAAGCTCCAGAGATGATGGCGCAGGACGTCGGGCTGGGCGGCGGCCGAGCCGCTCTTGCCGTTGTAGGTGAGGTCGGTGTTGTCGAAGGAGGCGTCGCCCACGCGCGCCTCGACGTAGAGCGTGCGGTCCTCCTCGCGCTCCTGGCGCACGGGGGCGCCGAAGGCGGAGATGAGCCGCACCGTCGCGTCGTCGACGAGGCGGTAGGCGAGGAAGTAGGGCGGGCCGAACGTCTCGACCCTGAGGTTGTGCAGCGACCGGTCCATCTCGGCCTTCATCGCCGAGAACACCTGGTCCTCCGGCGCCGGCGGCGGCAGCGACAGTTCGGCGGACCCGACCCGGGGCTCGGCCGCACGCGCCGCGAGCGGAAAGACGAGGAGGGAGGCGAAAAGAGCGGATCTGATGGCGGACGACATCGTCATCAATGTATCAAAAACAGTCTCGACCCACCGTCCACCGACACCTGGCGCCAGCCGAGCTTCTCGAGCGCCTGGCCGGCCCATGCCGGGATCGTCTCGGGGACCGCATACACCGGCTCGCCCGCGCGGCGCGCCTGGGCGACGCGCGCGGCCAGCCGCGGTCCATCGGAGAGATAGCGGAGGTTCATCGGTTTGCGATGCGCGAAGTACGGCACGTAGACCTGGTCCACCTGGTCGACGACCACCCACGCTCCCTCCGGCGTCTCGCGACCCAGCCAGAGGGCTCGCTGGAGGTCCTTGTTGGCGGCGGGGTCGCCGCCCGGCCGGACCGCCGTCGTCCAGTTCCAGACGCCGAGGAACGCGGCGAGGCAGGCGACGGCCGCCGCGCGCGCGCG
>JAPLKK010000034.1 GCA_026388115.1 Elusimicrobiota bacterium | reverse complement strand
TGACTCCCGAGGAGCTCGACGCCGAGGGCCCGAGCGGCTACGACGTGATTGTGCCCATGTGCGAGTCCTATCCGCGCATCAAGCGGTTGTCGGAGCTGGAAGGCTCGCCTCGGGTGCGCTTCATCAACCCCCCCTCGGCCGTGCTCAACTGCTATCGCGTGAACCTCGTGCCGCTGTTGTCCGGCCTCGCGGCCTGCGGCCTGCCGCCCACCGAGATCCGGCGCGTGGACGCCGAGGCCAGCGCGCCGCCCGGCTTCGCGGCGCCGCACGGCTGGTGGATCAAGCGGGGCGACGTGCACAACACCTGCGACCACGACGTGGTCCGGGCGCGCGACTGGAAGGAGATGACGCGCCTCTTGGAGGACTTCCGGGAGCGCGAGATCACGCATTACGTGATCCAACCGCACGTCGAGGGAGACCTCGTCAAGTTCTACGGCGTGGGGCCCGGCCGCTGGTTCACCTGGTTCTATCACGACCCGTCGCGCGCCCGGCGCCTCCCCTTCGAGCTCGACGAGCTGGCCGCGTCCGCCGCGGCGGGCGCGCGCCTGCTCGGCCTCGAGGTGTTCGGCGGCGACGCGATCATCTCAGAGGGCGGCAAGATCGCTTTGTTGGACCTCAATTCGTGGCCTTCGTTCGCCAAGGTGCGGACAGAGGCGGCCGTGCAGATCGCATGGCATATCCGCTCCGCTGCCGTCCGGCATGTCCGAGAGCTTGCAAGGAATCCATCATGAAGACTTCGACCGTTTCGCAGCATCCCAAGCCGGCGGCCGCCGCCGCCCAGGACGAGTACTATCCCGGCCCCAAGAGCGTCGCCCTCTTCGAGGAGGAGCAGAAGTACATGACCCCCGGGCTGCAGAGCATCGCGCTCTTCTCGAAGATCGCCGTGGCGCGCGGCCAGGGCTCGGTGCTCGAGGACGAGGACGGCAACTCCTACATCGACCTCATGGCCGGCATCGGCGTCGCCTCGCTGGGCTACGGCCACCCCGAGTACGCGCGCGTGATGAGCGAGCAGGTCTCGCGCATCTCGGTCGGCAGCTTCACCAGCCGCCATCGAGTCGACTTCGCCAAGCGCCTGGCATCGATCACCCCCAAGGGCCTGACGCGCCTGCAGCTTTACTCCTCGGGGGCCGAGGCGGTCGAAGCGGCCTTCCGCCTTGCCAAGAGCCAGACCAAGAAATTCGAGTTCATCGGCTTCTGGGGCGGCTTCCACGGCAAGACCGGCGGCGTGCTGGGGCTGCTGGGGGACGAGTTCAAGGTCGGCCTCGGCCCGCTGATGCCGGGCCTCTATTCGAGCCCGTATCCGAACCCGTACCGCTGCCCGCTCGGGACGCAAGAGGAGCACGATTGCGCCGCGCACTGCCTCGACCACCTGAGGACGCTGATCAAGAAGACGACGACCGGAGCGCTGGCCGGCATCATCGTCGAGCCCATCCAAGGCACCGCCGGCAACGTCATCCCGCCCAAGGGCTGGCTCCAGGGGCTTCGGCAGATCGCCACCGAGTCCGGGGCGATGCTCATCTCGGACGAGATGATCACCGGCTTCGGCCGCACCGGCAAGTGGTTCGGCTGCATGCAGGACGAGGTCGTCCCCGACATCATCACGATCGGAAAAGGCATGGGCGGAGGCTTCCCGGTCAGCGGCCTCGTGACGACCGACGCGATCAGCCAGGCGAAGCCGTTCGCCAACCCGAGCGGCTCCTCCTCGAGCTACGGCGGCAATCCTTTCGCCTCCGCCGCCTGCGCGACGGCCCTGCGCATCATCCAGGAGCAGAACCTGGTGGAGCACTCCCGCGCGACCGGCGAGGCGATGATGAAGAAGCTGCGCGAGATGCAGGAGCGCTTCCGCTTCATCGGCGACGTGCGCGGCCGCGGCCTCATGATCGGCGTGGAGCTGGTCGCCGACCGCAAGACGAAGGCGCTACTGCCCAAGCCGATCTGCCGCGTGCTGTTCGACGAGGGCCTCCGGCGCGGCGTGCTGGCGATGTCCTACACCCCGGCCATCCGCATCAACCCGCCGCTCAACACCCCGGTCGATGTCGCGCTGGAGGGGCTCGACCGGCTCGAGGCGGCCATGGAAGCGGTGCGGGAGCGCTTCAAGCTCTGATGGCCCTGAGCGCAGCGCTGGTCGGCTTCGGCCAGGTGGCCGAGAAGGCCCACGCGCCCCCGCTGTCGCGGTCCAAGGACTTCTCGGTCGTCGCCGTCGCCGACGAGGACCCGGAGCGCCTGGCGCTCGCGGCCGCGGCCTTCCCCTCGGCGCACACCTACGGCTCGCTCGAGAGCCTCTTGCGAGGCGAGCCGCACCTGGACGTGATCGACATCGCGACCCCGCCCTTCCTGCACGCCAAGCAGGTGGTGGCGGCGCTCCAGCACCGCTGCCACGTCCTGTGCGAGAAGCCCTTGACCTTCAACCTCAAGGACTTCGAGAGCATCCGCGCGCAGGCGCACGCCCAGGAGCGCACGGTCTTCACCGTGCACAACTGGAAGTACTCCCCGCTGTTCCTGAAGGTCCTCGAGCTGGCGGACGCCGGCGAGATCGGCGCGATCAACCACGTGGAGCTGCACACCTTGCGCAACCAGCCCGCCTCCAACGCCCCGGGCGCGGCCGGCACCTGGCGCACCAATCGCGTGATGTCGGGCGGCGGCATCCTCATCGACCACGGCTGGCACAACTTCTACCTCCTGCAAAGCCTCCTGAAGCAGGAGCCGCGCATGCTGTCGGCGCGGCTGGACGTGCCGAGCTACGGCGGCGTCGAGGAGCAGGCGACCTGCTTCATCGAGTATCCGGCCGCGACCGCGCTGGTGCACCTGACCTGGCATGCCCCCTACCGGAGCAACTGGGGCGTCGTCTACGGCGCGCAGGGGACCATCGAGATGCGCGACGACCACCTGCTCGTCGCCCGGGCCGGCCGCGAACCGGAGCGCTTCCAGTTCCCCGAGAAGATCTCGCAAGGCTCGGCCCACCCCGACTGGTTCGCGACGATGCTCGAGGACCTGCGCGACGAGATCCAGAAGCCCCGGCTGCGCAACCGGAACCTGCGCGAGGCCGAGGCCTGCCTGACGCTGCTCAGCCATGTCTATCAGTCCCATCGCCTGGGCGGAAAGTCCATCGTCCTGCCGACCTCGGGCCTGTCTCGCGGCGAGGCCGCGAAGGCCTGATGAGCGGAGTGACCGACGCGGTCTTGTGGGTGCACCACGCCCCGTTGATGACCGAGCGGTTGGGCGGCATGGGGATCCTGGAGCGGCAGCTCTTCCTCCTGTCCTCGATCGGGATCAAGCGGGTGTGGATCGCCGGCCCCGAGCCGGCCGGGGCAAAGGAGATCCGCCGCCCGGCCGGCGTGGAGGTCGCCTGGATCGCCCATGGCGCCGACCTGCCCGTCGATTGCCGCCATCCCTACCTCGGCCTGTCCGGCGACCACCTGGTGCGGCGCGAGACGCTCGAGGCGCTCGCGGCCGAGGCCCGCGAGGGGCACGTCTCGTACCAGGACGAGGAGCGGCGCAGCGTCGTCCAGCTCATCGGGTCGCGCGGAGAGCGGGTGGTCCTGTTCGCCAAGAAGCCCATGCCGGCGGGATCCTTCGCGCGCCTGGAGCCGCACGGCTCGCGGTCCGCGGCCCTGCGCTGGCTGCTCGAAGGGGCGCGCAAAAGCCACGACGGGCTGATGGCCAGGCTCTTCGACCGTCACCTCTCCCTAGCCGCGACGCGCTGGCTCCTCGACACGAGGCTCAAGCCCAACCACATGACGCTGATCAGCTCGGCGATCGGCCTGTGGGGCGCCTACCAGTTCACGCGGCCGGAGCACGCCGGGGCGGTCGCGGGAGCGACGCTGGTCTGGCTCCACTCCGTCCTCGACGGCTGCGACGGCGAGATGGCGCGGCTGCGCTACGAAGAGAGCCGGCTCGGCGGCATCCTCGATTTCTGGAGCGACAACGTGGTGCACATCGCCCTGTTCAGCGCGATGGGCTTGGGGCTCTCGCGCCGCACCGGCGCCGCCTGGCCCCTGGTGCTGGGAGCGCTGGCGGCGGCGACGTCCTTGGCGGCCGCGGCGCTCGCGGCACGGCTCGCGGCCGCCCGCCGCGCGACCGGCACGGCCGAACCCTTCTTCAACGGGCTGACGCTCGATGCGCCGCTGTCGGGCGGCGCGCGCATCCTGCAGCGCGTGGAGGATTTCCTCACCCAACGCGATTTCATCTATCTGCTGGTCCTGGCGGCCTTGTGCCGCAAGGAGGACCTGTTCTTGATCGCCGCCGGCGTCGGCACGCCTTTGTTCTTCCTGATCTTGCTGTACCTGACGCTTCAGGCCGGAGCGCGCCACGACGCGGCTCCCAAAGCGGCGCCGCGACCCATCGCACCCGCGTCCGGCAGGCTGGGAGTATTGCTGCCCGGCATGGGCGCCGTCAGCAGCACGTTCATCGCCGGCGTCGAGCTGCTCAAGAAGGGGCTCGGCCGGCCCATCGGCTCGCTGACGCAGCTGCAGGCCATCCGCCTCGGCAAGCGCTACGAGAACCACACCCCCCTCATCCGCGATTTCGTGCCCTTGGCCGAACCCGCGGACCTCGTCTTCGGCGGCTGGGACCTGTTCCCGGACAACGCGTACGAGGCCGCTATGAAAGCAGGCGTCCTCAGCCCCGAGCAGCTCGCGCCCGTGCGCCGGGAGCTGGAGGCGGTCGTCCCGATGACCGCGGTCTTCGACCAGGATTATCTCCAGAACCTCACCGCGACCTACGCCAAGAGCGGGACGCGCTGGGAGCTGGCCCAGCAGGTGATGGCCGACGTCAAGGAGTTCAAGCGCAAGAACAAGCTCGACCGCGCCGTGATGATCTGGTGCGGCTCGACCGAGGTCTCGACCGAGCCCACGGCCACGCACCAGAGCCTCGAGGCGCTGGAGAAGGGGCTTAAGGCGGATTCGAAAGACATCCCGCCGTCGATGGTGTACGCCTACGCTGCGGTGAAGCTCGGCGTGCCGTACGCCAACGGCGCCCCGAACCTTTCGGGCGACGTGCCGGCGATGGTCGAGCTGGCCGAGAAGACCGGCACGCCCATCATGGGCAAGGACTTCAAGACCGGCCAGACGATGATGAAGACCGTCATCGGGCCGGCCCTGAAGGCGCGCATGCTCGGCCTCAACGGCTGGTACTCCACCAACATCCTCGGCAACCGCGACGGCGAGGTCCTCGACGATCCGGGCTCCTTCCGCTCGAAGGAGAAGACCAAGACCTCGGTGCTCGACACCATCCTGGAGGCGAAGCTTTACCCGGACCTTTACGGCAAGTTCGCCCATAAGGTGCGCATCGATTACTACCCGCCGCGCGGCGACGCGAAGGAAGGCTGGGACAACATCGACATCTTCGGCTGGATGAACATGCCGATGCAGATCAAGATCAACTTCCTCTGCCGCGATTCCATCCTGGCGGCGCCCTTGGTGCTCGACCTGGCCCTCTTCATGGACTTCGCCAAGCGCGCGGGGCTGTCCGGCATCCAGGAGTGGCTCTCGTTCTACTTCAAGGGCCCGCAGTGCCGCCCGGACCTCAAGCCCGAGCACGACCTCTTCATCCAGCACATGAAGCTCAAGAACACCCTGCGCCTGCTCATGGGCGAAGAGATCATCGACCACTCGGGGCTCGATTACTACGACCCGGTGAAGGGAGCCACGCCGACATCCCCCGCCGGCGCGCCGAAGCCCTATAAGAAGCGCGAGGGCCCGTCCACCGGCGCCAAGGCCTCGGACAAGGCCAAACCCGCCGCCAAGCGCGCCAATCTTCCGGTCTAAAGTTCTCCCTCCCCCCTTGCGGGGGAGGGTGGGGGTGGGGAGATTTCCGTAGAGCGCCCTGGGCGAGCATTTCGCTCCTGAGGAAAGTCCTCGCCGATGCCTCCCTCCCTTCGCCAAAAACTGTTTATTTTTGCGATATAAATAAGGTTGCCGCCGGGGTCCAAATTTCGTAAACTTACGTCGGCGTGCCTGCGCTCCTGCTTCTTGCTTTTCTCCTCGCGCCGGCCGGTGGTTCCCCAGCGTTCGCGCAGACCGAGACCGCTCCAACGGTTTCCAGCGCGCCCGCCAAGACACCGGAACAGGGCCCGCGCATCCTGGCCCAGATTCGCCTCCTGGGGCTGAAACGTTTCGAAGAAAACACCGTGAAAGCAAAGCTGAAAGCTAGAGAAATGGCCCCCTACCCGCCCGAGGACGAGGCGCTGGACAAGGCAACCCTGCTGGCCTCGGGGGATTTCGCCTCGGTCTCCTTCAACGAGGTGGCGCTTTCCTCGACCGCCTTCCGGCTCGACATCGAAGTCGTCGAAGCCACGCCGGCGGTGGAGCCCACCGCGGCCCCCTCCGAAATCACCGATCTCTCGACCGCCGCCGTCCATATCTCCACCCGGCCGGTCCTGCCGCCCGGCCCGCATCCGACCTGGACGGTGAAGCCCACGCCGCACGTGGTGCCGCCGGGCCAGGAGGGCCAGCCCCAGCCCCCCTGGGTCATCGGCGACGTCGCGGTCCAGGGCAACCGGCACGTGAAGTTCAACGTGGTCCGCAGCCAGGTCAAGGCCCGCAAGGGCGACCTCTACGAGAAAGGGGACTTGGACCACGACGTCCAGAGCCTGCTCGGCATGGGCAGCTTCGACCGCGTCGCGGCGGACATCACGCCCCTCAATGCGCCCGTCCCGGCGCACCTGGCCGAGTCCTCCGGCTCGACGACGACCGTGCGCGTCACGTTCGTCGTCGTCGAGAAGCCCCTGGTGCGCAAGATCAAGTTCGCCGGGAACAAGAAGCTCTCCAAGGGGAAGCTGTCCGATGAGGTCACGATCAAGGAGAAAGACCCCTTGGACCGCGTCAAGCTCCGCACCGACGAGGACAAGGTCCTCGAGGAGTACCACAAGAAGGGCTACCTGCACGCCGTCGTGGGCTCGACGGTGACGGTGGACACCCAGACCGCCATGACGGACGTGACCTTCACGATCGAGGAGGGGCCTAAGACCACGGTCGGTTCCGTCGAGATCGAGGGCCTGCACGCCTACTCGAAGAAGAAGATCGTCAGCGAGATGACCAACCGCCCCCCCACCTTCTGGGGCGCGAAGGTGTACCAGGAGAAGGAGCTCGCCGAGGACAAGAAGAAGATCGAGGCCCTCTACAAGAACGACGGCTACACGCACTTCACGATCACCTCCTCGAGCGTCGAGTTCAGCACCGACAACACCAAGGCGGCGATCCGCCTCGCCTTCGGCGAGGGCCAGCGGTACCGCTTCGGCGACACGACGTTCTCCGGCTACACCGTCTACCCCTCCTCGACTCTGGCCAAACAGATCGACTACCACAGGGGCAGGGTCTTCAACCAGGAGAAATACGAGGCGACGATCCGCAGCATCCAGGAGCTGTACGCCGAGCAGGGCCGCCTGCGCGCCAAGGTCACGCCCGAGCAGACTCTCAACCCCGACACGAAGCTCATGGACGTCAACTACGACATCGCCGAGGGGCCGGTCGTGTACGTCGACCACATCGACGTCGAGGGCAACAAGGCCACGAAGACGCACGTCATCCGCCGCGAGGTCGTGCAGAAGACCGGCGCGCCGTTCTCGGCCTCGAAGATCCGCAAGAGCCAGGAACGCATCATGAACCTCGGGTTCATGGACGACGTCCAGCTCGACATCACCAGCCCGGCCGACCCCGAGAAGGTGGACCTGACCTTCGAGGTGGTCGAGGGCAAGCCCGGCATGCTCACGGCGGGCGCCGGCTTCTCGTCTTTGGACGGCCTCATCGGCACCCTGTCTTTGCAGCACATGAACCTCTTCGGCCGCGCCCAGCGGGCGTCGGTGCAGTGGCAGTTCGGCAAGCGCGTGCAGGACTACTCGCTGTCGTGGACGACGCCATGGGTGTTCGACAGCCCGACGAGCCTCGGCTACGACCTCTTCAACACGCGCCGCCTGCGGCCCTTCCAGTCCTCGACCGCCGGCTACGTGGACCGCCGGTTGGGCGGCACGATGCGGGTCGGGCCGAGGTTCTCGGAGGACAAGTACCAGCTCGCCTTCAACTACACCTTCCAGAAGATCAGCGTCTCGAACGTCGACCAGCAGTTCCTGTCGCAGCTCCCCGAGAGCACCAGCGTCCACTCTTCCATCGGCGTGGAGGCCGCCATCGACACGCGCGACAACATCTGGGACCCGATGCGCGGCAGCCGCCACGCCATCGGCTTCAACCTGGCCGGCGGTCCCATCCTCAACGGCAACGTGGACTATTTCAGCCCGAACATCTCCAACTCGAAGCACTTCCACCTCTTCTCGGTCGACGACTATCCCGTCGTGCTGAGCTTCTCCAACCGCGGCGCCTATATCACGCCTTTCGGCGTCTCCAAGGACGTGCCGGTCTTCAACCGCTTCTTCCTCGGCGGGCAGGACACGCTGCGCGGCTATCAGGTCTCGGGCGAGGTCGGCCAGCCCGACGGCGGCAAAGTCTACGACGTCTTCAACGCCGAGCTCGGCTTCCCGCTGGCGCGCGAGCGCAAGAAGACCATCGTGAAGTTCGTGACCTTCTACGACGCCGGCACCACCTGGGCCAACATGCGGTCGGTGCGATTCCATATCGGCCCGGACACCAACGACATCAAGCAGGACGTCGGCTTCGGCATCCGCTTCGTGACGCCGGCGTTCCCCATCCGCCTCGACTGGGGCTACGGCCTCAACCACCGGCCGGGTGAGCGGCGCTATCAAATCAACTTTGGAATTGGCAATCTATTCTAATGGTCAAAGGAAGAGCCTTTAGGAAGACGGTGATCTTAACGGCGATCGTGAGCGCGTGGGCGGCTGTCGCCGCCCGCGCGCTAGAAGTCTCTCTGGAGGAGAACAAGGCCCAGCGCGGGAGCATCGGCTACGTGGACATGCAGAAGCTGTTCCGCCTGTACCCCGAGACGCAGAAGGCCAAGCAGAATTTCGAGGAGGTCCTGCGCCAAGCCGAGGAGCAGGTGAACCTCCGCAAGGCCGAGCTGATCGGCCTGCGCGCCGACGTCATCCGCCTGCGCCTGGAGCGCGACGCGGCCGCCAAGCTGGCCAACGGCATCCTGCCCGCTCCGGCGCCGAAAGACCCCGGGGCGACGACGCCCGCCGCGGCGCATCCGGCCCCGGCCGTGTCCACCGGCCCGGCCGCCGGCGCGGGAGCCTCCATCTCGACCAGGACCGCCGTGCAGACGTCCTCGGCGACCGCCGCCGCGCCGGCCTCCTCGACGATGACCGCGGTGCAGACGTCCTCGGCGGCCGCCCCCGGCGTCCAAGCGTCGAGCGCGACCGTCTCCGCCTCGGCGGCCGCGCCGCAGGCGGCGTCTTCCGAAGAGAAGAAGCCTATTCCGCTCGCCAACCTGCCGGGGCTAGGGCCCGACGCTTTCGCCGCATCCCCCGACGCGGCCAAGGCGGTGCAGACCCTGAACGAGCTGGAGAGCAAGCTGGCGGAGAAGAGCCGCGTCCTGCAGGACAAGGAGGCGGAATTCAAGACCTACCAGGCGCAGGTCGAGAAGAACCTGATCGAGCTCGAGGACAAGCGGACCGAGATCCTGCTGGGCAAGATCTACCACGCCGTGCAGGAAGTGGCGCGCGAGGAAGGCGTGAGCGTCGTCGTGGACCGCTCGCAGATCCTCTTCGGCCAGCAGGCGATGGACCTGACCGAAAAGGTCCTCAAGAAGCTCAAGTCATGATCCTGAGGCAACGATGAAAGTCACTTTGGAAGAGTTGGCGAAGCTCACCGGCGGGACGCTGGAGGGAGACGGCCGCTGCGTGGTCGAGGGCGCGGCCGGGCTGTCCGAGGCCGGGCCCAAGGACGTCTCGTTCTTGGAGAACCCGAAGTACGCCGCGCAGGTCGAGACCACCCGGGCGGCGTGCGTCTTCTTGCCCGAATCGGCGCGCGCCAAGCTCAAGGCCGGCTCGGCCAACCGCATCTATTCCGGCGACCCGCGCTGGGCGTTCGCCCAGGTCCTGGCTCTGCTCGAGAAGACGGTCAACCCCCATCCGGCGCCCGGCGTCAGCCCGAAGGCCGACGTGCACGCCGAGGCCGTGCTGGGCAAGGACGTCTCGGTCGGCGCGTTCGCCGTCGTCGAGCAGGCCTCGATCGGCGACGGAACGGCGGTCGGCGCGCAGTGCTACATCGGCAGCGGCGCGCGCGTCGGCAAGGGCTGCCGCATCTATCCCCAAGTCGTCATCCGCGAGCACTGCGTGGTCGGCGACCGGGTCATCATCCACTCGGGCACGGTCGTCGGCTCCGACGGCTACGGCTTCGCGACCGACCTCAAGACCGGAACGCACCGCAAAGTGCCGCAGATCGGCAACGTCGTGATCGAAGACGACGTCGAGATCGGCGCGAACGTCACCCTTGACCGCGCCACTACCGGCTCGACCGTCATCGGCGCGGGGACCAAGATCGACAACCTGGTCCAGTTCGGGCACAACGTGCAGGTGGGCCGCCATTGCCTCATCGTGAGCCAGGTCGGCATCTCGGGCTCCACCAAGGTCGGCAACCACGTCGTGATCGCCGGCCAGGCGGGCTTGGTGGGCCACATCAAGATCGGCGACGGGGCCGTCGTCACCGCGCAGACCGGGGTGATGAACGACGTGGAGCCGAAAGCCGTCGTCTTCGGCTCGCCGGCCTTGCCGCACCGCGAGGCCCTGAAGCTGCACGCGCTCTACAAGCGCCTGCCCGACGTTTTCGAGACGCTCAAAGAAGTGAAGCAGAAGCTGTCGAAGTCTCTGGAGGAAACTCATGTCGGATAGAACGAGCCGCGCGAAGGTCCTGGCGCAGACGACCATCGTAGAGGAACGGAGCCTTGAGGGGATCGGCCTGCATACGGGGTGCAAGACCAAGCTCACCTTCCGTCCCGCCCCCGCCAACAGCGGCATCCGCTTCTTCCGCACCGACCTGCCCGGCACGCCGATGATCCCGGCGCGGCTCGGCTTCGTGGTCGCCACGGTGCGCGGCACCAACCTGGGCCTGCATGAGGCCAAGGTCCACACGGTCGAGCACGTGCTCTCGGCCGCGACGGGGCTGGGCATCGACAACCTCGACATCCTCGTCACGGCCAACGAGCCGCCGGCCATGGACGGCTCGGCGCTGCCCTTCTTCCAGACCCTGCTGCAGGCGGGGCTCAAGACCTTCCCCGAGGCGCCCAAGCGCCGCCTGACGATCGCCGAAGAGGTCACCTACGAGGACAAGGGCTCGACCTATCGCGCCGTCCCCTGCGGCCACTTCGAGATCGACGCGACGCTGATCCACGACCACCCGCTGGTGCCCAGGCTGAGCTTCAACTTCCGCATGGACTCCGGAGGCTACGCGGCGCAGGTCGCGCCGGCCCGCACCTTCTGCTTCGAGCACGAGGTGCAGTTCTTGAAATCGCAGGGGCTGGCGCAGGGAGGGAGCCTGGAGAACGCCGTGGTCATCGGCCGCGACCGGTTCCACACCAACGCCGAAGGCCTGCGCTTCCCCGACGAGTTCGTGCGCCACAAGATCCTCGACCTCATCGGCGACCTGACGCTGATCGGCCGGTCGCTGTTCGGCGTCAAGATCGAGGCCGTGCGCTGCGGGCACGCGCACAACATCGAGTTCGCCAAGCGCCTGAACGCGGCCGCGACCAAGCTGCGCCGCCAGCCGGCGGTCGCGGCGGAGCAGCGCTGACTCAGGAGAAGACGATGACGAGCGAGACTGAGACGACGCCGGCCGCTGAGGCGCGGCCCTGGACCGCCGCCCCGCTGCGCACGCTGGACGCCGCGGCGATCGAGAAGACGATCCCGCACCGCTATCCGTTCCTGCTGGTGGACAGAGTCGACATCATCGAGGAGAAGAAGCGCGCCATCGGCACCAAAGGCGTGACGATGAACGAGCATTTCTTTCAAGGCCATTTCCCGGGCTATCCCATCATGCCCGGCGT
The DNA here is from genome assembly GCA_026388115.1 of Elusimicrobiota bacterium. Lineage (GTDB taxonomy): Bacteria > Elusimicrobiota > Elusimicrobia > UBA1565 > JACRDR01 > JAPLKK01. The sequence continues at coordinate 7,183 of JAPLKK010000034.1, read as the reverse complement.
GCTCATCGTCGAGGCGCTGGCCCAGACCGCCTGCGTGCTGATGATGTCGGCCGGCGGGATGGAGGGAAGGCTCGCGTTCTTTCTCGGCATCGAGGAGTGCAAGTTCCGCGACGCCGTCCGGCCGGGGAGCCTCCTGAAGCTCCACGTCGAGATGCAGCGCATGGGCGGGCGCGGCGGCAAGGCCACGGGCGAGGCCTACGTCGACGGCAAGCTCTGCACCGAGCTGACGATGTCGTTCCTCGTGGGGCCGAAGCAATGAGCGCCGGGGTGGCGGAGGGAATCCACCCTACCGCGGTCATCCATCCTTCGGCCAAGCTCGACCCCTCGGTCAAGGTGGGCCCCCACGCCGTCATCGGCGAGGACGTGACGATCGGAGCGGGGAGCTCGATCGGCGCCCACGTGGTCGTCGAACGCGCGACGCTCGGCAAGAACTGCCGGCTGTACCCCGGCTGCTTCGTCGGCACCGCGCCCCAGGACTTGAAGTACAAGGACGAGCCCACCCGGCTCGTCATGGGCGACAACTGCACGGTGCGCGAGTGCGTGACGCTCAACCGCGGCACGACGGCCACCGGCGAGACGCGCATCGGCAACAACTGCCTCTTCATGGCCTATTCGCACGTAGCGCATGACTGCCGGGTCGGCAACGGCGTCATCCTCGTCAACTGCGTGCCGCTGGCCGGGCACGTCGAGGTCGGCGACTTCGCCGTGCTCGGCGGGCTCTCCGCCGTCCACCAGTTCGTGCGCATCGGGCGCTTCGTCATGGCCAGCGGCGGCTCGATGATCGGCAAGGACGTCCCGCCCTTCTGCACCTGCCAGGGAGACCGCGCCACGCTGCGCGGCTTGAACAACGTCGGGTTGCGCCGCTCGGGGATGACCCGCGAGACCATCGGCGCCATCAAGGACGCCTATAAGACGCTGTACATGTCGGGGCTGCTGCTGGCGGACGCCCTCAAGAAGCTCCAGGCGTCCGGCGGGCCGGCCGAGGTGCTCGAGATGGCGGCCTTCATCGAGAGATCCAAGCGGGGCGTGATGCGCCCGGCCGGCGGCTCGGAGACGGAGGAAGAGGTCGGATAGTGACCAAGAAGCTGGGCCTGATCGCGGGGTCCGGGCAATTCCCGCTGCTGGTCGCCGACGCCGCGACGCGCGCGGGCGCCGAGGTGGTCGCGCTGGGGCTGGCGGGCGTGACCGACCCCGCGCTGGCCAAGCGGGTGGCGCGCTTCGAATCTTTCAAGCTCGGGCAGATCTCCAAGCCCATCGAGTTCTTCAAGTCCGAAGGCGTCACCCAGGCCGTGATGGCCGGCAAGGTCCAGCACGCTTCCGTCTTCGGCGGCGTGATGCCCGACCTGCGGGCGATGAAGGTGCTGGCGCGGCTCAAAGACAAGCGCACCGACACGATCCTCGCCGCCGTGGCGGAGGAGTTCGCCAAAGACGGCATCGAGCTGCTGCCCTCGCACGTTTATCTCAAGGACCTCCTCGCCTCCCTGGGCCCGATGACGAAGCGGAAGCCCGGCCCCGCCGAGCAGGCCGACATCGACCTCGGGGTGCGCGCCGCCAAGGCGCTGGCCGGCTTCGATATCGGCCAAAGCGTCGTCGTCGGCGAGAACGCGGTCGTCGCCGTCGAGGCGATGGAGGGGACCGACGCCTGCGTGCTGCGGGCCGGCGAGCTCGCGCGCGCCCACGGCTCCAAGGGCGGCCTGGTGGTCGTCAAGTGCTGGCCAAGGCCGGCGCCTCGACTCTGGCCGTCGAGGCCGGCAAGACGCTCGTCTTCGACAAGGAATAGTTCTTGAAGCGCGCGGACGCGATGAAGATCGCCGTCGTCGGGGTACGGTCCCAGGAGGAAGGATGACAGGCCGCGCATTGCGGGTCGGCGTCGTCGGCGCGGGAAAGATCGGGGGATATCACTCGCGCATCCTGTCGAAGATGCCCGGAGTCCAGCTCGTGGGCGTCTGCGACGTGAACCTGTGGCGCGCCCAGCTCGTCAGCTGGCGCTGCGGCACGGTCGCCTACCGGAATCACCTGGACCTGCTGCGCCAAGTGGACGCGGCCGTCATCGCGGTGCCGACCCAGCTCCACTTCGCGGTGAGCAAGGCGGCCCTGGAGGGCGGCGTCCACGTTTTGATCGAGAAGCCGATCGCCGCCTCGGTCGAGGAAGCCAGAGCCCTGCTGGACCTGTCGGAGACGCGCAAGCTCGTGCTCCAGGTGGGGCACGTCGAGCGCTTCAACCCGGCGGTCCTGGAGGCCGTCCGCCACATCCGCCACCCCCGCTTCATCACGGTCGAGCGCCTCGGGCCTTACGACCCGCGCGTGGCGCAGATCGGCGTCGTCCTCGACCTGATGATCCACGACCTCGACATCCTGCTGACGCTGGTGGGCTCGGAGGTGGACAGCCTCGAGGCCATCGGGGCGAGCCTGCTTTCGTCGCACGAGGACATCGCCAACGTGCGCGTGCGCTTCAAGAACGGCTGCGTGGCCGACGTCACGGCGAGCCGCGTCTCCCTCGCGAAGTCGCGCAAGATCCGCGTCTTCCAAGAGGACTCCTACATCTCGCTCGACTATGCGAACTCGAGCCTCAAGGTCTGCCGCAAGAAGACCCCGGTCATCAAGAGCCTCTCCGACGTAGAGATCCTGAGCCCGAAGCTCGACAAGACCCAGCCGCTGCAGAACGAGCTCGCCCATTTCATCGACTGCATCCGCCACGACCGCAAGCCGTGGGCGTCGGGCGAGCACGGCCTGGAGGCGTTGAAGCTCGCCTTGCAGATCACCGAGGAGCTGGAGCGCTACGAGCTCTCCGAGCACAAGCGGACGCGCTCGTTCATGCCCAGCTGGGCGCAGGAGATGGCCCGCACCGCGGCCAAGACGGTCCTCGGCACCAAAGAATGACGGATTGCGTGCTCCTGGTGGCCGGAGACCCCTCCGGCGACCTTCACGGCGCGCGCCTGGCCCAGGAGCTTCGCAGGCTTCGTCCGGGGCTGAAGGTCGCGGCCGTCGGCGGCCCCTGCCTCAAGCGCGAGGCCGACGAATTCCTGGGCGACCTCGCTTCGCTCGGGCTGGTCGGCTTCGTCGAGCCCGTCCGGAGCCTGCCGACGCTCCTGCGGGTCGGCCGCCGGCTCCATAGCTTCATGGCGCAGCGGCGGCCGCTCGCCGTCGTATGCATCGACTACTACGGCTTCAACCGGCGCGTGCTGGGCATGGCGAAGCGGCTCAGCCTGGCGACCTATTACTTCATCAGCCCTCAGGTCTGGGCGAGCCGGCCCGGCAGGCTCAAGGCGCTCAAGCGCCTCGTGGACCGGATGCTGCTGATCTTCCCGTTCGAGCGCAAGGTCTATGAGGAAGCCCGGATCCCCTTCACCTTCGTCGGCCATCCCCTGCTGGACCTGCTGCCGCCGGCGCGCCTGACGCCGCGCCCGACCCGCGAGCTCCGCCTCGGGCTCCTTCCCGGCAGCCGCGCCGGCGAGGTCTCCCGCCACCTGCCGGTGTTCGTTCAGGCGCTGGCGCGCATGCGCAAGGACTACCCGGAGTGCTCGGCCTTCGTCTTTGCCGCCCCGAGCCTGCCCGACTCGGCCTACGCGGCGGCGACGGCCGCGGGGGCCGTCCTGGTGCGGGAATCCGATTACCGCGTGCGCGCGACGCTCGACGTGGCGCTCACCGCCTCGGGCACGGCGACCCTGGAGAACGCCTTGCTCGGCCTGCCGATGGTGGTCGTCTACAAGATGTCCTGGCCGACCTACGCGATCGCGCGGGCCCTCATCCGGGTGCCCTATATCTCGATGGCGAACCTGCTCGCCGGCCGCGAGCTGGTCCCCGAGCTGGTCCAACGGCGGGCGACGGGGAAGGCGGTGGCCGAGGCGGCCCTGCGGCTGCTCGAGGACCCGCGGCGGCTGGCGGCCCTGCGCCAAGACCTCGCCGCCCTGCGCGGCGACCTCGGCGGCCCCGGGGCCGCCGACCGCGCGGCCGAAGCCATCCTCGAAAGTCTCCCGCGTCCCCGCGCCGCGACTTTACCCCCCACCCCGACCCTCCCCCACAAGGGGGGAGGGAGCCAATAATGAACGTGTATGCGCGGCTGGCGCCGTACCTTCGTCCGCACCGCATCCGCTTCGTCCAGGCCTGCGTGGCCATGCTCGGGGTCGCCGTCTTCAACGGCGGCTCGCTGTATCTGCTCAAGCCGATCGTGGACAACGTGTTCGTCTCGAAGGACTTCACGATGCTGTGGCTCGTCATCGTCGGGGTGCCCCTGCTCGTCCTCACGAAGACGGTGTTCTCCTACATCCAAAACTACCTCATGAGCTGGATCGGCCAGCGCATCACGCAGGACCTGCGCGAAGACCTGTTCCGCCACCTGCACGAGCTGTCCCTGGACTTCTTCGCCGAGCGGGAGGCGGGAGAGGTCCTCTCGCGCGTCACCAACGACCTGAACACCCTGCAGATGACGCTGAACTCCGTGCCGCTCTATCTCATCCGCGACAGCCTGACCGTGCTCATCCTGATGATCGTGCTGTTCTGGGTGGACTGGCGCTTCGCGCTGCTGGCGCTGCTCAGCCTGCCCGCCATCAGCATCACGCTGATCGTCCTCGGGCGCAAGATGCGGCATTCGAGCCTGCAGACCCAGGTGCTCATGGCGCGCATCTACCGGCGCTTCCAGGAATCGTTGAACGGCATGGAGATCATCCAGGCCTATAACTACGAGGACGGGGCGATCGACAAGTTCAAGGACGAGAACCAGCTGTTCTTCGTCGAAATGATGCGCTACCTCCGCGCGACGGCGCTGGCGGCGCCGCTGATGGAGTTCGCGGGCGCCATGGTGGTGGCGCTGCTCATCTATTACGGCGGCACCGAGATCATCGACGGCAAGATGACGCCGGGCGCCTTCTTCGCGTTCATGGGCTCGTTCTTCGCCGCCTTCGCCCCCGCCAAGAACCTGGCGCGGCTGAACTCCGAGCTGCAGCGCGGCCTGGCCTCGGGCGAGCGCATCTTCCAGCTCCTCGACGAGCGGCCCCGCATCCGCCCCAACCCGGCCGCCCGGCCCTTCACGGACCTCGTCAGCGAGATCGAGTTCAAGGCGGTCTCCTTCCAGTTCCCGGACAGCGAGCGCCCGGCCCTGAAGAACGTCAACCTCCTCATCCGCCGCGGCGAGCGCGTCGCGGTCGTCGGCCCGCCGGGCGCGGGCAAGACGGCGCTGGTGCACCTGCTCTTCCGCCTGCGCGAGCCCACGCACGGCGCGGTGCTCTTCGACGGCGTGCCGCTGCCCGAGCTTGAGATCCGCTCGGTGCGCGAGCGGCTCGCCCTCATCAACGGGGAGCCCTTGATCCTCGACGACACCGTCCTTCAGAACGTCAGCATCGGCCGCAGCGTCGTCGCCATGAGCGAGGTCGAAGGGGCGTGCCGCCAGGCCTGCGCCGCCGGCTTCATCGCCGCCCTGCCTTTGGGATATCTCACGCGCCTGGGCCAGCGGGGCCTGCGCCTCTCCGTCGGCCAGCGCCAGCGCCTCGCGGTCGCGCGCGCCCTGCTCAAGGACCCGAGCGTCGTCGTCTTGGACGCGGCCTCCGGAGACGAGGCTTCCGGCGAGGAGACCGAGCGCGCCTTCGAGCGCGTGATGCAGGGCCGCACCGTCTTGATCCTCACCGACCGCGTCCTGGCCGCCGCGGCGGCCGACCGCGTCTACGTCCTGCGCGACGGCGCCGTCGTCGAGTCCGGCGGGCACGCGGAGCTGCTGCGCCGGGGAGGCTTCTACCGCCGCCTCTACGACCTCCAGGCCGGCGCCGCCAGCGGCGCCGGCACCGAGGAGGTCGCCTCGTGACGACCGGCGCCGCCGCCTGTTATACTCTCACTTAGATGGAACTGCAGGAACTGATCGCACGCTTCAAGGAGTACGCGCCGCACGTGGACACCGCCACCATCGAGCGTGCCTACCAGTACTCCATCAACGCCCACGCCGACCAGTCGCGCGCCTCGGGCGAGCATTATTTCGTGCACTGCTCCGCCGTCGCCGAGAGCCTCATCGAGCTCAAGCTCGACATGCCGACGATCTGCGCGGGGCTGATGCACGACGTGCTCGAGGACACCCCCACCACCGCCGAGCAGATGCGCAAGGAGTTCGGCGACGAGATCACGCGCCTCGTCGAGGGCGTGACCAAGCTCGACAGGCTGCAGTTCACCTCGCACAACGAAGCGCAAGCCGAGAACTGGCGCAAGATGCTGCTGGCCACGGCGCAGGACATCCGCGTCATCGTCATCAAGCTGGTCGACCGCCTGCACAACATGAAGACGCTCAACTACTTGGACCGGGCCAAGCAGGAGCGGATCGCTCACGAGACGGCGAGCCTGTACGCCCCGCTGGCCCACCGGCTGGGGATGTTCCGGCTCAAGAGCCAGCTCGAGGACCTCGCTTTCCAGTACAGCCATCCCGAGGAGTTCGAGGACCTCTCGAAGAAGGTGCAGGCGCTGACCGCCAACCGCGAGACGGTGCTGGCCTCCTTCAAGTCGGCCGTCGAGCAGCAGCTCGCCGACACCAACATCCCCCACCGCATCCTGGCGCGCTCGAAGTCCTTGTGGTCGATCTACTCGAAGATGCAGAGGCAGAAGAAGCCTTTCGAGGAGATCCAGGACGCCCTCGGCGTGCGCATCATCACCGACACGGTCTCGAACTGCTACGCCCTGCTCGGCATCATGCACACGCTATTCAAGCCCGTGACCGGCTCGTTCACGGACTACATCTCGGTGCCGAAGATCAACCTCTACCAGAGCCTCCACACGACCGTGGTCGGGCCGGGCGGCGAGCTGATCGAGATCCAGATCCGCACCGAGGAGATGCACCGCACCTCGGAGTACGGCATCGCGGCCCACTGGCGGTACAAGTCCGGCGAGCAGGGGCGCGACGCGCATCTCGAGGAGAAGCTCAACTGGCTGCGGCAGTGGATCGAGTGGCTGCAGGACCTGCAGAGCCCTCGCGAGTTCCTGGAAAGCTTGAAGACGGACCTGGAGCTGCACCAAGTCTTCGTCTTCACGCCCGCCGGCGAGGTGAAGGCCCTGCCCTCGGGCGCCACGCCCATCGATTTCGCCTTCACCGTCCACACGGACATCGGCATGTCCTGCGTGGGAGCCAAGGTCAACAACAAGATGGTGCGGCTCGACTACCAGCTCAAGAGCGGCGACATCTGCGAGATCCAGCGCAAGAAGGGCTCGGTGC
>JAPLKK010000243.1 GCA_026388115.1 Elusimicrobiota bacterium | reverse complement strand
ACCATCGAGACCGAGTCCGTGAAGGATGTGTACCCCGAGGACCTCATCGAGCTCGTGGACCGGCATGCCTTGGTCCCGCTCTATTCGTTCCTGACCCAGGAGGACCAGGAGGCGGTCATCAAGAAGATCCATTCCGAAAGGAAGACCAGCGTCGTCATGGTCGACGAGATCAAGAGCGAGCTGGCGGCTGACCGGAACCTGGCCTTCTACTCGGTGCGCTGCGCGAACTTCGGCATGCTCCACTCCTACAGCACCGTGATCGGCACCGAGAAGGGGTGGTGGGCTCCGTTCCGCGGCTTCGACGATGATGATATCTAGAGCAAGGCGCTGATCAAGCCCTTCGTTCTCCCTCTCCCCCTTGGGGAGAGGGAGGGGGTGAGGGAACAACGGCGACTGCGACGCCCCAGCGGTTGATTTTATAGGATGGCTCAACTCCCAGAAGGAAGCGCCATGACAATGCCCCTCCGATATCCCCTCCTGCTCGCGGTCTGCGCCGTGCTTGCGTCCGCAGCCCCGCCTGTGCGGGCGCAAGGAAAGTCCACTGACGAATTCAGCGACCTAGAGCGCGAAGAGAGCAAGTCCGGCTCGCGCAAGGATTCGGGCAACCCGCAGGAGGACCTCCGCAAGGCCCGCGAGCAGATGAGGAAAGATCTCGCCGAGAACATGCGCCAGAGCGCGGAGGACTTCGTCAAGCTCTCGGCGCAGATGGAGGCGCAGTACAGGGACTTGACGCGCAAGATGCTTGAGGACCGCGAGCGCCTGCGCAAGCAGATGTTGCAGCAGTGGGATAGCTTCATCGAGTCCAGCAACAAGCAGTGGGTGGACTACGGCGCCAAGGGCGATTCCAGGAGCGACGTCGACTTCGAGAAGGGAGAAGTCGCGGTCGAGGTCCTGGTGCCGGTCGAGGACGCGGCTCCCGCCAAAGCGAAGGCCGCGACGGTGAGCGACCTGGACGCGGGCGAGCGCGACCGCCTCAAGGCGCTGGCCGAAGAGAAGATCCGCGAGCAGATGCAGCGGGCGCTTTCGCAGAAGGAGCCGGGGAAGGCCGAGGTGCTCAAAGATCAGGTCAAGGCCGCCGACGGCGCCGTCGTCACCGCGGCCGGCGCCGGCCGCTACGTGAAGGAAGAGCTCGCGCCGAAGATGCAGGTCGAGGACAAGCCCGTCGTGGCCAAGGACGGCAAGCCCCGCATCAAGGTCACCGTGCGCTTCGACCTGGCGCCCGGCCACCTGAAGGTGAGGGCGGCGCGCTACGCCCCCCAGGTCGAGCGCGTCGCGAAGAAGTACGATTTGGAGCCGGCGCTGGTCTTCGCCGTCATCCACACCGAGTCGGAATTCAACCCGATGGCGCGGTCCAAGGCGGGCGCCCTCGGGCTGATGCAGCTGGTCCCCAGGACGGCGGCGAACGAGGCCTACCGGTACTTGTATAAAGAGGACAAGCTCGTCACTCCCGACTATCTCTTCGACCCCGACAACAACATCATGCTCGGCGCCACCTACCTCTATATGCTCAAGACCCGGCATTACGGGAAGATCAAGGATCCGGCGAACCAGCGGACGCTGAGCATCGCCGCCTACAACTGCGGGCCGGGCAATGTCCGCAAGGCCATCACCTCGCGCTACGACGTCGATTCGCTGAGCAGCGATCAGGTCCTCGAGCTGGTCCGCAAGCACGCCCCGAAAGAGACGCAGTACTACGTGCCGCGGGTCCAGGAGCGGATGGCGCTGTACGGCCGGATGTGAGCTTCTTCGCGCGTCGAACGGCAACCTTGACGCGAGAACGGATTTATGGCTCAATTCGACGGGTTCTTGTGACGGAATCAAGAAGAATCAATGACCGTGGAGGAATATCAATGAGACAGCCGATCGTGAACGTGTTGGTTATCGCCGCCCTGGCCGCCTTGGCGGGCTGTGTGACGAAGCAGGTGATCGTGCAGGCGCCTGCCGCGCCGGCGGCGCCGTCGGCGCCCGCATGGGTCAATCAGGGTGCCGGCGCTTTCAAGGACCCCGGCGTCTTCTACGGAGTCGGCAGGGTCAGCGGCATCCGCAACGTCGCGCTCGCCTACCAGGCGGCCGACGACCGCGCCCGCGCGGAGATCGCTCAGACCTTTAGTTCCTATATGGCGAGGCTGGGCAAGGACTATCAGGCCTCGACCTCGGCCGGAGAGCCCGGCAAGTCGAGCGAGGAGCAGCACGTCGAGGTCGCCCTGAAGAGCTTCTCGAAGGCCACGCTTGCCGGCACGGTCATCATCGACCATTACGTCGACTCCGCCTCCGGCATGGTCAGCGCCCTGTGCAAGCTCGACATGGCTGCGATCAATAAGTCGCTGGAACAGGCGAAGGATATCCCGGAGAAGCTGCGCGACATCATCCGCACTAACTCCGAGAAGAGCCACGACAATCTCAGCGCGGAAGAAGCCAAACACTAGGGCACGGCCGAAAGGTTCACCATGACCAAACTGCGTCTCGCCCCTTGGGGCGTGTTGTTGCTTGCGTCGGTCTTGGCCGGCTGCGCCACCACCGAGGTCAAGCGGATGGACGTCGCCGAGGTCAAGGACCTCAGCGGGAACTGGAACGACACCGATTCCCGCCTGACGGCCGAGGAAATGATCTCGGACTGCCTCTCCCGGCCGTGGCTGAAAAAGGCGTCGGCCGACAAGCCCAACGGGCCGACGGTCATCGTGGGGACGGTGCGCAACCAGAGCCACGAGCACATCAACGTGGATACGTTCGTCGAGAATCTCCAGCGGGCGCTCATCAACTCGGGCCAGGTCCAGTTCGTGGCGAACAAGAACGAGCGGGGCGATGTTAGAGACGAGCGGCTCGACCAGGACACCAACGCCTCGGAGGAGACCCGCAAGGCGCACGGGCAGGAGGCGGGCGCCGACTTCATGCTCGGCGGCGCCATCAACACCATCGAGGACAAGGAAGGCGGCAAGACCGTGATGCTCTATCAGGTCAACCTCAAGCTGATGAACATGCAGTCGAACCACATCGCCTGGAACGGCGAGAAGAAGATCAAGAAGTTCGTCAAACGATCGGCGGCCGGCTGGTAGGACGCCGTCATGAAGGCCCGCCTGCAGGCCGTCTGCGCGGTAGCGGTCGTTGCGCTCGCGCTGGCGGCTTGCGGCGGGCCTTCGATGTCCGTCAAGAAGCACGTCACCGACTTGGTGGTGGCGGAAGACTACGAGCGCGCCTCCGCGTACCTGGAACAGATCAAGCAAGCGGAGTACGGTCAGAAGAACGCCGTCATCTACTACCTCGACGCCGCCACCGTCCTCCATCACGCGGGCCGCTACCAGGAGAGCGACGCGGACTTTGACAAGGCCGAGAAGCGCATGGAGGAGCTCTACACCACGAGCATCTCCAAGGCCGCCGCGACCTTGCTCGTCAACGACAACATGCAGGACTACTCGGGCGAGGTGTTCGAGCGGGCCCTGACCAACATCTTCCGCGCGCTCAATTATACCCTCCTTGGCCAGACCGACGAGGCTCTCGTCGAGGCGCGCAAGGTCGAGGTCTTGCTCGACGAGATCAATCGTCACCGCGGCAAGAAGAACGTCTATAAGGACGACGCCTTCGCGCGCTACCTCGACAGCCTGCTCTATGAGGACGCCGGCCAGTCGGACGACGCGCGCATCTCGCGCGAGGCGGCCGAGAAGGCCTACCAGTGGTACGCCTCCAAGTACGGGACCAGCGCCCCGGACTTCGATGGGCCCAAGCGCGGCGCGGGTGACGGCGAGGTCGTCTTCATCCACTACGCCGGCGTCGGTCCCATGAAAGTCTCGAAGACTTTCCAGGTCGCTTGGAAGGATGGTTTGGCCGCCGTGCACTCCGCCACGGCGGACACCCAGGACGCCGCAACCAAGCAGCAGGTCGCCAACGCCCTGGCCGCCGGCGCGGCCGGCGACAGCATCACCGTCTCATACCCTGAGTACGTCCAGCAGCCCTTCACGATCGTCGATTCCGAGGTGCAGGCGGCGGACCGGGCGGGCCCGACGATCCTCGTCGAGCCGATCGCCGCGATCGCCGTCAAGGACCTCCAGGACCGGATGCTGAGCGTGCGCGGCCGCGCGATCGCGCGCGCCACGATCAAGTTCCTGCTGGCCAAGGTGGCAGGGAAAGAGGCACAGAAGAAAGGCGACTTCGCGGCGATCCTCACCCAGCGCTTGTTGGCCGCCGCGGCGGCGGCGACCGAGGTGGCCGACACGCGGAGCTGGACCACGGTCCCGGCCCAGATCCGCATGGCTCGCCTCGCCGTGGCGCCGGGGACCCACGAGCTGACCGTGCGCTTCAAGGACGCTTCCGGCGCGGTGGTCAAGACGCGCGCATTCAAGGTCGTCGTCAAGAAAGGAAAACGGACCTACCTGGCCTATAGGACAGCCCAATGAACCGAACCCTCGTTTCCAACGCCATCGTCGCCCTGTCGCTCATCGTTCTCTCCGCGGACGCCCGCGCCAAGCCATCCAAGCCGGACTGGGTGGACGGGCCGAGCATGGAATACCCGCGCGAGCAGTACCTGACGGGCGTCGGGATGGGCGACGAGCGGGCGACGGCTGAGGACCGGGCGCGGGGCGAGATCGCCCGCATCTTCTCGACGGCAGTGACGGTCAAGACCCATCTGACCGAGTCCGAGACCAACACCACTCAAGGCAGCAAGAGCGAATCGAACTTCTCCCAGGCGGTGGACCAGTCCGTTGAGACCGTCTCGCAGAAGGTCCTGCAGGACGTCAGCGTGGTCGAGAACTGGAAGGACGACGCGGTCGTCAAGTACTACGCCTTAGCCGTCCTCGACCGCGCCAAGAGCAAGACCGCCTTCACCGAGAAGCTCCAGGAGTTCGACAAAGAGATCGCCAAATGGAAGGAGAGCCTCGACGGCGCCACCGAGCGCCTCGGCAGGGTCAAGGCGGCGATGAAGCTCTTGGCCGTGCTGAAGGCCCGCTCCGAGCTCAACGAGGGGCTGCGCGTCGTGGACGCATCGGGCAGGGGCCTGCCTGCGCCGATCGGCGAGGCCGAGGTTCGCCCTCCGGCCGCCAAGGCCTTGGCGGCGCTCAACGTCTTCGTGGACCTCTCCGGAGAGGGCGCCAAGCCCGTCGCGACCGGCATCATCAAGGGCTTGGCCGGCAAAGGCCTTCAAGCCAAGGTCGGACAGTCTGACGACGCCGACATCATCATCGAAGCGACGATCGAGACCACGACGAGCGAAGGCAAGGGCGAGTGGAAGTGGGCCCGGAGCACGGCGACGGTGAGCCTCAAGGACGCCCGGGCCTCCAAGACATTCCTTCAGTTCGACGCCTTCGACCGCGAGGCTTCCGCCGATTCCAAGGAGGCGGTCCGCCGCAGCCGCGTCGCCTTGGGCAAGAAGGTGTCGGGCAAGATCGGCGACGCAATCACCGAGTACTTCGAGAACCAATAGAGTCGTTCTCCCTCTCCCCCATGGGGAGAGGGAACAGCCTTGTCAGCGGCCGAGCAGGCGGTTGAAGAGCTGCTTGGCGGGCTCGGCGATGAACTTGCCGATGCGGGGCTTGGACTGCGGCTTGTCGAAAGTCCCCTTGACCTCCACCTCGATGGGCGCGACGCGGCCCACCTGAGCCGTCACGACGAGATCGAGCTTCTCGGCCGGCAGGTCGATCGTCCCCTGAGCCGTCACGTCGGCCGACGGGCCCTGGAAATGCGACTGGCGCAGCGTCATCAGCCCGCTCTGGAAGCCGTAGTCGCCGACGATCGAGTCGAACCCGATGTTGTTGAGGTCGGGGAAGAACTGGATGCCGCCTATCTTCTGCATGACCACGAGCGGCAGCATGAGGATCTTAGCGACGGTGGAGCTGGCCGCGAGCTTGCCCAGGTTCTCGAGCTTGCCCGCCCCCACGTCCACCTTTGCCGAGCCGGACAAGCCCTTGAGGTCGGGCGTGATCCCGTTCAGGTCCCACGAGATCCTGAGGTCGTTGGCGACCGCGTTGGAATGGGTCAGCTTCTTCACGGTGAACTTCCCGTCGGTCTTGATGCCGGGCCCGCCGCCTTGCGCCGAGGCGCCGGCAGGCTTCGGCTCTTTCGGCGCGGCGGAGGGCTTGGCGGCCAGCAGAGGATCGAGGTCGAACTGCGTCAGACTGCCGTTCACCGTCACCGCGGGGCTGGCGGCGTAGTCTTTGACCGTTAGGTCGAGCGCGAGCGTCCCCGCGCCCACCTGGCCGGTCAGGTCCGGAAGATCGAGCTCTCTGTCGTCGAAAGAGACCGTGCCGGCGAGATCGGACAGCTTGAGGCCCGCGACCGTCGCGCCCACGCCCTTGAAGGTGAGCTTGCCCGCCGCCATGGGTTTTCGAGCGGGGCCCCTGATGGCCGCCGCGAAGTACCCCCCTCCGGCCGGCTTGAACTCGCCGATCTTCGCGGAGACCTGCGCCAGCGGCTCGAGGAGGAACGAGCGGCACTTCACCAGCAGGTCCAGCTGGGGAGAGGAGGAGCCGAGGCCCTGCGCCTTCCCCGACGCCTCGAGCGAGACGAAGCTCGTCTTGATCTGGAGGGCATCGAGCTTCAGGTCCTCGCCGCTCAGCCGGAACTTCGCCGCGATGTCCGTCGCGGGGATGGTGAGGTCGTCCGGCAGGCCGAAGGGCTTGAGGGCCGCGCTCTTGAATTCCTCGACGCGGGCCGTGAGGTCCGCCTCCGGCGCTGAAAAGTCTTTCACGGTCCCCGAAGCGCCGACCTTGATGCCGAAGCTTTCCACCGACGCCCGCTGGATGGCGACCGACATCTTCCCGGGGACGGCGCCGGCGGGATCGATGCGGCCGGCGAACGAGATGGCCGCTTCCACCGGGGCCGGGCCGGCCTTGCCTTGCGCCTTGAGCGACAGCTCCGCGTCGAAGGGCCGCGCGAGGCTGAAATCCGTGATCTTCGCGTCGATGTCGGAGATGGACCAGGAGGCGCTGGAGGAGGCGTCCTCGTAGGCCACGCCGCCGTCCGCCAGCGACGTCTCGTGGATGTCGAGCACGAGGGGTAGGCCCGCGGCGGCGGCCGCCTTCGGCGACGGCGGCGCGGCCGGCTTGGCCGCCAGCAGGTCCCGGAAGTCGAAGCGGCCGTCGGCCTCCTTGCGGATGGCCAAGCGGAGCCCCTTCAAGACGACGCGGTCCACCACGACCTTGCGATGCAGAAGAGGCCGCCACCGCATCTTCAGCTGCGCTGAGCCGGCGCGCGCGAACACGCCTTCCTTGAAGCTTAGCGCCCGGGAGATCTCGAGATCCTTGATCGTCAGGCCCTGCAGCAGGCCGAGCGAGATGTCGCCGAGCCGCACCTCCCTGTGGATCGCCTTCTGGACGTTGCCGGCGATGAGGGAGCGCACCTTTTCCGGCGGGAGGTATCGCTTCACGGCGATCGTCGCGGCGACCAGGGCAAGCGCCGCGACTGCCGCGGCGACCGCGGCGAGCTGGAGGAGTAACTTCATCGGGCGATTTTACTATACTCGGCGCTATGCTCTACCTTTTCGCGGCATTATCGATCGTCTTGTCGGCCCCGCCCGTTCTTGCCCAGGGCCGTCAGAGCGTCGCCGAATACGTCTCCGCCGCCTTGCAGAAGGACCCGGCCTTCACTCCCGAGGAGCGCAGGATCCTCCTCGACGCCGTCCGCAGCCGTTTCGCCGCCTATGCCAACGACGTGGTCCGGCCCGACCGCGCGGCGGGCATGCAGGTGGTGATGAGCATGATCGCCGAAGGACAGATGGACGAGGCCTCCCCGGAGCGCATCGCCGACGTGACCTTCGCGGCGTACCAGGCGGTCTCGCGCGGAGCGCCCGCCGATGTCGTCCAGGGCATCGCGCTGTACGGCTATCGCAAGAAGATCCCAGCCGACCGCATCAGCCTGTGGGCCAACGGCTATCTTCAGCTCACCGACAACAAGGTCCCTCCGGACGTCGCCGCCGACTTGGTCCGCAACGCGATGGAGCGCGACTGGGACGACCGGACCTTCAACACCTTCAAGTGGGGCCTGGTCCAGGCGGCCAAAGAGCGCTTCGACGTGCGCGACTACGCCGTCTATCTCTTCGGCAACATGCTGAAAGAGCCGCAGCTTCCGGGTCAGCTCGATGCCAAGGCCCACGCCTATTTCCGCAAGCTGGCCCAGACCCACGCCAAGCCCGAGCTGCCTCCGTATGAGGGCGCGTTCTCCCGCACCGCCGCGCCGAAGCCGGTCTTTGAGGCCCAGACGGCGCCCGAGGCGAAGCCCGCGCCGACGCCCGAGGTCTCGCCTGCCCCGACGCCCGAGGCTGCGCCCGCTCCGACGCCCAAGGTTCCGCCCACGCCGGTGCCGCAGACTCATGCCGTGCCCGGTCCGGAGAAGGCGCCTCCCGCTCCGATAAAGCAGCCGCAGGCAAAGCCATTGCCCACCCCCCCGTCGGGCCGCAAGCCCGCCCCGACGCCTAGGGAACTGGGAGTGGCCCTCGATACGTTGTGGCCCCAGCTGTACAAGACGGCGCAATCGTACCTCGGGACGCCCTACGTATGGGGCGGCACGACCCACAAGGGGATCGATTGCTCAGGCCTGACGCAGAACGTCTATGGCGAGAACCGCGTCCGCATCCCGCGCGTGAGCAAGCAGCAATGGTCCACGGGCCAGCCGATCCCCGAGGACCAGCTGCGCGAAGGGGACCTCTTGTTCTTCAATACGCTCGGCAACGGCGTCTCGCACGTCGGGATGTTCGTCTCCCAGAACGGGCCGAAGTTCGTCCACGCCTCATCCTCGCACGGGGTGATGATCGCCGATTTCGGCAAGCATTGGTTCAAGGCGCGCTTCCTGGGCGCGCGCCGCGTCGTCCCGTAGGCGGGCGGCCGCCGGCCCCGAAGCCCGCGCCTACTGCGCCATCAGCTGCTGGAACCGCTCGGGATTGCGGGCGTCCCGAGCCGTGAACAGGCTCGCCGCCGCCCGGGCCGCGTCGATGCGCTTCTGGTAGTCCATGCTGGAGAAGGGATTGCCGGCGTCCCGCAGCACCGCCTTGCTCACGCGCGAGACCATGTCCGCGACGGCCCTGGGATCGTAGCCCGCCCGGGCCAACAGCAGGACCGCTCCGATGTCGGCTTCCTCTTCCAGTCCCTGCAGGCGCGGCTTGTGCACGATCTCGTAGGCCTCGGAAGCCCAGTTCTCCAGCTCCTCCGCCTCGGGGTCCGGTCCCCCTCCGGCCTCTTCGTCGAGCTCGTCCATGGCGCGCGCCGCGTGGAGCTCCGTGGAGCGGGCTTTCATCTCCTTGAGCCCGTGGCGCCGCAGGACGTGCGTTGGCAGGCGGCGAGCAGGGGCTGAGTGAAGAAGAGATAGCCCCCCGGGACCGCGACGGCGTTGGCCTGCTTGCCCTTGGTGATGTACACGCGGAACGGATGGTCGTAGGAGGCCGTCCCTTCCGACAACAGGGTCGCGAGCATGTTGAGATAGCGCAGCTTGGCGCGATCGTTGACGAGCCCCTCGGCGGCGACGCGGGCCGACATGCCGACGCCGATGCCGTCCTCTTCGAGGCTCGTCTCGTAGGAGGAATCGAGCTCCTGATAGCGCGCCGGAGGCGAGAGCCAGGAGCCGCGCGGGGAGGCGCTCTTGAAGGCCAGATATTCCTCCGGTGTGAAGAACGGCTCCTTCACCGCCTTCAGCGCGCTCATCGAGCTTTCGGTGGCGCGACCGTAGCGCTTGGCGAAGCCGCGCACGGCCGCGGCCACGCTGGCCGCGCTGACCCGGCCGCCGCTCGACTCCAGGTCGAGCGCCATCGCGGATTTCGCCTCGGCTTTCTCCGTCAGGCAGTTCTTGGCGATCCAGCCGGAGGCGCTCTTGCCGCTCCCCCCTCGGCCGATCTTGATCCAGGCCGGCCCGGCCTTCGCGACCTCGACGCGGCTGCCTTTCGGCAGGACGGAGACGAGCGGGTAGTAGTTGCCCGGGCCCTCCCGGACCTCGGTCTTCGCCCGCTGCGTGTAGCGCGCGGCCGGGGCGTCGGCGAAAGCCGGGGCGGCGAGGAGTGCGGCGGTCAGGCAGAGTGTCCGTCGGTTCATGTCTGCTCCGGTGCTGCGTTCATTTTGTCGTCGCGCGGTACACGCCGTCCCAATCGGCGGCCGGCGCGTGCTGCAGGTACTCGCGGCAGCGGTCGATGTAGAGCCTGGCGGCCACGTCCTCGGGCCGTGCGGCGAGCGAGGACTCGAAGGCCGGGAGCGCCTTCTCGAAAGCGCGCTCGCGGTACCAGTGCACCCCGTCCTCGAAGCGCCGCTTGAGCTCGAGGGCCGGCGCCGGCACCTCGCCGGCCTTCCCAAGCAGTTCGTAGACGAGCAGGGCGTTCTTCTTGCCTTTGACGGCCAGCAGATCGAGCTCGCGCGTCTCGAAGGCGTCGCCGACCTCGCGGCGGGTCGTCTCGCTGATCATGATGGAGGTGCCGTACGCTTTGTTCTGCCCCTCCAGCCGCGAGGCGAGGTTGACGGTGTCGCCGATCGCCGTGTAGCCAAGGCGGTCGGCCGAGCCGACGTTGCCCACGACCATCGGCCCCGAGGTCATCCCGATGCGGGTCTTCCAGATCTTCTGCGGCCCCGGCCCCGAGGGCGGACGCTGAAGTATCCGCTGGATCTCCAAGGCCGCCGAGCACGCCAGGACGGCGTGGTCTTTCAGAGGCAGCGGCGCTCCGAAGATCGCCATGATCGCGTCGCCGATGTACTTGTCGAGCATGCCCTTGTGGCGAAGGACGATCTCGGTGGTCAGCGAGAAGTACTCGTTCAAAAACGCCACCAGCTCCTGCGGGGTGAGCTTCTCGCTCGTCCCCGTGAAGTCCTTGATGTCCGAGAAGAAGGCCGTGGCGACGAGATCTTGGCCGCCCAGCTCGACGGTGTCGCTCTTCTCGAGGACCTCCTTGATGACGATGGGGCTCAAATAGCGGCTGAACATGGTCCGCAGCTGCCGGCGCGCCTTGCCCTCGATCTGGTAGCTGGCCGCGGCCGCCGCGGCGAACGCCGTCGCCAAAGCGATCAGCGGAGCCACCAGGTCGAGCCACACTCCGCGCGCGGCGAACAAGGCCGCGGCGAGGGCGGACCAAGCCAGCGCGCACAGTCCCGTGGCGAGCAGGACCCCCTGCATCCCCGCGCCGAAGAGGAAGAGGCAGCACACCAAGGTCGAGAAGGCGAGGACCGCGGCGATCGGCGCCCAGGAAGGGGCGCGGCGCACCACGTCGTTCTCGAGCAGGTTGCTCACGATGGTGGCGTGGATCTCCATCCCGGGGTAGGGCTCGAGCGTGGTGAAGGGCGTGCTGCGGAAATCGAAGAGCCCCGGCGCGCTGGCGCCCACGATCACGACCTTGTCCTTGAAAGCGGAGGGAGGAGCCGGAAGGGGCTCTTGCGCGGCGCCGGCCTGGGCGGGCCGCTGGCCGCGCTGCCACGACAGCAGCACGTCGGAGAAGGAGTAGTACCGGAACACGCCGTTCGGGCCGCCGGGGCCGTACCAGCGCACGAGGAACTTGCCGCGCTTGCCGAGCGGTATGGCGGCGTCGCCGGCCAGCAGCCGGCCGTCCGGCGCGATCCGGAGCTTGTCGATCTTTCTGGCGACCTGGAAGGCCGCCATGGCGATGTTGGTGAACGCGTGGCCGCGATAGAGGTAGAGCCCGGCGGAATATCCCGTCTCTGTCCTCGTCGTAGTTCGTCTCGCCCACGAGGGCGGCGCTCTTCTGGAAAGACTCGATCGGCAAGACGGCATCCACGTAGCTCTTGGCCGACCCCGGCACCGCCGCGGTCGGCGCTTGCGACGAGCCCGGGGCGACGGGCGCGTTGTCGCGCGTCTTCAGGTTCTTTTCTTCCAAGAACTGCGCGCCAAGCACCACGTTGCCCGCCTCGCTCATTGCGGCGGCGAACTCGCCGTCGGTGACCTCGCCATCGGTGCCCTTGCGGTCGATGTCCGGGTCGGCGAACAGCTCGTCGAAGACGATGACCCTGGCGCCGCTCGCCTTCAGGTAGCGCACCAGCACGCCGTAGAAATCGCGCGGCCACTTCCAGACGATGCCGTTCTTCTTGAACGCATCGAGGCTCTTCTCGTCGATGGCGACCAAGACGACGTCCTTGCTCGCACCGTGGGCGGGCCGCCAGTGCCGCGAGCGGAAGTCGAGAGTCCTGAGCTCCAGTCCCTCCAGCGCGCCGAGCGCGAACAGCGCCGCGACCAGCCCCGCGCAGCCGACGGAGAGCAACGCCGCGAGCAGCCTCTTTTCCCGGACGATCTTCAGCATCGCCCAATATTAACAATTCTTCCCCTTCGAGATTTACGCAACGTTTACCGTGCGGAAACAGTTTCGAGACTCCCGCCGGGCACCCTCACCCGTATGGAACTCGCTACCTTCGGCAAGCTATTCGGTTATTTCATCGCGACGATCGTCGCGGGAATGCTCCCTGCTAAGAACGCTTTCTTCGCGCCCGCGGACTTGGCGTACGAGCCCGCTCTCGTCGGGGATTTCGCGCAAAGAAGCTATAGGACGCTCGACAGCGACACGGTCTCGATCGAGAAGGACGGCCCGGACGCGTACCGCTTGACGCTTTACGGCCGCGGAGACATGACCGAGTTCGGCGCGCGCCTTTTCCGGCTGAAGGTCAGCGGGGCGCGGAAACCGGTGTATTACTTCTTGGACCTGACGCCCCGGCGGCGTACTACCCACAAGATCGCGGCCGGCGCCGAGCACTTGGCGCTGATGATCGAGTTGGAAGGCGAAACGCTCAGCCTCTGGCCCTACGACGCGGACTTGCCGGCCAAGGGCTCGCCCGTCCTGCCGGGAACGACCGACGCGTTGCGGCGCTTCTTGCGCCGCGCCGTCCTGCGCGATGAGTTCTCCGGTCGGGTCCGCCTGTCGCGGCGGTGACGCCGCTCAGCCCGGAGGCTCTTTTCAGATCTTCTGGATGAGCTCGGCTTTCGGGAAGCGGACCTTCGCCAGCTTCGCGTACGCGTCGTCGTCGGCGCGGTAGCCCGCGGTCGCGACCAGCACCGCGTTCCAGCCCTTGGCGGGCAGGCCCAGGATCTCGTCGTACTTGTCCTTGTCGATGCCTTCCATCGGGCAGGCGTCGACGCCGAGGACGGCGGCCGCGGTCAGGAACACGCCCAGCGCGATGTAGATCTGGCGCGTCGCCCAGGCCTGCACCCGGGCGGGCTCCTGCGACACGGAGGCGAGCATCATCTTCCGGTAGTCCGCCAGGACCTCCTTCGGCAGGCGGCGCACCTCGCTGATGCGCTCGAGGTAGCGGTCGACGTCGGCGGCGGAGAGGTCCTTCCTCGCCGCGAAGACGACGAGCTTGTCCGCGTCGACGATCTGCGGCTGGCCCCAAGAGACGGGCTTGAGCTTCGCGCGCACCGCTTTGTCCTCAACGACGAAGAACTTCCACGGCTGGAGGCCGTAGGATGACGGCGAGAGCACGAGCGAATCTTCGAGGGCGCTCCACAGCGGCGTCGGAATCTTCTTAGTCGGGTCGAACTTCTTGGTCGCGATGCGCCAGCGCAGGCTGGCGAGCAGGGTATCGGGGGCGAGGGCGTTCGGTGCGGTCATGTCGGTCCTCCTATGGTTCAGCTCAAGCGGTAGAAGTCGTTGCCCTTGTCGTCGGTCAGGATGAAGGCCGGGAAGTCGACCACGTCGATCGCCCACACCGCCTCCATCCCCAGCTCCGGATAGTCCAGCACCTCGACCTTCTTGATG
This sequence comes from Elusimicrobiota bacterium, assembly GCA_026388115.1. Taxonomy (GTDB): domain Bacteria; phylum Elusimicrobiota; class Elusimicrobia; order UBA1565; family JACRDR01; genus JAPLKK01. Next base: position 10,540 of record JAPLKK010000243.1, on the reverse strand, counting down.
TTGTTCTTTGCGAGGAGGGCGGCGGGGCCGCCGATGGAGCCCAGGTAGAACCCGCCGTGCTTCTTGCAGGCCTCGGCCACTTGGGGGCTGCGGTTGCCCTTGGCGATCATCACCAGCGAGCCGCCCTTGGACTGGAAGAGATCGACGTAGGAGTCCATGCGCCCCGCGGTCGTCGGGCCGAACGAGCCCGACGCCATCCCCTTGGGCGTCTTGGCGGGTCCGGCGTAATAGACCGGGTGGTCCTTGATGTATTGGGGCAGGTCCTCTCCCTTGTCGAGCCGCTCCTTGAGCTTGGCGTGCGCGATGTCGCGCGCCACGATGAGACGACCGTTGAGAGCCAGCGGCGTGCCGACCTTGTGCTGGGTGAGCTCGGCAAGGATCGCCTTCATCGGCCTATTCAGATCGATCGAGGTGACGCGGTGCTTGCCCTTGGCGCGCCACTCGGCCGGGATGAGCCGGCCGGGGTCGCGCTCCATCTCCTCGACCCACAGGCCGTTGCGGTCGATCTTGGCGAGGATGTTCCGGTCGGCCGAGCAGGACACGCCCATGCCGACGGGGCAGGAGGCGCCGTGGCGCGGCAGGCGGATGACGCGCACGTCGTGGGCGAGATGCGTCCCGCCGAACTGCGCGCCGATGCCGCTGGCGCGCGCCGCCTCCAGCAGCTCCGCCTCGAGCTCGAGGTCGCGGAAGGCGCGCCCGCCCATGTTGCCGGAGGCCGGCAGGGAATCCAGATAGCCGGTCGAAGCGAGCTTCACCGTCTTGAGGCACGCCTCGGCCGAGGTGCCGCCGATGACGAAGGCGAGGTGGTAGGGCGGGCAGGCCGCGGTGCCTAGGGATTTCATCTTCTCGACGAGGAACTTCTTCAGGCTCGTCGGGTTGAGCAGGGCCTTCGTCTCCTGGAAGAGGAAGGTCTTGTTGGCTGAGCCGCCGCCTTTGGCGACGAATAGGAAATGGTATTCCATGCCGGGGTCCGCGTAGATGTCGATCTGGGCGGGCAGGTTGTTGCCGGAGTTCTTCTCGTCGTACATCGTCAGCGGGACGGTCTGCGAGTAGCGGAGGTTCTCTTCCGTGTAGGTCTTCCAGATGCCCTCCGACAAGAGCGCGGCGTCGTCGGCGCCGGTCCACACCTGCTGGCCCTTGTGCGCGACGACGGTGGCGGTCCCGGTGTCCTGGCAGAAAGGCAGCTCGAACTGGGCGGAGATGACCGAGTTCTCGAGCATCGCCAGCGCCACGAACTGATCGTTGCTCGAGGCCTTGGGGTCCTTGAGGATGGCGGCCACCTGCTCCTGGTGCTTGGGCCTCAACAAGAAGGAGACGTCGCGCATCGCCTGGTGGGCGAGGATGGCCAAAGCCCGCGGGTCCACCTTCAGCATCTCTCGGCCCTCGAACTTCGACACGCTCACGTACTCCTTGGTGACGAGGCGGTAGCGGGTCTTGTCCTCGCCGAGCGGGAAGGGGTGCTGGTACTGGAATTCGGGCTTCTTGGGAAGGGTCTGCACGGGCATTGGGATATCTCCTGCGCCGCCACCGCGGCTTCTTCTATTCTGTCAAAAGCGACGCCAAGGCGCCAATAATCCCGATGCGACGACTTGGCCGCGGTCATTCTCCCTCTCCCCCGTTGGGGAGAGGGCAGGGGTGAGGGAAGTTTCGCTAGGGGCTTGCTAGGCCCTCTCCCCCGCTTTCTTGACGAACGTTCCCTTCTCGAATTCCTCGAAGGCCTGCCTCAGCTCCGCGCGCGTGTTCATCACGATCGGTCCGTACCAGGCGATCGGCTCCTTGAGCGGGCGCCCTGAGACCAGCAAGAAACGCACGGGACGCCCTTGGGTCGCCACCTGGACGCTTTGGCCAGGGCCGTAGAGCACCAGGGTGTGATTCGGGCAGACGCAGGGCACCTTCATGTCGAAGTAGTTGAGACCCACGGACTCGTGCGCGAAGGCGTCGCGACCGGGCTCGAAGTATCCTTCGCCGTCGATCACGTAGGCGAAGACGCTGTGGTCGGGTCTCACCGGGTGCTCCCACTGGGCGTGCGCGGGGACGGTCACGTCCAGGTATTCCGGATCGATGACGATATCCTTCACGGGTCCTTGGACCCCGCCGACCATCCCGGCGACGACGCGCACCTCCACGCCTCCGGGCTGCTGGACGACGGGCACTGTCCCGCTCTTGACGTCGCGGTAGCGCGGATCCATCATCTTCTGCGCCGCGGGGAGGTTCGCCCACAGCTGGAAGCCGACCATGGCGCCGGCCTTGTTCCCCTTGGGCATCTCCTGGTGAAGGATCCCGCTGCCCGCCGTCATCCACTGGATGTCGCCCGAGGAGATCACGCCGCCGTTTCCCAGGCTGTCCTCATGCTCCACGTCCCCGTCGAGCACGTAGGTGATCGTCTCGATGCCGCGGTGCGGATGCCAGGGAAAGCCCGCCAGGTAGTCCGCCGGGATATCGGACCGGAAATCATCGAGCAGCAGGAAGGGATCGAACTGGGGGAGCTCCCGGAAGCCGAACGCCCGCTTGAGGTGCACGCCGGCCCCCTCGATGGTCGGCTCGCTCTTCCAGACCTTCTGGATGCTTCTGACCGGCGCTGTCTTTGCCATGGGAGCCTCCCTTTGGCCTCCGTTCATCATACCAATACCGCCTGGAAAGGCCGGTGGCTTTCTTGTGAATCCTCTGCTAATCTCTGCAGGGGCCAAAATGAGAATGAAAGCCGACATGAAGACCGGGGTGGTTCTGATCTGCGGGGTCTGCTTTCTGGCGGGCGCCGGGCAGGGTTTCGGACAGGTGGCGGTCGTCCCGGATCCGAATGCCGTCACCACCGACCAAATGGTCCAGTCGCTGGATTCTCCCCGATCGGCCGGCGGCATCAGTCTTGGACAAGAGATCGCGGTCACCATGCCCCAGGGGGTTGATGGTGTGAAAGGGATCGGCGCTCCGGATAGCTGCAGCATCGACCAAGGAGCCAGCTTGATCGTCACGCGGTTCTCCGCGGACGGAAAGAGCGCCGACGTCTGCTACAGGGCCGAGCGACCTGACGAGTTCGCTTGGCCGCATGGTGAGTGGGTCAGTTGTCCGTCAGGGGTGGTCTTTCCGCTCGCGGTACGCGACTTGGCTCTCTTTGAAACGATAGCCGAGGAAAAGAACATTGCCTATGCGTGGAACTCGCGCCAGGCCGCCGACATACGGAAGAGTGGGCCGCGATCCGTCCGCGACTTGAAGACCGGAGAGCGATTGCGGAGCGATCCGATCACGGTGCCGGTCATACTCGCCCAGCCCATGATGCACGGCCGGCGCACCTTGGACATAGGCACCCCGTGCAGTGTGTTCGCAAGACGAGAGATCGAGGTCATCGGGTTCTCATCCAACGAGAACCTGACGTTGCTCGAGTATAAGGGTCCCGGGTGGTGGCAACCGGGCCGCAAGGGTGAGTGCCCGGCTGGAGCGGCCTTCTTCCTGAAGACGACCTATCTCGAGGCGCGCCTCAAGAAGAGCGCGCGACAGTAGGCATTTCCTCGGGGACTCCTCATTCGTTTGGAACGGCTGGGAAGCCGTCCGAGAAACCCAGCTTGGACGGCGGCGCCTTGACCTCGACGCGCTCGGCGCCCGGCCGCTCGATGACCTTCACGGCATAGGGGCTCGTCGAGGGGGCGTCATAAACGATGCTTGCGTGGATCGAATAATCCACCTTGAGGGTCGTCCCCTCGAGGTCGGGCTTCAGGAACACGATGCGGGCCGTATCGGGGCCGGGGATGCTGCCTAAGAACACGCCGACGACCGCATAGCCTTTGAAGTCGATGGCCGGAGCATGGGGGTCCTTGCCGAGCTTTTTCCACAGCTCGTCGAAGGCACTCTGGCCGGTGAGGGCCACGGTCGACCTGCCGATGGGCGCAAAGAGGCCATCCCATGCGAGCGAAGCGTATTCGGGGACCGCGCCCGCCTCCACGAGGGCGCGCGCGGTATCGTTGCTGCCGTTCAGCATGGCGCACGTCCATGCCGTCAGGCCCTTCTTGTCGCGCGCCTTCCAATCCGCGCCTTTCCCGAGCAGCATCTTGACCGTCGTCACGGAGTCCGGCCCGGACCAGCGGGCGGCCTCCATGAGCGGGGTCGTTCCCTCTCCGTCGGCCGCGTCGGGCTTGGCGCCCGCGTCCAGCAGGAGCTGCGTCAAGGCCGGCTTGTCCGAATAGGCTCCGGCGGCGAGGACCAACGGGGCGTCCCCACCCGGCGTCGGGGCCGGCGACACACCCTGCTTGAGCAGCGACCGGACCGCTTCCACGTCCCAATTGCGCAGCGCGCTGATGAGCGCGGCTTGATCCGGCTTCGCGCCTTTCGCCGACAGCAAGGCGGCGATGTCGTCGTGCCGGCCCTGCACGGCATGGTGAAAGGCGCTCACGCCGTCCGTGTCCTTGAGCGACACGTCCGCCCCGCCGTCGAGCAACGCGCGGACGACCCCCGTCCGGCCCTCCTTCGCGGCGACGATGAGAGCGGTGCGGCCGTCCTTGTCCACGGCGTTCACCGCGGCCTTGGCTTCCAGCAGGGTCCGGACCCCGTCTTCGTCTCCTTTCGCGGCCGCCTCCATGAGCAGCGTGACTCCGTCTTTGTCCTTTTCGTTCGGATCGGCGCCGTGCGCAAGCAGGACGCGGACGGCGTTGGCCTTGCCTTCGCGCACCGCGTACGTCAACGCGGAGGCGTCGTAGTAGTCCTTGGCGCGGGGGTCCGCTCCGCGCTCGAGCAGCGCCGCGGCCAGCCGCGCGCAGCCCCGCGCGGAGGCGTAGACGAGCGCGGTGTCGTTGCGGGCGTTCCGGACGAGCGGGTCGGCGCGTTTGTCCAAGAGAACCAGCCCCATGGCTTCGCGGCCGAGGTAGGCCGCGTGGATGAGCGGCGTGTTGCCGCCCTCGTCCGCGGTGTTCACGTCGGCCTTCTCGGACAGGAGTTTCGCGACGGCCGCCTCATCGCCGGCTTTGACGGCTTCCAGCAGCGCCATATCCTCCTGCGAAGGCTTGGGCCTCCGCTTGCCCTCAAGGAGAGCCGTGATGAAGTCGAGCTTGTCTTGCCGGGCCAAGCCGAGGGCGCTCACGCCCTTCTTGTTCGTCCGTGCCGGGTCGGCGCGATGGTCCAAGAGGAGCTTTACCAACCGGCTGTCGGCCTTACGCACGGCCGTGATCAGCGGCGTCCGGCCGAAACTGTTCTCGGCGTCCGGGTCGGAGCCGGCTTCCAGAAGGAGCTCGGCTGTCTGATGCGGGTCGCCTTTGGGACCCGTTTCAAAGAGCGGGCCGTCCAAGGCCGCGAGAAGCGGGGTGGCGCCGTTGCCGACGCGGAAGCGGACATCGGCTTTCTTCGCAAGCAAGAAGCGTACCGCCTCCACTTGCCCCTGCTCGGCCGCCTCGTAAAGCGGCGAGCTGTCCGGACAACCGCTCTCGGAGACCGCGGCGCCCGCCGCGAACAACGCTTCGAGGACCGCGACATCACCGCGCTTGGCGGCGTGGGAGGCCAAAGACTCGTGGTCTGAACATCGGTCGCGGTCGGAGATGCCCGAGGAAGAAAGGATCTCGCGGACCGTCGGGAGGTCGCCTTCCTTGACCGCCGCCGTCAACCTGCTGTCCCTCGCCTCCGGGACCATCTCCGCCCTGACCGGTCCTCCTGCCGCTGCGATAAGTGCGAGTAGAACGAAGTGCAGGATGGTCATGGGCCTCTTTAAATACGGGAATGATTCTAGCAAAGCGTCGGATCAGAGTCGGCAGAGGACCCATTTCGGAGTGCGACCATTGGCCGCGGTCAGAGAGGCCAATAGCCCTAAGAGTCCGGTTGCGCCACCGTTAGAATATCACCATGCGCTGGCGGTTGGTCGCGGCATGCCTCCTGTTATGGGCCGGGGCTCGGCCCGCGCTTGCTCAGGTCAAGGCGGCGGCGGGCGCGGCCGCAGCGGCGGTCCCCGTCCCGGCGGTCGGCCAGGCCGCCTCCATTTCGAATCCGGTCCAATTACCGGCCCTCCCAGCGCTGAAGCTGGGCGATCTTTCGCCCGCGCTTCTTCCGGCCGTACAGATCCGGGCGGCCGCGCCGGCGATCAGCGCGCCGACGAGCCTGCCCGCCTCTGTCGTCCCCTCTCTGCCGCAGGCTATCGCGCCCGTCGCGGCGCGGGCCCAAGCCTTGGCCGAGCCGGCCGTCCCGGTCGCAGGCGGCCTCGCCGATAGGCGCGTCGAGGCGCCTAGCCCCGTTGGCGCGCCGGCGACGGTCCCAGCGGGAACGCCTGCCGGAGCGCAAGCGGCAGGTCCGCTCGAGGCCCAGCGTCCCGCCTTCGCTCCCGTTCTCGTCGAAGGCAGCAAGCGCGCCAACGCGGCCCTTGAGGCCGCCGTGCAGTCCACCGCCCGAGCATGGCTCGCGCCTGGAAGCTTCGAGGTCCTCTCGCGCGGCTCCTCCGCCCGCCTGACTTTCGCCGACGGGCATCCGGACTACGACCTGATGGTCAGGCTGCCCGAGAGCTGGACGCAGGAGCAGTTCACGACTTTCATGAAGGAGCGTCTGCCGGAGCTCAAGCAGTCCTTGGCCGCGTCCGTCACGCGCGAGGCGGCGGATCTCTATCCCGGCTCGGCATTGCAGGCCTCCGTCGGCGACCCCGTCGCGCTGACCGATCCGGCGACCGGCAAGCCGGCGCCCGGCGTCTACATGCTGCCGGTCAAGGTCCGCAGCGCGGCCGGCGCGATGCTCTTGGACATCGACGTTTCCTTCACCATCCGCCCCGACTACGCCAATCCGTACCCCCGGTACTTCGCCGGCCAGCTGGGCGAGGTGGTCCGGCTCGGCGGACAGGCCGCGGCCGATGCCGTGCTGGCGGACATCCGCCTGGCCAAGCGCCTCTTCGTCGAGACGCTCGGTTCCTACAAGTCGTGGCACGGCGGCCCGAGCGGCGTGGGCGTCGAGCAGCTCATCATGCAGTCCGGGCGCGTCGAGGACAACGATGCGGGACGCACGATCCTCGAGCCGGGCAGCTTCGACAAGTTCATGGCGCGCGTCGACCGCATCGGCTTCGACGGCCGCGGCCAGCCGCGCGGGCTGAAGAAAGCCGCGGAGCTCTGGAAGGTCCACAACCCCTTCATGGCGCCGGACAATTTCCTGAGCCTGATGAGCGAATCCGGTTGGTCGAAGCTGGCTCAGGCGGCTCGCAAGTACCAGGCCGCGAAAGCGGAAGGCCGGGCGCTGACTTTCGCCGAGCTGCGGCCCCAGCGGGCCGCGCCGCCCGCGCCCCAGGTGCGCTTCGAGCCCGAGGTCCCCATCGTGGAGTTCCGCCCCGCCGTGGTGATCTCCATCGGCTGGCGGTCCGCCATGAATCCGCGGCGCACGGAACTCTTGGCCGCCGCCGTCGTGCGCGAGCTGAAGGCCAAGGGCATCAAGGTCCTGAGCGCCCGTCTCTCCCGCGTCAAGAACGAGACGGCCAGGGGCTACGCCGTCCGCCTGGAGCTCGATCCTTCCGCCGAAACCGGCGCCGCTGTGGCCGAGTTCAGCCGGCTCCTCGGCCGCCGCGATGCGTCGGCCCGCCTGGACGGCGCCGCCGCGCCGGCTGTCGAGGCTCCGACGCGCCCGACGCCTGGCGCGGTCCTGCTCCTGCGGCCCCTCTTCGACGCGGAAAGCCCGAAGCTCCGCAGGCGCCTGGAGAAGACCGCCGAGCGCTTCGCGCGCGGGCTCGGCATCACCGGCCGGGTGGAGGTGAACGCGCGGCCCGACGCCTCAGGGGCCTATCAGATCTTCCTCGCGCTCGACGCGGGCGGCGATCGCCAGCAGTTTGCGCGGGCGGCCGCGGCCTTCTTCACACCGGCATCCGGCTTCTCGGTCGCCGGCGTGGCGTTCCCCGGGGCCGCGTCCGAGACAACGGACAGGCTGGGCGCGTTGACGCTGAAGATGCTCGACAGGTTCACCACGAGCGGTCCGCGGCCCGAGGCGCGGGGCGCGGAGTTCCTCTACGCCCAAGGCGCCAAAGCCTTGCCCGGCGGATTGGAGCGCGCCTGGCAGGCCAAGCCGGCGGAGGTCCCCCCCGTGCCCCGGGTCGGGGGCCCTGACCCAGGGCTCGGGGCCGCCGTGGCGGGGCCGGAGACTGAGATCCAGCGCACTCTCCTGCTGCGCCGAGGAACCAAGACCTACGTGCTCATGCCGGCGTTCAACGCGGAAGGGATGCCGATCAAGAAGCCGGTCAAAGTGCCGGAGCGCCTCGCGCAAGGCATCATCTCGGACACGTTGGTCGAGGTCGTCTTCAGCCAAGGCAAGCCCAGCGCCGTGCGCTCCATCGGCGCCTACCCCGGCGACATGATCATCGGGCGCGTGGTCGCCGGTAAGGCGGGTCTGACGCTGGAGTCGCTGTTCCGCGAAAATGGGAAGGCCAAGGGCCTCTACGAGGCGCTGCCTCTCGAACGGGGAGCGGCCGAGGCGCGCGCGGGCGACCTCGTGCAGGTCTTCGTGCGGCCGGCGGCTTCCGGCTTCGCGGCGGTCCCGATCTTGAACCTCGGTCGGAGCCTCACGCCGGAGATCGCGGCCCGCGAGATCGCCCTGCGCCACGGCGCGCGCGGGTTTTTCGAGGCCGACGTCATCCGCCAGGCCGAGGCGATCGGCCGGGAGCAGGATACCGCCGCCGACTTCGCGCGCCTCGCACGCCAAGGTCGAGGACTTAAGCGGACTGCCCTTCATCACCATCGACCCGAAAGGCGCGGGCGACCTCGACGACGCGTTCTACGTGGAGAAGGGAGCGGACGGCAGCTTCACGTGGTACCTGGCGACGGCGGACGTGGCGCAGTACGTCAAGCCGGGCACCCCGGCGTTCGCGGCCGCGGCCAAGGTCGGCAACACCTTCTATTCCATCGACAAAGACGGCGTGCCGGAATTCCCGATGAACCACCCCGTCGTCAGCAAGCACGTCGCGAGCCTGCTGGCGGGCAAGGACAGCCTGGGGATGATCACCCGCATGCGCTTCAGCCCGACGGGCGAGTTCCTGCTCGACCAGTCGGACATGTTCCTCGGCAAGGTGCGCGTGCAGGGCCGCTACAGCTACGACCAAGTGGCCAAGCTGTGGGAAGGCGGGAAGGACCACGGCATCGCGCACGTGGATCAGGTCTCCCTGGCCCGCGAGCTCGCCGGGAAACTCTCGGCGCGCGACGCGGCGCGCGGCAAGCTGAACCTGAGCTTCATGCCGGTGGAGCACCGGCCGCAGGCGGACGGGACGTGGAAGACCGAGGTCGTCAAGGAAGATCCGCGCGAGTCGGAGTCGCACAAGCTCATCGAGGAGCTCAAGGTGTACGGCAACCGCGTCATCGCGACGCGCCTGACCCGCATCAGCTCCCAGTTCGAAGTCCCGCACATCAGCCGCGTGCATCCCGAAGTCGAGCAGGCGGCCAATGACCTGCTGCGCGACGAGCTGAAGGAACTCGGCGTGCCGTGGCCGAAGGAGCAGACCCTCTGGCAGTACCTGGCCGCCCTGAAGGCGCGAGAGGACATCTCGGCCGAGCGCAAAGAGGCCGCGCAGATCCTTGCCCTGCGCACCCGCAACCCCGCCATCTACGCTGTCGAGGACACGGAGGGCCACGAGGGGCTGGCCTTGCAGGCCGGGGAGTACGACCACCCCTCCACGCCCATCCGGCGCTTCGCCGACATGTACAACCAGTCGATCCTCGAGGCGTACCTCGCCGGGCGCGACCCGCGCGTCGTGCGCGACGCGGTGGAAGCCGACCTGCGGCGCATGGGGTTCGCGGACCTGGCCGAGTACATGCAGCACCTCAACGGCCGCGAGCAGGCGTCCAAGCAGATGGACCTCGAGGTGGACGCGTTCATGTCGGTCTACGAGCTGGCGAAGCCCGAGAACCGCGGCCGGACCTTCTCGGGCTACGTGAAGGTGGTGCGCAAGGGACGGAATGCCCAAGCCGTCGTCCAGCTTAGAGAGATGCCCGTGACCATCACCCTGGAAGGCGAGCGCGCGGAAGGGCTGCGCCTGCTCGACGAGGTGACCGTGACCGTGAAGGGGGCGGACGCCGCCGAGTTGAGCGTCGACGCCGCGGTGGCCAAGCGCCGGTAGCGGGTTCAGGCGCGACGGCGCGCGAATCCGAAGTAGGCGAACAGAAGCCCGAGGGCAAGCGTGACATACGGAAAGACCCTCAGGCCGCCGCCCGTCAGGAACGGTTCGGACAGACGCTGTAGGAACTGCGGGAAGGCCAGAATCAGGACGCCTTTGACGAGGGCCAGCCAGCCGATGATCGTTATCAGGACGGTCCAATCTTTGCGCCAGACGTTGTGATAGCTCACGATGAGGAACCCCAGGATGACGGCCATCAGGCCGCCCAGGCAGGTCATCGCGGCATTCTTGTACATGTCCTCCGCGAGTCTCCCGAAATAGTCCGCGTTGAAGAACGCGCCCAGAGACATCGAGAGATACAGCACCGACGCGATCCTGGCGATGAGTATCGATAGCTCCATTCCAGCCTCAGCATAGCACGACGGGACCGGCGGCACCAAGCGCCGCGTATCCGCCCTTTTCAGAGATTGCTGACGTTTTCCCTTGCTACAATGAGCGTGGACT
>JAPLKK010000239.1:6922-7361 GCA_026388115.1 Elusimicrobiota bacterium | reverse complement strand
CCCTTCCGGCCCGCCGCTCCCCGCTGGGCGGCCGCCAAGCGCCTTTCAGCCCGCCCGGCGGCCGTCGCTCTTTGCTCCGCTTTGCTCACCGCCGAGGCGATTTGCCTGCGGCCGCTATCGGCGGCGGCCGCAGGCCCCGTTTTGCGAAACGTCGTCCTCCTCTGCTGATCCCCGACACATCCTCGTAATCATAAATCGTGGCCGTACCGTTATTATTTTCCGTAATTCGCCCGGGAGGCGAAAAACTTCGTGGTCCAAAGCGGAAAGGCAGCCGAATCCATTTTCACGCGCGCGCGCTCCCATAGCGCCGCGCCGCTCGCCGCCGCCTGCGCCGTTTCCATTCTCTGCGCCTCGCATGCCTTCTCCGAGAAACCCGTCGTCGGCCCCGCCGACGCCCAGACCCAACCCGCCGGCTCGAGCCCGCTGGACCGCCTGCGGG
>JAPLKK010000239.1:0-6906 GCA_026388115.1 Elusimicrobiota bacterium | reverse complement strand
GCGACCGGGCCGCCGCCGTGCCGGCCGACTCCCTGCGCGCCGCGCTGAAGGCGGAGCAGAACCCCCAGGTGCGCTACACGCTCCTGCAGGCCCTGGCGGCCCAGGAAGGGACGGCGGCCGTCCTCGATCTCGCGCAGGCGCTCTCGTCGGACGGGTCGTCCCTCGTCCGGGCCGTCGCCGCCCGGACGCTGATGGGCATCGACGCGCCCGAGGCGACCATGGCGCTGGGGGCGGCGCTGGCCGGCGACTCGGACCGCGACGTCAGGTGCGCGGCCGCCGCGAGCTTGAGCCTGCACCACCGGCCCGAGGCCGTCCAGGAGCTGATCAAGGCGGCCGGCCATGCCGACCCGGAGATCCGCAAGCACGCCGCCTTTGCCCTCACCCGCCAGCCCAAGTCGCGGGCGATCATCAAGGCCCTGGACAAGCTCCAGCGCGACCCGGACGGCGAGGTGAGCGCGCGGGTCAAGGCATGGAGGAAGAGCCCGTGAGCGCGCTCAGGCGCCGCTCCAAGACGCTCGCGGCCTTCGCGGCCGTGGCGCTGGCGGCGCTGGCGTGGGTGGGCAAGCGCGTCTGGGCGGGGACCTCCGCGATGGTGGTGTATCCCAGCGCGAACTCGGCCCCGTCGACCCGGAGCATCAATTACTCGACTTACGTCTGGTCGTCCAGCTCTCCGGCCTCGGACGTCGGCAGCCTCACGGGCTCGCCGGCCAGCCCAGGCGAGGTGTTGTGGACGCGCTCGGCGGTACAGTCGACCTCGACCAACCGGACCGGCGAAATGGTGCTCGTCACCCTCGACTCGTACGGCCAGCTGGTCGGCCAGTACCACGCGGGGTCGGGCGGGGGCTGGTCGACGCCGCAGGTCTTGGCCACCAATATGCCTGTCGCGACCCTTCACGAGAGGGCTTTCGACGTGGCCTATTCGAGCGACACGGCCATCGTTGTCGCGGCGAACGGGTCGAACAACACGACGGGCAACCAGCTCCAGTACTGGACCCTGAGCTGTTCGGGGGTCGGCTGCAACCCGGCGTGGTCAGCCGGCACCGTCGCCGGCTACACGCAGGCGGGCGCCAACCCCGGCAATGTCCGGTGGGTCCGGCTCGCGGCCCGGCCTTCCCAAGCCCGCGAGGTGGGCATCGCCATCGTCGACAGCAACGGGACGGGCAACAACGTCGCCTACGGCCGCATCACCAACGAGACCACCTTCAACTGGAACAACACGGTCACGGGCGCCGGCATGGCGGACATCATGCGCTCCGATCCCATCGACCTCGCCTGGGAGCAGCTGCAACAGCACCTGATCGTCGTGTTCGGGACGACCACCGCGAACACCTTCGCGATGAACTGCTGGAACGGCAGCATATGGGTCTCCGTCTCCACGCCGGCCTTCGCGTCGCAGACCCTCTCCGGCAGCGGCAGCGCTTCCTTCGCCTCCGTGAGGCTGGCCCCGCAGCCGGGCACGAACGTCATCGCCCTGGCGGCCGCCAACGTGCCCAGCGCCGCCGCCAACAGCAACAGCTTGCGGGGCATGTACTGGGAGGGGCCGGCCGCCTGTCCGAACACCCTCGCCGCCCAGCAAGCCGCCTGGACGAACTACAGCCAATCGGAGCTGACGAACACCTACTTCAACGGCTCCAACGTGAATTACGACGGCCTGCCCCAGACGGAGTCTCCCTACGACCTGGCCTGGCAGAGCGACGGCGACTACCTGATCTACGCCTATTCCGACGGATCCAACTACGTCCGCTTCAAGACGCTTTCGTGCTCGGGCGGCTGCGGGACGAGCTTGACCGCCTTGGGCGGCAATTCGGCTCCCTACCAGACGGGCGGCGGCAGCCAGCGCATGATCCGGGCTTTCGGGACCCCGGGCCTGAACGTCGTCTCCGTCGTCGCCGTCACCACCGAAGCGGCGGCCACGAACGGCGAGGGCGGACAGATGTACGGCATCGAGGTGGTCGACGGGGCGGTCCCCGGCGCTTCTCCCCAGCTCATCTCGAGCTACGTCCCGGAGTGGACGATGCAGGGCGTGACCATCGCCAGCGACACGATGGTCTACAGCGAGATGCGCGGCGACATGACCACCCGGACGAACAGCGTGCCGGCCAACTGGACATGGAGCGGCACGCCGGTCACCACGCCGCAGGTCGCGCCCACGGGCTCGCCGAACTCCGCCCCGCACATCAACGGGGCGCGCTTCGCCATCCTGCGCGCCGGCACGACGCGCGATGAGAAGGTGCTCGTCACGCAGGACAACGAGGGCAACCTCAAAGGCCTGGTCTGGACCGCCGCCAGCGGCTGGAACACCCCGAACGGCGCCGTGCTCTTCCAGGCCGGCATCGACGCGAACGCCGCTGCCCGCATGTTCGACGTGGCCTACGAGAGGAAGACCGGCCGCGCGATCGTGTTCTGGTCGGTCCCCGGCGGCAACACGCCCAAGTTCGACATCTGGAACGGCACCAACTGGGTGAACGGGTCGAGCGAGGGCGGCTCCGGCAACAACTTCCCCTGGGCGCTGACGGCGACCCCTTGGTGGATGCGCGCGGAGCCGAGCCCCGACCCGGCCAACGACTACATCATCATCCTCGGCTTGGACAACTCGAATTCCCCCAAACTCAGCTCCTGGTTCTGGAAGGGCAATGGGGGGACGACCAACGCGCAGTTCGTCAGCTCCATGACGCTGGAGAACGTCGCCGAGGCTCCGTCCTCCGCCAACCCACAGTACGAGGCGTTCGACGTGGCCTGGGAGCAGAAGACCTCCACATCGGCCCCGTCCACCGGCCCGCGCGCCATGGTCGCCTGGGGTTCCAACGCGAGCGCCTCCTATCCGGCGGCCGGCTCGAACATCCTCCGCTACAACGTCTTCTACCCGACCGGCTCCTGGTCCTGCGCGACAAACGTGGCCTCTCCCACCCCGGGCGGCTGCGCCGGCCCCGCGCAGGCCGGCACGGCGCAGGACATCATGGGTATGCGGCTGGCCGGCAATCCCGGGAACTCGGAGATCGTCGGCGCGGCATCGCTCGGGAACTGGACGCTCAGCCTCGACCATTGGAACGGCAACTACACCTGGGATAGCACCGGCAACGGCTTCAGGCAAGGCTGGGCCACGGCGTTGAACCGCGTGGACTACAATTCCTTCGACCTCGGCTGCGTGCCGGACGGCTCCGGGTGTCTCGCGGTCGTGGCGAACAGCACCACCACGGTGACGGGCAAGCTTTCCTTGGGCCGGTTCACCGCCGGCTCGAACAACAACGGCACCTGGACCGACGCCGCAGCGGTCGTGGACGCGGGCGCCAACGTGCTCGGTCCGTCGCCGAACGGCGGCAACCCGCAGATCGTCCAAGTCGCCCCGGACTCGATCGACAACAAGATGTACGTCGTCGTCTCGCAGGCGGAGGGCGGCGTCTACGGCCTCCTGTGGGACAGCGGCACGGCGGCCGCGAACTCGAACACCTTCAGCGCTATACAGGCCCCGACCCTCCTCGGCTCCGTCGCGCTCAACGAGTCGTACTCCCGCGACGGCGGCCCGATCGGCGTTCCGGGGGTCAACAAGCGGCCCTTCGCCGCTGCCTGGAGCCGGGACGTGCTGGCGCCGACGGCCTCGATCGACTCGTTCGTCAACGGGACGAGCGCCAATGGCGCGTCCGCGCAGGGCGGTACTCCCGCGCCCGACGTGTGGTTCCGGTCGATCACGGCCCTGGCGGGGACGGCGTCTGACCCGGCGGCCTCGGCGGGATATTACTCCGGGGTGAGCAAGGCCCTGCTCAAGGTGAGCGGAGGAGGGAGCTGCTTCACCGGCCTGGACACCGCCTCGGCCGGCAACATGTCCGCCGCCGCGTGCACCGCGGGCAGCCCAGCCGGCTACTTCGGCGTCAGCGGCGGCAACGTCGCTCCGTGGACGCAGACGACGAACAATTGGGCGAGCTACCTCACGGAGGGCGTGCCGTACACGGCCTCGGTCCTGGCCGTGGACAAGAGCAGCAATACGCAGGCGAGCCCCGCCTCGATCTCCTTCATCCTGGACAAGACCGCGCCCACGGGCGGCATCCTCACGCCTTCCACGGCCACCGCCTATCAGCGGCAGAACGTCACGTTCACCGGCGTGGTCATCGACAGCGCGGGCGCGAACCAGGGCTCGCTATGGACCGCTCTCCCCCAGGCCTCCCTGGCCGCCATCCAGTTCAAGCTGAGGTACGTCGACAAGAACACCGGCGTCAACTTCCTCCAGGACAACATGAGCTGGGCCAGCGGCAGCGACGTCGCCATCTCGACGAACTCGGGGACGGGAGGCTACGGCGTCGGCGCCGTCGGCAGCGCTGCCTGCACCGCCAACGGGAGCATCCCCGGGAACGTGTATTCGTGCAGCTGGGCGATGAGTTTCCCGAAGAGCATCTGGACCGACCAGACGACCTATTACCTGACGCTCCAGGCGATGGACCGCGCCGGCAGCGCCATCCCGAACGCGAGCGTCTCGACGGTCACCTTCGTCATCGACGAGACGACCCCCACCGTCGCCACCACCCAGCCTTTCTCGAACCTGGCGAACTACGCCGGCGGCGCGCCGGCCGGCTGGACCGGCAACGCCGTCCTGGACACGGCCGACAGCGAGCCGCTGGTGCTGCGTCCCTTCGCCGCCTTCAGCGGCCAGGCCGTCGACGCCTTCAACATCGGCACGAACGTCACGCAGATCCAGCTCCAGGGCGGCAGCGGCTGCTGGGACGGCCTGACCAACACCTTCACCGCGTCGTGCGGGTCGAGCGGCTCGGGCGGAACGTGGGTCACCGTCGGAGGCGCCGGGCAGGGGACGCCGACCTTCAGTTGGACCTATGCCGTTCCCGCCGCGGCGACGAACGTGATGGTCAACGGCGCCAAGTGGACCCTGTACGCCAAGACGAGCGATATGGCGAACAACCCCAACGATTACGCCTCGACGACCACGATGGTGAACCGCTCGGACGGCAAGACCGGCGTGCCGTTCGTGGTCATGACCGCCAGCCCGGCGGTCAGCATGACGGGCGCCGGGCTGCCGGCGAACGGCCTTTCGTACAACTCCTCTTCCACGTGGAGGAGCCAGCTCGCCGGGATCCAGGGCACCGCCAACGCGGGCCACGTCAACGATGTCGTCTACGGCGTCCATGTCCGCGCCCAGCGCAATCGGGACGGCTCGTGGCTGGACGTCAACGGGAACTGGCAGCCGGCGGCGTCCGGCGGGTGGACGAACTACCTGCTGGCCTATGACAACCGGAACCTGGGAACGGGCAGTTGCAACGCCGTCACCCAGAACACCAGCTTTTTCAAGTGCGGACCGGCGAACAGCGTGGGCTGGACCTACGACGGCACCGCCTTCGCCGACCCGAGCGGCCCGCCGTACGCGGGGCAAGGCAACTGGGTCACCAACAAGCTCCAGTCGGGCCAGGCCTTCGACCCGCGGGACATCAGCGGGTCGTCCTTCACCTTGTTCGTGACGGCGTTCGACAACGCGCGGACCTCGACCGGCACGAGCCTGCCGCTCGAGAACTTCTGGACCCTGTCGACCAGCCAGACTACGTTCTACTACGACATCCTGCCGCCGACCGCCACGATCAGCATCCCGGTCAACGGCGTGGCCTCCGTGCCGATCGGCCAGCTGCAGTTCACGGGAGCCGTCGCGGACGCCTGCGGCCAGTACACGAGCTGCGCGGGGTTCTACGCGAGCACGGCCCCGCAGGCGGGCGTGAACCGGGTGGAGTACCTGCTGACGCGGTCGGACGGGCAGTATTGGACCGGCTCGCAGTGGACGACCCTGCCGGGCGGAGGGGCCGCCGGCAACTGGGTGCAGGCGAGCTACGCGGGCGCCTCGCCGGGGCTGACGACCGGAGCGACCTATTGGTACTTCGCGAGCCCGACTTTCACGACCACCGACATCACCAACGGCTATGCCTATAACCTCCTGGTCCGCGGTTGCGACAACACGGGCCTGACCGACCCGACGGCCGCGTGCGACTCGGCGGGGCGCGGCTCGAACTACCCGACGAGCACGCTCAACGGCGTGGCCTCCAGCACGTTCTCGATCGGCAGTTCGGCGCCGACCATCGCGTCCACCCAGCCTTACTCCAACCTCACCGGCTACAGCGGCAGCGCGCCGACCGGCTGGACCGGCAATGCGGCCCTGGATACGACCGACGGCGAGCCGCTGGTGCTGCGTCCGTTCGCCGCGTTCAGCGGCCAGGCTCTCGACGCCTTCAACATCGGGACGAACGTCACGCAGATCCAGGTCCAGGGCAGCGGCGGGTGCTGGGACGGCGGGATAAATATGGGGGCGTCGTGCGGCTCGAGCTCAAGCGGCGGCACCTGGCTCACCGTGGGCGGCTCGGGCCAGGGGACGCCGACGTTCAGCTGGAGCTATCCGGCCAACGCCACGGCGATGGCGAACGGGGCGTACACGCTGTTCGCGAAGACTAAGGACATCGCCGGCAACCCGAGCAACTACGGGACTCTGACGACGATGATGAACCGGTCGGACGGGCAGACCGGCGTGCCCTTCGTCATCTCGAACACCAGCCCGACGGTCACGATGACGGGAACGGTGCCGCCGTCGGCCGGTCTTCCTTATAACTCATCCTCGACATGGAGGAGCCAGCTCGCCTCGATCCAGGGGACCGCGGCGGAATCCAACCTCGCCGACGTGATCTACGGCGTCCACGTCCGCGTCCAGCGCAGCCGGGACGGCTCGTGGCTGGACGTCAACGGGAGCTGGCAGTCGGCGGCGTCGGGAGGGTGGACGAACTACCTGTTGGCCTATGACAACCGGAACCTCGGGACGGGCAGCTGCAACGCCCTCAGCCAGAACACCAGCTTCTTCAAGTGCGGACCGGCGAACGCCGTGGGCTGGATGTACAACGGCGCTGCCTTCGCCGACCCGAGCGGGCCGCC
>JAPLKK010000249.1:13160-20525 GCA_026388115.1 Elusimicrobiota bacterium | reverse complement strand
GCCATTTCGAACACCAAGACCATCTATGTGAACGGAACCCTCGGCAGCGTCACGCTGAACCCCGACGTGAACGGTAACGGAGCAGCCGTGTACCCCAGCGGCGGCAATGAGATGTACCAGGGTGGCATGTTCATGGATGCGCTGGTGGCCTCCAAGACTCCGTCCAAGCTCGTCGATTTCGGTCCCTTGGCCGACGGACTCCGTACCTACGGCGACGCGGTCCAGGACATTCTGGCGGCCTTGCAATCCTCGCCCGCCCAGGCCGGCAACGCCCGGGCCGTCGCCCGCGAGCTGAATCGCCGCGGACGCTACGGGGAGGCGAAGGACGTGACCCTGGCGCTCCTGCGCCTCGATCCGAACGATCCCTCGGCCCACTTCGAGCTGGCGCGCGCCGAGAACGGCTTGGGCCATCGTGCGGTGGCGCTTGCGGAGCTGCGCCAAGCGGCCGCGCTCGATCCCGCGTATCGGGCGAAATCCGACGCCGCCCAGGCGGCGGGCGAGAGCCAGGACCTCTCTTTCCTGTTCGACGAGCCCGGCGCCGCCGGCGCCGAGGGCCCCGGCCGGACCGCGGGCGCCGACGCGCAGCGCCGCCGCAGCATCGGCTTCCTGGTGCTGGGGATCGCCGGCGGCTTCATCGTGGCGCTCGGGCTGCTGGAACTCCTGCTGTCATGGCGCGGCGGGCGTGGCGCGCAGGAGGAGGCGGCCGCCGACGCGATCGAGGCCGCGGTCCCGGCGGAAGCGTACTCTCGCATCGCCGGCCCTCGCTTCCGGGACGCCTACGGCATCATCCGCCAACTCGGGGTCGGCGGGATGGGGGTCGTTTACGAGGCCGTCGACCAGGCGCTGGGGCGCCGTGTGGCCGTCAAGAAGATGCGCGACGAGATCCGGGCCGACCCGCGCGAGCGGGAACGGTTCCTCAAAGAGGCGCGGACCGTCGCGGCCCTGCGTCATCCCGGCATCGTGGCGATCCATTCCATCGTCGAGGACGGCGAGGACGTCTACCTCATCTTCGAATACGTGGACGGCGAGACGCTCTACCATCTGCTCGACCGCCGCGGCCGGCTGGGCCTCGAGGCGGCCGCCGTCCTCATCGAGAAGGCGGCGCAAGCCTTGGGCTACGCCCACGACCACGGCATCATCCACCGCGATCTGAAGCTGTCGAACATCATGCTGTCCGCGGCGGGCGAGGTGAAGGTCATGGACTTCGGCATCGCCCGCCAAGCCAAGGACGCGGCGAGCAGGCTTTCGACGACCGGCAGCGTCGCCGGCACGCCGCCGTACATGGCCCCGGAGCAGGAGCATGGTCTCGTCTGCCGCGAGTCGGACATCTATTCGCTCGCCGTGTGCTTCTACGAGCTGTTGACCGGCAACCTGCCCTTCCAGGGCTCGGCCGCCGGGATGCTCATGAACAAGATGAACAAGTCCTATGCCGCGCCGAGCCGGCTGGCGCCCGAGCTTCCCGGGGCCGTGGACGAGTTCTTCGCCGCCGCTTTCGAGCCGGAGCCGACGCGCCGGTTCCGCACCGTGCAGGACTTCGTCCACGCCTTGCGCCAAGCCGCCGCCATCGTTTAACCGCAAAATGCTTGAAGAAGGGGAACCGCTCTGTTATACTGGAAACGCTTACCGTTTTTCACCCGCGCCGGGCGCTTCGCGGAGCATCCGGCGGGGGTGAAACAGGATCGACAGGGGTCGTTAGGCTCCTGGTCGCAGGCCCTGGTTGGTCAGAGCCAGGATAAAATCCGACCAAAACACAAAAGCCAACGTCAATACGTCGACTGTGGCCTGGGCCGTCGCCTAACACGCGATAAGTCCACGCTGGCCGTGACACCTGCTAAACGGGTCCCAGCGTCATCAGCAGGCTGGGGTCCGCCTCGCGCGCTTCGTCGGGGCGGGCTCGAGACAATACGGAGCTGGTCCCGGGAGCACCCGTCCGGCGGTTTTCCCGGGACGACAATGAGTCCGGACTAAGCCTGTAGTGACCTGAGCGGGCGGCGCTTGGACGCCGGGGCAGTGCCGGCCACCTCCACCATTTCGCACGGTGGGGCCCACGGGGAGGGACGCGGTCTTTGCGTCCCTCCCCGTGAACGCCGTTTGAGGGGGAGTATTTGTTCAGCGCACGAGACATAACGCTCTTCGGCTCCAACGCCCTTTTCTTCGCCATCGCCGCCGCCCTCTACTTGTATCCCGAGTGGGCCCTCATCCTCTTCCCGGCGGCCTCGCTGCTCTACTTCTGGTCCGACCTGCGCAAGGACGACGAACTGCAGGTCATCTTCATGTTCCTGTGCACCGCAGGGGCGCTGCTGCTGATGTCGCAGATGAAGGACCTCCCTTCGCGCGTGGCGCTCGGCGTCGAGCTGGTCGGAGTGTGGGTCGCGAGCCTCGGCCTCAGCTTCCATCGCGCGCGGCTCAAGGAGGCGAGGGCCGCGGCCAATCAGTATGCGCAGCAGGTGGACACTCGGGTCCGCGAGCTCGAGCGCGACCTGAAGTTCTACGGCGCCTTCGAGAGCGCGGCGGCGCACCAGATCCGCCTGCGCCGCGACCTCACCGGCGCGGCCAAGACGCTCACGGGCACCATGGACGCCAAGGACGCGCAGGGGAGGCTTCTGAGCGTGCTCGAGCGGCGCTTCCAGGGCAGCCGCGTGCGCATCCTGCCGGGAGAGCCTCCCGACTCCCTGACCCGCCTGTCGATCACGACGCACGCCTCCGTCTTGGTCAAAGACATGGCGACCGACGAGCGCTTCCGCAACCAAGCCTGGAACTTCCGCGCGGCGGTCGTTTCGCCGCTGTCGGTCGTGAAGAAGACCTTCGGCTTCTCGGCCGACGCCCTGCGCACGGCGGACTTGTTCGCGACGCTCACCTCGCTGACGCTGGAGAATATCGAGTTCTACCAGGCGGTCGGCGACCTCGCGACCCACGACCCGCTGACCAAGCTCTTCACGCACAAGGCCTTCCAGACCCGGCTCGCCGACGAGGTCCTGCGCGCGGGGCGCTCGCAGGCGCCCTTGTCGATGGTCATGTGCGACGTGGACCATTTCAAGAAGTACAACGACACCTACGGCCACCAGGCCGGAGACTTCCTGCTGCAGAGGGTCGCGCAGATCCTTTCGGACAGCGCGCGGCCGGTGGACTTCGTGGCGCGCTACGGCGGCGAGGAGTTCGCGATCGTCCTGCCGGGGATGGCCCATCCGCAGGCGGTGGAGTTCGCCAACCGCATCCGCATCAAGGTGATGGAGGAGCCCTTCGTCTTCGAGGGCAAGCATACGAGGGTTACCCAGAGCTACGGGGTCTCCACCTTCCCGCAGGACGCGACCACGCCGAGCCAGCTCGTGCGCGCGGCCGACGAGCGGCTCTACAAAGCGAAGGAAGGCGGCCGCAACCAGGTGGTGGGCTGAATGAATCCGTTGCACCCGCTTCTCCTCGGCGCGTTCCTCGCCTCCACGCCCGGCATCTCCTTTTGGATCGCCTGGCCGCGGCGCTGGTGGGCCGCGCTCGCCGTCGCGGCCGGCAGCGCCGCCGTGTGGGGCTCGGGCTTCGTGCTCCTGACGAGCGCGCACCAGCGCCAGACCTGGATCGGCCTCGGCCTCTGGGCCATCGTCGGCGGGCTGTACACCGCCTACGTCATCGGGCGCAACGGCGGCGAGTACGACCTTATCGACGAGATGCTGGAAGAGCGCGAGGCCAAACGAGGGGCGCTCGAGAAGATCGTCGGGGAGGCCAAGGTCCGGGGCGCCAAGACCGAGGCGGAGCAGCGCGAGGTCCTCGCGCTGTATGGCCTGGTCAAGGGGCTTTCGGAGGCGTTGAACTGGGATGAGATCCGCCCCAAGCTCGAGGCGGCGGTCCAACAGTTCGTCGGCGTCGACGAGTTCGCGCTCTACGTCAGCGACTTGCGGTCGGAGAATTCGCTCCACCCCCTGGTGACGCGGCGGTTGGGCAATTCGATCGGGGCGAACTGGAAGGCGATCGAACGCTATCTGCAGGCGAACAAGATCGGCATGAACGTTCCGCACGTCATGGCGGACCCGGAGAGCGCGGTGATGCTCCCGATCCGCGAGGGCCAGGAGGTCATGGGTTTTTTCTTCGCGCACGTCGCGCCGGGCGGGGACCCGCAGGCCCTGGTGCAGAAGGCCCTGAGCTTCGCCGACCAGACCGGATTCGCGTTCCGGCGGCTCAAGCTCTTCCAAGAGGTCGAGCGCCTCTCGCAGGTGGACGGCCTCACGGGCCTGGCGCGCCGCGGCGTGCTGGACCAGAAGATGAAGGAAGAGACGGTGCGCGCCAAGACGTTCAAGACCAGCTACTGCTTCATGCTGCTCGATATCGACCATTTCAAGAAGTTCAACGACACCTACGGACACCAGTTCGGCGACGTAGTCCTCAAACGCGTCGCCGAGGTCGTCAAAGCCTCGGTGTATGAGACCGATTTCGTCGCGCGCTACGGCGGCGAGGAGTTCGGGATCGTGGCGCCGCGCGCCGACCACGTCGGGGTGCTGCGCAAGGCGGAAGCCGTGCGCGCCAACGTCGAAAAGGAGACCTTCACGCTGGGGATGGAGACGATCCACGTCACGGTCTCGCTCGGCATCGCGCATTTCCCGCGCGACGGCTCGACGCCGGAGGAAGTGATCCACCAGGCGGACAACGCTCTCTACCACGCCAAGGAGACCGGGCGCAACCGTTTCGTCGATATCGCGACAGTGAGAAAGTGACATGGAACAAGAATCGTTTGGCCCGCAACCCGAGCACGCCAGTCCGGAAGCGGGAGCCGAAGAGCTTTCGGCCGCCGCGCAGGAGCTGATCGTCCAGCCGTCGCCGCCGGAGCGCGAGGCGGGCCACGAGCCTCCCGCGAGCCGCCCCGCGCGACGGCGCTGGGTGACGGCGCTGGTCGCCCTCCATGTCCTGTCCGCGCTCGCCGCGGCGGTCATCCTCGTGCGCAACCATCGTCCTTCGGGGCCGGACGGCGCGAGCCGGCTGAAGCTCTTGTCGAGGAGCGAAGGCGTCGTCGGCTGGGTCGCGATCCACGGCGTGATCCAGGAGTCCGAGAACGGCCGCCCCTGGGAGCGCGGCGTGGAGCAATGGGCGCGCCGCGTGCGCCAGCTGGGCGAGAAGAGCGAGGTCAAGGCCATCGTCCTCCAGATCAACTCCCCCGGCGGCACGGTCGGGGCGGTGCAGGAGCTCTACAGCGCCGTCGAGCGCGTGCGCAAGGAGACGCACAAGCCCGTGGTCGCGCTCATGGGCGACGTCGCGGCCTCGGGCGGCTACTACGTCGCCGCCGGGTGCGACAAGATCGTGGCGCACCCCGGGACGCTGGTCGGCTCGATCGGCGTGATCTTCAATACGATGAACGTCGAGAAGCTCCTGGAGAAGATCGGCGTGAAGACCGACGCGATCAAGTCGGGCGCCCACAAGGATATCGGCTCGATGACGCGGGCGATGACTCCCGAGGAGCGACGCATCCTGCAAGGGCTCATCGACGACGCCTACGGCCAGTTCCTTCGGGCCGTGATGGACGGGCGCAAGCTTCCCGAGACGGTCGCCCGTCCGTTGGCGGATGGGCGGATATTCACCGGCGAGCAGGCGCTGTCGCTCAAGCTCGTCGATCAGCTCGGCGACTCCCGCGACGCGATCGCCCTCGCGGGAAAGCTCGGCGGCATCAGCGGCACGCCGAAGGTCCTCAGGGACACGGATTCCTTCGAGAACATCTTCGGGATGCTCGAGTTCGGCCTGTCCCGCTCGCTGCGGCCGGAGGCCGCGGCGCTGCGCGAGATCGTTCCCATGTCGCCGGGGCTGGAGTACCGATGGACGGGATTATGAGGGTGTCAGACGTTAACTTTCGTAACTTATTTTCCGGAAATAAGTTCCGAAAGTTCACATCTGACACCGCCCTATGAACGCCGCTCTCGAGCTTTTCTCGGAGTTCATCGAGGAGCCCCAGCACGCCGCCCGGCTCGCGATCGACCGCCGGCCCTGGCATCTCGGCCTGCTCGCGCTCGTGGTCTCGGCCACGAGCCTGTTCTTGGCTCAGCCGGTCAGCCATCATTTCCTCCCCGTCGCCAGCGGGCTCGCCTCCTGGTTCCTGGTCTGCCTGTGGACGGTGTTCTCGGGGTTCCTGCTCACGGCGACGTTGAACCTGCTCGCCGAGGCATGGGGGAGCTCGGGCAGCGGCGTCGCCTTGTTCGTGCTGGTGGGCATGAGCGAGCTCGCCTGGGCCCTGGTGCTGCCGTGCGCGCTGGTGCTCAAGGCGGTGCGCCTCGACGGGTGGGTGAGCCTGTTCTGGCTGATCCTGTTCGCGGCCGTGGCGAGCCTGCGGCTGAAGGCGCGCTCCTTGCGCCACGTCTACGGCCTCTCCGGGGCCCGCGCGTGGGCCCTGCTCCTCATCCCTTACATCGGCGTCTTCGTGCTCGTCTCGGCGGTGGGCGCCGCGGCGGTCGTGAGCGCGGTGGTCTCGCTCGCGGGCCTGTTCAAATAACGTGCCCAAAGCTCCCATCCCCGACCAGTACGAAGGCCGGCGGGTCGTCACCTCGGCCCAGATGATCGAGGCCGACCGCCGGGCGACGCAGGAGTTCCATCTTCCCGTCCTGGAGCTGATGGAGCGCGCCGGCCGCGGCGTGGCCGAGCACTCGGCCGCCTGGCTCGAGGCGAAGCTCGGCAAGCCCGTCTCGGCTCTGACCCTGACCGCCTGCTGCGGCCGCGGCAACAACGGCGGCGACGGCCTGGCGGCGGCAAGGGTCCTGCGGCAGAAGGGCGCCCAGGTGAACGCGTTCCTCATGGCGGCCAAGGAGGGCGGCTATTCGCCCGAGGTGCAGGAGAACCTGCGCCGCGCCGTGGGAGCCGGCGTGAACCTCCTCGCCTTTTCCGATGACACCGCCGAACTCGACAAGCGCCTTGCCGCCTCGGACGCCTTGCTGGATGGTTTGCTCGGAACCGGCTCTTCCGGCAAGCCCGCCGGGCTCCTCCGCGTCGCGGTCCAGCGCATGCGCGCCTCGGGCAAACCGATCATCGCCATCGACCTTCCGACCGGCCTCCACCCGGACACCGGCCACCACAGCGGCGTCTTCGTGACCGCGGCGCTCACCTTGACCCTCGCGCTCCCTAAGCGCGGCCTGCTCGCCGCCCACGCCAAGAAGAACGTCGGCGAACTCAAGGTCGTCGACCTCGGGTACCCGCCGCAGTTGCTGTAGGGCTCAGACCTCGACTTCCCAGACTTCCAGGACATCTCCGTCGCCAGCCATCCGCCCCTGGTCTCGCCTCAGGGGTCGATGTCCTTTCGGTGGCCGATGCGGTGGATGACGATGGCCCAGGTTCTCGCGTCCCACCGGTAGACGATCCGGTACTCGCCGACGGGCAGAGAGCGCAGGCCCGAGTAGGGGCCCT
>JAPLKK010000249.1:0-13137 GCA_026388115.1 Elusimicrobiota bacterium | reverse complement strand
CGGATGTCCGATGGGAGCGTGCGGAAGTCCCCCGCCGCCGAGGGCAGGAATACGATGCGAAGCCAGCTCACCGGCGAGCGGCGGCCTTCCTGCGGGGAGCGCGGGCGGAAGTCGTGGGGCCGACCACGGCTTCATAGGAGAGCCTGCGGCCCGCTTCGTCCTCGCACCGAGCCCTGGAGAGAGCGCGCGTCCAGGAGTCCGAGTGGGCGATCTCCAAGGTCTCAAGCCACCCTTCGTACTCGTCGACGGCCATCATCACGGCATGGGGCTTGCCCCTGTGGGTGATGATGTACCGCGTGAAGGCCTTGTCCACGTCCTTGACCATGGAGAGGAACCTGCTCCGGGCTTCGGTTGTCGGCAGGGTAAGTGTCGCCATACCTCGAACATTAACAGAGAAGTGTACAGATGTCAATCCGTGTCGATCGGATACCGCCTGATGGCATCCCCGACAGTGGCCAAGCAAGCTGCGAGGGATAGGAGGGAGCCCGCGGCCTGACGGCGGCTCGGGGGAGCGGCGTTCGTCGGTGCCTCGGATTTCCGCCGCGGATGGAACTTGGGAGGGCCCTTTGCTAGAATCGACGGGAAGTCCGACAAGTCGAGGTCCGATACGGGAGGTCGTCAATGAAACGCTTCGCGCGCTCCAGCATGGGTCTGATCTTCTTCGCCGCCGCATGCGCCAAGCCGTCGCCGGCGCCTGAAAATAAGCCGTCCCCGTTCCCGGCGGCCACGCCCGCGCCTGCGGCCGCCCCGGGAGCGCCGACCGCCGGCAAGGCTCCGTACGCCGTCATCGACACCAATCGCGGCAAGATCGTCGCCAAGCTCTTCCCGCAGGACGCGCCGAAGACCATCGAGAATTTCATCGGTCTCGCGACCGGCCAGAAGGCCTGGACCGACCCGCGTACCGGCCAGCCGTCTAACAAGCCTCTGTATAACGGCACGATCTTCCACCGCTGCATCCCCGGCTTCATGATCCAGGGCGGCGACCCGCTCGGCACCGGCACCGGCGGCCCGGGCTATCAGTTCGAAGACGAATTCTCCAACCGGACCTTCGACAAGGCGGGGCTGTTGGCCATGGCGAACGCCGGGCCGAACACCAACGGCAGCCAGTTCTTCATCACGATGGCGCCGACCCCGTGGCTCAACGGCAAGCACACGATCTTCGGCGAGGTGGTCGAGGGTATGCCCCTCGCCGAGGCGATCGTCAACTCGCCGCGCTCGCAGGACGGGCGCGACCGGCCCAACGAGCCGCAGACGATCAACAGCATCACGATCGAGTACCGCTAGTTTCCTCATCGCGGGCGTCTTCCGCGGGCCGGGAGAGGGAGGGGCATGCAACGGATCCGGGAAGGCGTCTACCTGCTGGAAGCGGGACGGACGGTCAACGCGTATCTTCTCGAGTCGGGCACGGGGCTGACCTTGGTGGACGCCGGCCCGGAGGCGCGGGCCGACGCGCTCATCGAGGAGATCGAGCACGCCGGCTTCCATCTCGACGATCTGGAGCGCATCGTCATCACGCACGCCCACGCCGATCACGCGGGCGGGGTGGCGGCGCTGTTGCGGCGCAGGCGGGTCAAGGTCTACGCCCATCCCGATGACATCGCGGCGCTCGAAGGCAAGGAGCCGATGTATTACGGCCGGGGTCCCTGGGGCTGGCTCCGGCGAAAGGCCGCCCGCACCGAGCCGCTGCCGATGGTGGTGCCCGCCTCGCCTCGCGACCCGATCCGCGGCCTGCCCCATTGGCAAGTCCTCCACACGCCGGGGCATACGGCGGGCTCTCTGTCATTGTTCAATCCTGTCCACGGGTTGCTTTTGTGCGGCGATGCGATCGGGGCTCGCAACGGCAAGCTGACGCTGGCCGACCAGCTGGTGTGCGATCGCGCGACCGCTGTCCAGTCGTTGGAGCTGTTGGCGTCGCTGGATGTCGAGGTGCTGGCCTGCGGGCACGGGCACGTCCAGCGTCCGCGCGCCTGGCAGAAGATCGAGACGCTGCTCGGGAAGAAGACGCTAGCGCGGTAGGCGCTCGAGCCGCGCCTCGATGCGGGCGACGGCTTGGCGGATCTTGGCCAGCTCGTCGATCTCCTGTCCGGCGGAGAGATTCCCCACCAGGATCGCGACCGCGGAGCTGAGTGCGACATACCCTCCCAGCACGATGAAGGAAACGAAGAAGACCCAGGCGTAAGGCGCTTGGGGCAGGAGGTCGGTCATCACCAGGGACCAGCTTTCAAGGGTGACGACCTGAAAGAGCGTCAGCAGGCTCAAGCCCAGCGAGCCGAACTTTTGGGGCAGGATGGCTCCGTAAAGCAGGGTCCCGGCGGTCGCGTACATGTAGAACAGCAGGAAGAGGATGATGCCGACATTGGCCAGCGACGGGATGCTGGCAAAGAGCGCCTCCGTGATCCTTTTCAGGCCCGGCAGGACCCTCACCGTGCGCATGAGCCGCAGGATGCGCAGCAGGCGGAAGACGGTCAAGAACTGCGAGCCCGGAAGGAACCCCGCGCCGATCACGACGGTGTCGAACCAGTTCCACGGCTCGCGCAGGAACGCGGAAAGGGGCGAGCAGGCCGCCAGGCGCAGCAGCATCTCGACCGTGAAGAGAGCGAGCACGGCGACGTCCATGATGTGCAGCGCGCTGCCGTAGCGCCGGACGATCCCGGGATCGGTCTCGAGGCCGATGTGGATCGCGTTGACGAGGATCGCGATCATGACGGTCCGGCGGAACCAATCGGATTCGACGATCTGGCGCAGGCGGCTCATTTCGCGAGTGTAGCAACTTCTTCCGCCAAAGCGGCAAGCTGCTCGCGGACCCGGGGGTTCTTTGATTCGAGCAGGGGCAATAGTCTCAGCCGGACCCAGTTGCGCGTGAACCGCGTCGAGCGGTTGGTCGGGTCCGAGCGGTAGCGAAGCCGGTGGTAGGCGAGGTAATCGAGCACCTCGCGGCGGGTCAGTCCCAAGAGCGGCCGCACCACCTCGACTCCGGGGGCGAGCGGCCGGCGGCGCGGGATGCCGGCCAGCCCCTTGAGGCTGGCCCCCCGCAGGAGGTGCAGGAGCAGCTGCTCCGCCTGGTCGTCAAGCTGGTGGCCCGTCGCGACCTTGTTGCAGCGCGCGCGGCGCGCGAGCCGCGCCAAGGCAAGGTAGCGCAGCGCCCGGCCCGCCTCCTCGAGCGTTCGGCCCTCGCGCCGCGCCGCCGCCCGGACCGGCAGGCGCTCGACCGTCACCGGCACGCCGAGCCGGCGGCCCAGCGATCGCACGAACGAGGCGTCGCGCTTCGATCCGGCGCGCAGGCCATGGTCGAAATGGACGAGCCGCAGGCCCATTGGCCGGCGTTCAGCGAGCTTCTTGACGAGATGGGCGAGGCAGACCGAATCGGGACCGCCGGAGACGGCGGCCAGGACTCTGTCGCCGGGCCTAAGCAGGGCGGCGCTCTCGCGCGCGAGCTTGGCCCAGATGCGGCCGTGGAACCGTGACTTGGAGAGCATCCGTTGTGTTGCCATTCGAAAGGTTTCTATAATACGAAATCCCGCAGATGAATCTGCCGCGCTAGAATGGCCAAGAAAGTCCTGATCATCGATGACGAGCCGGAGATGCTCAATCTCGTGCGCTTCACCCTGGAGCGCGCGGGCTACGAGGTCTCGACTTGCGACAACGGCCGCCAGGCGTGGGACACCATCGTCAAGACGAGCCCGGACCTGCTGATCCTCGACGTGATGCTGCCGGGCATCGACGGCTACTCGCTGCAGATCAAGATCTCCCAGGACGACCTCACCAAGGGCATCCCCGTCATCGTGCTGACGGCGCTCGAGCCCTCGAAGACGTTGTTCCAGAAGTTCTCCCAGGTGGCCGGCTTCATGACGAAGCCCTTCAAGACCGAGGCGCTGCTCGATAATGTGCAAAAGGCGATCGGCAAGGCCGCCAACGGCAAAGCCTAGCCGCGCTTTCGTGCCTGCTTGCTCCTATGCCTGACGCGATCGCTTACGATTTCGACGCCATCGTCGTGGGCGCCGGCCCGGCCGGCGTCTCGGCCGCGATCACGATGGCCCGGGCCGGGCTGAACGTGGCGGTGCTGGAGCGCGGCGAGTACCCCGGCGCCAAGAACGTCCAAGGCGCCGTGTTGTACACCCGGATGCTCCACGACGTGCTCCCCGAATTCTGGAAGGACCCGGAGGCGGCCATCGAGCGGCCGGTCGTCGAGCAGCGCACCCTTGTCACCACCAAGGATTCCTGGGTGACGCTGGGCTACCGGTCCCTGAAGTTCCTGGAGGGTATCCCCAACTGCTACACGATCATCCGGACCCACTTCGACCGCTGGTACTCCGCGAAGGCGGAGGCGGCCGGCGCGACGCTGCGCACGGGCGTCACGGTGCGCGATGTTCTCAAGGCCGGCGACGGCCGGATCATCGGGGTGAAGACGAGCGAGGGCGACGAGTTGAGGGCGCCGGTCGTCCTCGCCTGCGACGGCGTCAACTCGATGCTCGCGCAGAAAGCGGGCTTCCGCGGAGAGCTTCGGCCCCGGGACGTGGCGCTGGGCGCCAAGGAAGTGCTGGCCCTCGACTCCGGCAAGATCGAAGACCGCTTCGACCTCGATCCCGGCCATGGGGCGACCATCGAGATGCTCGGGGCGATCACCGAGGGCATGCTCGGCTACGTCTTCCTGTACACGAACAAGGAGAGCCTCTCTCTGGGCGTGGGCTGCAAACTGTCGGATTACCAGCGCAAGGGCATCCGTCCCGCCGACCACCTAGAGCGCGTCAAGCGCCATCCGGTGGTGCGCAAGATCATCGAGGGCGCCAAGACGCTGGAATACTCGTCGCACCTCATCCCCGAGGCCGGGCTGAGGGCCATGCCGCCCTTGGCCGCCGACGGGTTCTTGGTCGCGGGCGACGCGGCGCAGATGGTGAACCCGGCTTTCCGTGAGGGGTCCAACATGGCGATGACCTCGGGCCGCCTCGCCGGGGAGACGGTGGTCGAGGCCAAGACGAAGGGCGACTACTCCCGGCGGACCCTCTCGGCCTACATCGACAAGCTGAAGGCGTGCTACGTCTGGTCCGACCTCGTCGAGGTCAAAGACCTCGAGGAGTCGGTCGAGAACAGTCCGGGGTTCTTGGAATTCTACCCGAAGCTCATCAACGACCTCGCCTATATCCGGTTCGCCGCGGACGGACGTCCCAAGCGCGAGCACATGCGCAAGGCCTTCGGGCTGCTGCGCAAGCGGGGCCTGCTGCGCTTCGTGCGCGACGTGTGGCCGCTGAGGAAGATGGCGCTATGAACGAGCCGATGACCCCCGAAGCCAAGGCGGCCGCCCAGGGCCGGCCCGCCGCCGGAGACCCCGGCCTTCCCGCCGGGGCGACGACCGTCCATCCACCTTGTCCGCTCGGGCGCCGATGCGCCGTGCGTCACGGTGTGCGCCGCCAAGCCCTGCACCCCCGTCTGCCCCGCCAAGGTGTACGAGTGGGAGGAGCACGACAAGAAGGTCCTCGTCGCCTACGAGAACTGCATCGAGTGCGGCGCCTGCCGCATGCTCTGCCCGTTCGACAACATCAACTGCGACTGGCCGAAGGGCGGGTTCGGCGTCAAGTACAAGTACGGATAACGCCTCGCGTTGGAGCCGATTCCGGCTCAACGCGAGGCACTAGAAGGACCCTACGGCTATTTCCCGGGCGGCTGAAGCTCGTCCGGTTTCCACCCGCCGGCCTTGCCCCACCTCGCCAGCTTGCCGTCGAGGTACTGCACCCAGTAGGACCGGACGTGCCAGCTATTCGGGAAGAAGCAGAAATACAGGGTGATCGGGCACAGCAGGCCGTCCTGCAGCGCGTCATGTCGCCCGTAGAGCCGGTACGAGTCCAGCTGCGAGGCCGAGCCGTCCGGCCGCCTTCCCGGCGGCTGCGGGGGTTGCAGATCCGGCGCGCCCAGCACGGTGACCACCTGGTCGCGGCTCATCCCCACCGACAGCGAGTCAAGCTTGTCCACGCCCTGCGCGAGCGGGACCGTCATCCCACAGCCTTGTGCGAGAATCAACGGCGCCAGCCAGAGCAGCTTCCAGTTCATCGGACACCTCCGCCGAGCACTATTCTCGTCGCTTGCAACAATCCGTGCGTCGTGGCATTCCTGTTGCAAGGATAGGTGCCAATCCTACTCCTGGAGGATAGTCCCCTATGCGAACGAACGTCAAGACGACACTCGGCGTTTCAGCGATGTCCGCCATCGCGTTGCTGCTGACCGGCTGCGCCGGCCTCGCGGGCCCGGGCATGAAGATCACCGGCATGGCGACGAGTGCCGACGCGGAGAAGACGGCTTTCGTCGACAAGAGCTTCGACCTCACCAAGGCGCACGCCAGCTGGGCGGCATTCGAGAAGTTTGGGACCGTCTATTTCGTTCCGCCCAAGCCGAAGGTGGACCTCGAGGTCCTGAAGAAGGTCAAGAAGATCGCCATCGTCGGATTCGATCAGAGCATCTGGGCAAGGGCGAAGAAACGCGGCGACACCGGCAGCGTGCTCGGCAACGTCATCGCCTTGGGCCAGGTGCTGACGGAATGGGGCATCAACCTCGGCATGAAGCCGGAGCAGATGCAGCCGCTCGCCAACAAGGCGTACGACGACCTGAAGGCCGCCTTGGAGAAGGAAGGCTTCGAGGTCGTACCGGCCGACCGGGTGACCACCCAGGCGGCTTATCAGGCGATGAAGTACGAGGAGGCGGCAGGTTCGGCGTCGGGCCACAGGAACGAGTGGTATCAGGCCAAGCTGAGCGCCTATGGCTACAAGAGCCTCCCGTTGGTGAGCATGACGAGCACGCTCGCCATCATCGGCACCCCCCAGGGCCTCAAGAAGAAGGTGCTGGACAATGTCAAGCCGATGGCCGACGTCGGCAAGGCCGTGGGCGCGGACGCCGTCCTCGTCGTCAACACCAACGTGTTCATGCAGAACATGCCATGGCTCCACCATCCGAGCTTCTTCAACCGGCGCTACCTGGTGAACTTCTCCGACATACCCGGCTTCTTCACCAAGAACTCCAAGGTGGATGCCGGCGGCATCGAGGCGGACCTGTTCGCCGTCGAGCCGTTCAAGGAGATCTGGAGCGCGAAACTGAACACCGAGGTCAACGTCCCGACCGATGTGAACAGGAGTATCTCCATGTCCGAGTGGTTCTGGAACGTCCCGAAATACGAGCTGGATAAGCTTGGCCCGGACATCCAGAAGGTCTACCCGGACGTGATCGCGATGCTTGCCTTCAAGCTCCGCAAGGACCAGGGCCGCTAGCAAGCTATTCAAAATGACCCCGGCCGGCAGGCTCTTACGAGCCTGCCGGCCGGGGCGCTTTCAGGCGGGGAAAACGGCTACCAGGAGTAGTTGATGTCCATGAAGGCGGCGAGGCCTTCCTGGCCCACGCCGAAGTCGATGGAGCCGACGACCTGGGGGCGCGCGATCGCGCGCACGGCGCCGCCGACCACCGGCCGCAGGTAGCGGCAGGCCATCTGGCCGGGCGTATCGAAAACGGTGCCGACGCCCGCGAAAGGCGCGACCTCGAAGTCGGTCGTCACGCCCGACATCACCGCGCTGTAGAAGGTGTAGCGCTGTTCGGCCTGCGCCGAGAATAGCCCCTTGTCGATATAGCGCCCGTCGCCGTAGGCGCGATGGACGTACTTGCCGCCGAGTTGGGGCATGAGCCAGAAGGGGGCAGTACCCTGGAGTTGGTCGAACCTCACGTCAAAGGCGCTCACCTGCTTGCCCGGCCCTCCCCACGGGTGGAAATGCCTGACGTCCACGCTGTAATCCTGGTAGGCGTACTCGCTGGCGAGGGCGGGCACCGAGTTGTCGACGGCGAGGCCGAAGTAGGTCCCCTGCGTCGTGGTGACGTCCTGATCCCGGCTGTCGAAGTCCAGCGAAACGCGTACGTTCGAGTTCTGGTGGCGCTGGTGCGTCTCGCGTCCGGGGAACGCGTTCGAGATCTGCGGGATAGTGTTGATCGGGCCGTTGGAGATATTCGTGCCCGACACGAGGGGGATCGCCTTCACCATCCAGCCGCTGTCTTTGCCGAGAGGCAGGCCGATGAGCGCGCGAAAATTGAGCGTGTCGTTCGTGTAATTCGATTCGCTCTTGACGGAGGTGTTCGGGCCGACGCCGAAGAAGCGGTTCGACCCGTCGATGTTGTACTGGACCTTGGCGCCGAGGTCGTAGCCCTTCTCCCAGACGTTCCGGTCGCGGTACTCGCCCATCGCCTCCCGGTCGTTCACCTGGGCCCAAGCGCCGCGCAAGGTCAGGTCGGATTCGCGCGTGGGGTAGGCGTAATAGCGCAGCGTCCCGTTCGTCCTGAACGTCTTGTTGTACGTCACCGACGGCGCCCAGATGGAGGTGATGCGGTCGTTGTCGGCCTTCTGGACCACGAGGATCGGCATGATGCCGTAAGTGATGCCGCGGTTCGGATCGGTGTCGATGACCGGCAGGCCGATGAACATGCCCTGCTTGAGCGGGTGGATCATGAGGCGGATCGGCCACGGCTGTTTCCCCGGCTGTTCCATGGCAACCGGTATCGAGGTAGGGGCGACGACCTCGAACTCCGAGGACGGGCTGGTCGGCGGCCGCGAGCGCCCCGGAGGCATCTGCAGCGGATTGCGCACGTGCACGGGCACGCGGCGCTTGCGCTTGCTGCGCGCCGGCTTCTTCGCGGGAGCTTTCGCCGGCTTTTGCGCCGGCTGCTGCGCCGCGGGCGGCCCGGGCTGGTCGGCGGCGAGAGCCGCCGCTGCCGGCAAGAGCAGGAACGAGAGGAGGAGGGCGCGCCGCATCGGCCGCAATGCTATCAAGTCTCCGGTGGAGGCGGCAAACCGAGCAGCCTTTCGAGCGAGGCGCGGGCCTGCTCGGCGAGCACGGGATCCGGGTCGCCGGCGAAGCGCTCCAAGATGGGCAGGAAGCGCGTTTGGCCGCTGTTGCCCATCGCGAGCAGGGCGTTGCGCTTGAGGCCGTCCACTCGCGCGCGCTCGACCGGCGTGGCGCCGTAGCGCTCCTCGAACCCCTTCTCGTCCAACGCGGCCAACTCCTCCAGCGGCGCGCGCTCCGGCAGGCGCGGCCGGAAGACCGGGTTCATCCGCGCGAAGCGGCTGAAGGGGCAGACGTCCTGGCATACGTCGCAGCCGAACACCCAGTCGCCGACGCCCCCGCGGAAGGAGCGAGGCACCTCGCCGCGATGCTCGATCGTGAAATAAGCGATGCACCGAGAGGCGTCGAGGACGCGGGGCGCGGCGAAGGCGCCGGTCGGGCAGGCGTCGAGGCAGCGCCGGCAGGCGCCGCAATGGTCGGTCACCGGCTGATCGGGCTCGAGCTCGGCGTCGACGGCAAAGCCGGCGAGGAAGAAAAAGGAGCCGAGGGAGGGCGAAAGGAGCATGGTGTTCTTGCCCACCCAGCCGAGCCCGGCCCAGCGTGCGTACAGGCGCTCCAAGACGGGGCTTGTGTCCACGAACACCTTGCCCTTCGTCCCAGGGCGCTCGGTTTGCAGCCAGGTGAGCAGCTCGCGGGCCTTCGCTTTTAGGGCCGGATGGTAATCGTCGCAAAGGGCGTAGCGCGCGAAGCGGCCGGCGCCCCCGCGCCCCGGGTCGGGGCCCCCGCCGGTGCCGGGCGTCATGGAGGGGGGGCCGGCGTAGCTGAAGCCCAGCAAGATGACGGAGCGCGCCGCGGGGAACCAGCGCGTGATGGACTCTCGCGCCGACGGGTCGCGCGCCAGATACGCCATGCCCGCGTGCATGCCCTTCTCGACCCAGGCGCGGTATTCCTTCGGGCCGCCGGGCTCGGGCGGGAGCTGCGCCGGGGCGATGCCGACCAGGTCGGCGCCCAGCTCGCGGGCGCGTCGGCGGATGGCGGCGGAGAGAGGGTCCGTTATGGCTTTGCGGCCTTGAGGATCTTGAACCGCTTCGGGCCGGCGGGCAGGCTTACCCGGACCTCGTCGCCCACCTTCTTGCCCAAGATGCCTTCGGACAAGGGCGCGTAGACCGATATCTTGCCGGCGGAGGGATCCGCCTCGTCGGGGCCCACGAGCGTCCACTCCATCTCGTCGCCGTCGGCCATATCCTGAAGCGTGACCTTGACGCCGATCTGGACCTCGCCGTCCTTGACCTTGATGTCGTCGATGAGGCGGGCGTGCTTCAGCTTGTCCTCGAGCTCGTGGATGCGGCGCAGGATCTCCGCCTGCCGCTTTTTTGCCTCGTGGTAATCGGCGTTCTCCTTCAGGTCGCCCTTTTCGGCGGCCTCGCCGATCTCCCGGGACAGGATGACTTTCTGCTTCTTGAGGCCCTCGAGGTCGGTCACGAGCTTCTCGTAGCCCACGCGGGTCAGATAAGTGTCGGCCATTATTGTCTCGTTGTGGATGTGCGATATTTTACCAGTTTTTCCGTCGGAAAAGTCGGGGGTCTTCCTATGCGTGTTCTTCGGCCCGACGACCCGTCCCGAGACCGCGTTCGGGGTTTTTCAGGCTTCGCCGCTCTCCGGTTGAGGCGGGGGGACCGGCCCTTCGATGTGTCCGTTCGACGCCGTGAGGAAGGCCTGGAACTTGCGCTGGAACTTCTCGATCACCCGGCGCAGGATCTCGCCGACGTCGAAGGTGCGGCCGGTGAGCGCGGCCAAGGAAGCCGCCTCGTTGAGCGTCTTGGGAAGCTTGTTGTTCACGTTGAGGCCGATGCCGAGCACGATCCAGTCCACGTGCTCGGCGCCGCCCGAGGCCTCGATGAGGATGCCGCAGACCTTCTTGAAATCGGAGCCCGGCTCGCCGCGGCCCTCGCCTCCGAGAGCCTTGGCAAAGACATCGTTCGGCGGCTTGACCGCGGTCTTGAGGCCCGTCACGTCGTTGACGGCCTGCGCCACGGCGTCGGCGGTGGCAAGGCTGAGCTCGGCCAGCCGCTTCGGCGCGATCTGGGGCCTCAAGATGAGCGAGAAGTAGAGACCCCCCACGCCGGAGTCCCATTTGCGGCCGAGGCGGCCGCGGCCGGCGCTTTGGCGCTCGGCCCAAACGAGCGTCCACTCGGGAGCGCCTTCCTCCGCCAGTTTGCGGGCCGCCTTCTGCGTCGAATCGACCCGCGCCAGGCGCACGATCTGTTTGATGCCCGGTATCTCTTCCATGGTCATCCTTTAAAGCCAATCTCGAGGCTGAAGTCCATCGCCGGCGCGGAGTGCGTCAGCGCGCCGACGGAGATGCGGTCAGGGCCGAGCAGGGCGATGCGGCGCACGTTCTCCAGCGAGACCCCGCCCGAGACCTCGATGCGGGTGCGCGGCGAGCGCCGCCGGATCATGGCGATCGACGCCTTGAGCCTGGCCGGCGGCATGTTGTCGAGGAGGATGATGTCGGCTCGCCACTGGAGCGCCGCAGCCACCTCGCGCGCGCTCTTCGCCTCGATGAGCACCGGCACGCCGGGGCGCGCCCTGCGAAAGCGCCGCAGCGCGGCCGCCGGGTCTTTCAAGGCGGTCCAGTGGTTGTCCTTGAGCATCACCATGTCATAGAGGCCGAGGCGGTGGTTCCGGCCGCCGCCGGTTCGGACAGCGTACTTTTCCAGCGTCCGCCAGCCCGGGTGGGTCTTGCGCGTGTCGAGGATTCTGGCCCGCGTGCCGCGGACCTTCTCCACGAAGGCGCGGGTGAGCGTCGCGATCCCGGAGAGGCGCTGGAGGAAATTGAGCGCGGTGCGCTCGGCGGTGAGCACTTCGCGGGGGCCGCAGACCCACGCGACCGCTTCTCCCGGGCGCACGGCGCGGCCGTCTCGCGCGGCTTTGCGGAAGCGTATTTTCGGCGAGACCGCTTTGAACACCTGCGCCGCGACGTCCAGGCCGCAGACGACGCCCCGCTGCTTGGCCACGATGGCGCCTTCGAGCCGGGCGGACGCCGGGACGAAATGGCGCGTCGTCAGGTCGCCGGCGCTTCCCAGGTCCTCGCGCAGGGCGAGCCGGATCAGGGCCGGCAGATTGTCATCGCGCATGGGCCCTCGCTTTTCGGTTGGTCTTCTTGCCGTCCGTCTTGGGGAAGCCTTTCAATCCCGACATCTCCCGTAATTCTATGATTTGGTCGCGCAGGGCGGCAGCCAATTCGAAGTCCAGGTTGTCGGCCGCCTCGCGCATCTGGTGGTCGAGGCTGTCGACGAGATGCGGCAGGTTCTTGGGGCTGAGCGGCTTGGCCGCCGCGCCGCGCATCAGCGCCAACGCCTCCAGCTTGGCCTTGCTCTGGAACTCGTCGAGGTCCTGCACCGCCTTCTTGATGCCGCGCGGCGTGATGCTGTGGAGCTTGTTGTGCTCGAGCTGGCGGTGCCGCCGCCGGTCCATCTCGTCGAGAGCGCGGCGCATCGAGCCCGTGACCGTGTCGGCGTAGAGCACCACCTCGCCCGTCAGGTGGCGCGCGGCGCGTCCGGAGATCTGCACCAGCGTCGTCTCGCTGCGCAAGAACCCCTCGTTCGCCGCGTCGAGGATGGCGACGAGCGAGACCTCGGGCAGGTCGAGGCCCTCCCGCAGCAGGTTGATGCCGACGAGGACGTCGAAGCGGCCCAAACGCAGGTCCTTCAAGATCTCGATGCGGGTCATGGAGTCGATGTCGGAGTGCAGGTACCGCACCCTCAGGCCCTGCCCCGTCAGATAGGCGCACAGGTCCTCGGCCGTCCGCTTCGTGAGGGTCGTGACGAGCGTCCGCTCCTTCTTCGCGGCGCGCTCCCGGATGAGGCCGATCAGGTGCGCGATCTGCCCCTCGGTCGGGTGCACGAGCACCGGCGGGTCCACCAGGCCGGTCGGGCGGATGACCTGCTCGACCACCACGCCGCCGGCGGCCTGGAGCTCGTAGGGCCCCGGCGTGGCGGAGATGTACAGCGTCTGTCCCGCCAGCGCCTCGAACTCGTCGAAGCGCAGGGGGCGGTTGTCCATCGCCGAGGGCAGGCGGAAGCCGAAATCCACCAGGCATTGCTTGCGCACGCGGTCGCCTTCGTGCATGCCGCGGATCTGGGGTACGGTCACGTGCGACTCGTCGACGAAGAGCAGGTAGTCTTTTGGGAAATAGTCGAGCAGGCAGAAGGGCCGCGCCCCCGGCGGGCGGCCGGACAGGTGCCGCGAGTAGTTCTCGACGCCGTGGCAGAAGCTCAGCTCGCGCAGCATCTCCATGTCGTAGCGCGTGCGCTGCCCGAGCCGCTGCGCC
>JAPLKK010000082.1 GCA_026388115.1 Elusimicrobiota bacterium | reverse complement strand
ATCGCCTCGGCGTTGGCGTCCTTGGGATTCAAAGACAGCGCCTGCTGCGCGTCCGCCCTCGCCGCAGGAAAGTCGCACGCCCTGAACTGCGCCAGCCCTCGATGCACATACGCCCGCGGGTCCTTTGGAGCAATCTTCACCGCGTTGTCAGCGTACACCAGCGCCTTCTTTGGTTCTCCCGCCTGCAGCATGTTCTCAGATGCCGCCATCTGCACGGGCGCATTATCGGGATTCCGATCCGCGATAGCTTTCGTCAGCTTTTCGGCATTTCTCTTTTCTTCCAGCGCCACAACGGAAGACTCCGCGGAAACCCCTTGCAGGACTTTGAGAGCTCCACCGAGAAGCTCCATATCCGACGTGGCGGTTACTGAATAGGCGCTCCGCGCGCAGAACAATACCAAAGCCGTCGCCAGCCGGAGCATTGAAGGGATTATGTTAAAATCGCCCTGCATGAACAAGATTGCTCTTGTTTTCCTAGCAACTCTCGCGAGTTGGAGTTCGGCAAAGCCATCTGCCCTGAAGTTTGAAGACATCATGCAGCAATCCATTTCAAAGGGTGAAGATGAACCACTGCGCGCACCTTTGGCCCGTCTAGTCGGGCTGACAGAACGCGATTTTCAAGGCCGAACAGTTGATGTCGATCCAACCGAGACCACCGACGGAATGCGCCATGATTTCATGGTTGTATTGGATACCAACTCGAAAGCCCTGGCGGTGGATTGCTCGACACAGTATGACTCCTCAGGCGATCGGGATTCCTATCATTTCCTTCTGTCCTTGAATGGAGTACTGGAACACGCATTACTCATCAAAGGGAAGCTTCTTCCGGACGGCAAGCCGGTGCGAGGTTCCGGAGTCGCACAAGAAAGAGACATTAAGTCCAGCGAGATTCGCCGGCGGGTGAAGCACGAAATGGATTTCTGGCTCAAGGGCATGTACCGCAAGAAGGTGGACTTGGGACGCCCCAAGCAAGCGCCTTGAGCGCGGAATAGCCGGCCGACTTCAAGCCCAATTCGGGTCGAAGATAGACATCGGCTGCGGCCGCGGCTTGATCGGGCGGCGATACTTTCCCACATCCCTTGGTAGGCAGGGTCCCATCGGGATCCACAGCATCGAGCCGGACGGAAGCCTCGCGACCATGCGCAGGGGCGTGAAGCGAGAGTCCGTCGGCCTGGTGAGCGTAGTACGCGTGACCCAACGGGCGGCTGAAAGAAGCCTCAGCGGCCATTCGGTGCGCGGCATCGATCTCCTCATGGTTTCCCTCCCTTATTCCGCCAACAGCCGTTCGACGAGCTCCTGGTTGCGCCGGTTCGCCGCGACGCGGCGAGCCAGCTCGGCGCGTCCCTGCCACAGCTGCGCCAAGTCCTCTTCGCCCCGGGCGGCGCGAACCTGGGCGATGCGCTCGCAGACCTGCGCGGACCAGGGGGCTTGCTGTGCGAGGCGCTTGAGCGCCGACAAGGCTTGGGCCGCGCGGCCCTGACTCATGAGCTCGTCGGCTCCGGCAAGCCGGGCGTCGAACGAGGCATCAAGCTCGGAGCTCGGGGCGAGCGCGCGCAAAGCCTTGAGCGGCGCGTCTTCCGGATCTATTTCCTTCAGGCCCGCCAGCTCCAGGTACGCGAGGTAATGCCACACGCCGTGGCGCCGATCGTCGAGCTTGGCATGGACGAGCGCGAGGCGGTAATGCGCTTCCCACGCGGGCGCGCCGGCTTCCAGCGCGCGATGAAGGTAGCTGACTGCGTCGTTCCATTGTTCCCCTTGAAGCGACTGGGCGGCCAAGTCGCTTAAGGTGCGGGCGGGTTCGATGTACCAAGCCTCGGGGGCCGGCGAGGGGAGGACCGGCCGGCTCATCGCCGCGAAGCCTGCGCCGACGGCACACAACAGGAAGGCGAACGCTCCGGCCAGCCCGATCATCCATGGGTTCATGCAATCTCCAGTGCTCAGAGATTAGTCAGCCGCGAGCCATCCCGCAGGGGCCGCGGGACTTGCGCTGTCAAGGGCGTACGGCCCACAACGCATCATAGGAGCGATGGGGCCGCGAACAGGGGGACTAGAGGCTCAGGATGATGCGCCGCGCCGTTTACGGCTTGTACGGGATCAGGAGCAGCGGCGTGGGGAGGCAGGCGGAGCCGGGCGGAGAGTACATGAATTCGATGACCCCGCTCTCGCCCGCTTTGAGCGGCGGGTACTGATGGAGCACCACCGCTTCGGGAAAAGGTCCCGAAAGATTTCCGGTGCCGGGCACGGCCACGACGTCGCCGCCGACCTTCACCGCGGTGCCGAGCCCCTTGCACATCCCTCCGCTCTGGAGGATATTGCCCGACATCACGAGCGCAAGCGCGCGGCCGTCGGTGCTGCGCCGCTGCAGCTTGAACCGGTACAAGGTGCCGTAATTGCCGGCGTCGCGGCTGGGTCTTCCGCTAAGGGCATCGGCGCCTTCCACCCAGTGGTCCAGCTTGCCGTCCGCCACCGCCAGCCGCGCGGGGCCGGAGGCGGTGTCGTAGGCCGCGGGCGCGGTGACCTCGAAATCGGCCGTCTTGAACGCGCCCCGGCCCGCCCCCCCGTGCGTGGCCTGCAGATGCGGCAGCTTGCCGAGGATGGCGGCGCTGTCCTCGCCGGGCCCGCGCTGGAGCACCGAGATGCGCGCCGGCTGGTCGAGCTCGAACTCGTAGATCGCGTGCACGAGGGCTCCGGGCGGGACGGTCCGCGCGTCCAGCTCCTCATCG
This sequence comes from Elusimicrobiota bacterium, assembly GCA_026388115.1. Taxonomy (GTDB): domain Bacteria; phylum Elusimicrobiota; class Elusimicrobia; order UBA1565; family JACRDR01; genus JAPLKK01. The sequence goes on along the minus strand of JAPLKK010000082.1, from coordinate 860 downwards.
AGCACGGCCCGCCCCCGAGGGCTGACCCAGCGCGTCAGGCTCGAAGAAGACCCGAGGTACTCCAGCAGCGCCGCCTGCGCGACGTGATAGTAGTCGCGGCTCGCCGGCGGGACGGCGCGGCGCGAAAAACGCGCGTACAGGTTCTCTTCGGACAGGTTCTCGATGACGACGGTGATCGTCTTGCCGGCCCCCGAGGCCAGATGATACAGATACAGCCTGACCGGCCCCGGCTCGACGCGCTCCTGGAGCGCGACGCCGTCGCCGGGAAACCTCTCCGGCTGGTCGGACAACAGCAGCACCGGTCCGGGGGTCGCCTGGATGCTGAGCGCGCGCGCCGGGATATCGCTCAGGCTGCCCTGGACCTTGACGATCTCCCCGGGCTTCGCCGTGGAAAGCGCGGCGCGGGGCGGCCCCTGAGCACGACGCCCGGCTTCCCATCGCCGCCCTTGCTCACCGAGATATCCTTCAACGCCAGCGCGCCGTCGCCCAGGGCCTTCCACACGGCTTCCTTCGCCGCGAAGCGGACGGCGAAATGCTGCCAGCGCAGGCGCTTGGCCGAGCAGTACGCGATCTCATCGGCGGAGAAGACCCGCTTCAAGAAGCGCGGATTGCGCCGCGCCACCGCTTGGATGCGGCGGATCTCGACGATATCGAGGCCTAGGCCGACCGGGTTCCTACTCAACGGTGACGCTCTTGGCGAGGTTGCGGGGCTGGTCCACGTCGCAGCCGCGCAAGTCGGCCATATGATAAGCGAGAAGCTGGAGCGGCACGATGTTGACGATGGGCGAGAGCGCGTCGTTCACCGCCGGCAGCCGCAATAGGTGGTCCACCCTGCCGTCCAGGCGCGTCTCACCCTCGGT
>JAPLKK010000176.1 GCA_026388115.1 Elusimicrobiota bacterium | reverse complement strand
CTTCGGCACCGGCGGCGCCACGATCCGTTCGACGCAGGACCTCCAGCTGCTGGCCGGGCTTCCTCCGGTCGTGCGCGAGGGGGACCGCTTCGCCGCAATGGCGACGGTGCGCAACGCCTCCGACCGGCGCATGGACGTCGAGGTCGCGGCCTCGACGGGCGGCGCGGCCCTGCCCGGCTCGGACGTCCAGCTCGGCCCCGGCGAGGCGCGCGAGCTCGCCTGGCCCGTCGAGGTCCCGGCGGGACGGGACTCCCTCGAGTTCGGCTTCGAGGCGCGCGAGAAGGGAGGCCAGGCCTCCGACCGCATGAAGTCCGTCGTGCGCGTCAAGCCGGCCGTGCCGGTTGTCCCGCTGCAAGCGACGCTCTCTCAGGTGAACGGCCGGCTCGAGTTCCCGGTCGAGCGGCCTCAGGGAGCCTTGGCCGACCGCGGAGGCGTCGAGGTCCGGCTGACGGCCACCTTGTCAAAAGGGACCGCCGCGATGGAAGCCTACATGCGCGACTATCCTTATATCTGTCTCGAGCAGAAGACCTCGCGGGCGGTGGCCCTGCGCGACGAGAAGCTCTGGGCCGGGGTGACGGCTGATCTGACGTCTTATCTGGACTCCGACGGCATGGCGAAGTATTTCCCGCAGATGGAACACGGCTCCGAGGTCCTCACGACCTACGTGCTCGCGGTCTCGAGCGAGGCCGGCTTGGAGCTGCCGGAAGGGCCGCGCACGCGCATGCTCGACGCGCTCAAGGGCTTCGTGGAGGGGCGGGTGGCGCGCAACTCGGCCCTGCCGACGGCGGACCTCGCGCTGCGCAAGCTCGCGGCCGTGGACGCCCTTTCGCGCCACGGCAAGTTCGAGGGGCGGCTGCTCGACTCGATCCCGCTGGACCCGAACCTGTGGCCCACCTCGTCGGTCCTGGACTGGTACGCCTTGCTCGTGCGCGAGCCGTCGATCCAGGACCGCGGCCGGCGGCTGCAGGAGGCCGAACAGATCCTGCGCTCGCGGCTGAACTTCCAGGGCACGACGATGGGATTCTCCACCGAAGGGAGCGATTGCCTCTGGTGGCTCATGGTCTCCGGCGACGTCAACGCCGTGAAGCTCGTGCTGGCCGCCGTCCACTCGGGCCGGTGGGAGGACGCGGATGCAGGCAGGCTCATGACCGGAGCGCTAGCGCGCCAGCACCGCGGCCACTGGGACCTGACGCTCGCCAACGCCTGGGGGCGGCTCGCGCTGGAGAAATTCTCGGCGAGCTATGAGAGCGTGCCTGTTTCCGGGCGCAGCGAGGCAAAGCTCGCCGACGCGACCGCTTACTTCGGCTGGAACGTGGCCGGACCTGAAGGCAAGGCGCCCGAGCCGCCGCAGCCGCGGCTATTCCCTTGGCCCGCAGGCCGGGCTCCCCTCTCGGTGAGCCACGACGGGCCGGGCAAGCCCTGGGCGTTCGTGACGAGCCTGGCCGCCCTTCCGCTCAAGGAGCCCTTCTCCTCGGGCTACAAGATCACCAAGACGTGGACGCCCGTCCAGCAGAAGTTCCCCGGACGCTGGAGCCGCGGCGACGTGGCGCGGGTCCACCTCGAGGTGGAGGCTCAGGCCGACCGCACCTGGGTCGTCGTGCAGGACCCCGTGCCCGCGGGCTCGACGATCCTGGGCCGCGGGCTGGGCGGCGAGTCGGCCATGGCGACGCGCGGGGAGAAGTCCGAGGGCTGGGTGTGGCCCGCCTTCGAGGAGCGCGCCTTCGACGCCTTCCGCGCTTACTACGAGTACGTGCCGAAGGGGCGCTGGACGGTCGAGTACACGGTGCGCCTCAACAACGAGGGGACCTTCGGGCTCCCGCCCACGCGCGCCGAGGCGATGTACGCGCCCGAGATGTTCGGCGAGATCCCGAACGCGCCCGTGGAGGTGACGCCGTGAGAGCGGCGGCGCTCGCCCTGCTGGCCGCGGCGGCCGCCGCCGCGGCTTGGCGCGCCCCGAGCGCGCCGCGAGCGTGCGCCTACCAGGAGGTCGTGGCGCGCTGGCGCCGCTCCGACGCCGTGCTCCTCGACCGGCGCGGCGTGCCCCTGCAGGAGCGCCGCGTCGACGCGAGCGGCCGCCGCCTGGAGTGGACCGCGCTCGCCGACGTCTCGCCGGCGCTCCTCGAGGCGCTCGTCGCGGCCGAGGACCGGCGCTTCTTCCGCCATCACGGCGTGGACTGGCGCGCCTTGGCCGCCGCGCCCTTGCGCCGGCTGCGCGGCGGAAACCTGAGCGGCGCGAGCACCATCACCATGCAGGTCGCGGCGCTGACCGACGCGCGCCTCAGGCCCCGCGCGCGCCGCCGCAGCCCCGGGCAGAAATTCGAGCAGCTGCGGCGCGCCCTGACCCTCGAGCGGAGCTGGAGCAAGGAGCATATCCTGGAGGCGTACGTGAACCTGCTGTCTTTTCGCGGGGAGCTTCAGGGAGCGGCCGCCGCCGCGCGGGGCCTGTTCGGCAAGTCGCCGCACGGCCTCGACCGCGAAGAGGCGCTCATCCTGGCCGCCTTGCCGCGCGCGCCTGCGGCCGCTCCCGCCGAGGTCTCCGCGCGGGCGGCGAGGCTCGGAAACGTCCTCGGCTGGCCCGTCGACCGCGCGCGCCTGGCGCGTCGCGCCCAGGCGGCATTGGCAGGCCCCTTCCGCATCGAGCCCGCGGCCTCCCTCGCCCCCCACGCCGCCGAGCGGCTCCTACCGGTGTCAGACGTTAAGTTAATTAAGTTTCGCGAGCGAAACTTAATTAACTTAACGTCTGACACCGGAATAACGGTGCGCTCGACCTTGGACGCGCGCCTTCAGCGGTTCGCCCGCGAAGCCCTGCGCGAGCAGGTCCTGGACCTCAAGGGCCTCAACGCCAACGACGGCGCGCTCCTCGTCGTCGACAACCGCAGCGGCCAGGTGCTGGCCTACGTCGGCCATCAAGACGACGGGCCGGCGCTCGAGCACGTCGACGGCATCCGCGCGCTGCGCCAGGCGGGCTCGACGCTCAAGCCTCTGCTCTACGCCCGCGCCTTCGACCGCCGCCTCATCACGCCGGAGACGCTCTTGGACGACAGCCCGCTCGAGGTGGCCGAGGTACGGGGGCTGTTCCGGCCGGAGAACTACGACCATCGCTTCCGCGGGCCCGTGCCCGCGCGCGTCGCGCTGGCCTCCTCGATCAACGTGCCCGCCGTCCGGCTCGCGATGTTCGTGGGCATCCCGGGATTCGTGCAGACGCTCGAGTCGGCTGGCATCACGGGGCTGCGCGAGCCGGAGTTCTACGGGCCTTCCCTGGCGCTCGGCTCGGCGGACGTGTCGCTGTGGGACCTCGTCAGCGCCTATCGCGCCCTGGCCAACGGCGGCGTGTGGACGCCTCTCCATTTGACGCCGGGCGAGGCGGGTGGGCCCGCGCGAAGAGTGGTCTCGCGCGAGGCGGCCTATCTCGTCGCCGAGATCCTCGCCGACCGCGAGGACCGCGAGCCGACCTTCGGCCTCGAGAGCGTGCTGGCCACTCCCTTCTGGACCGCGGTGAAGACGGGGACCAGCAAGGACATGCGCGACAACTGGTGCCTGGGCTTCTCGGAGCGCTACACCGTCGGTGTCTGGGTCGGCAACCACGGCGGCGAGCCGATGTGGCGGGTCAGCGGCCTGAGCGGGGCCGCGCCCGCCTGGAACGCCGTGATGCGCTTCTTGCACGACGGTCTCCCGAGCCGCGCCCCGCGCGCGCCGGTCTCGCTGGCCGCCCTTGCGCATGGCCGCCACAGCCTCCCCGACGCCGCTGCGCCCGCTTCCGCGCCGCACGCTCCCGTCGCACGCATCCGCTATCCGCCCGACGGCGCGATCCTGGCCGTGGACCCGGACATCCCGGCCGCGCAGCAGGCCGTGCTGCTCGAAGCCCAGGACGCGGCGCCCGATGCGCGCTGGCTGGTGGACGGCGCGGACATCGGCGGCGTGGCCGAGGCGCCCTCTTGGGCCCCGAAGCCGGGCCATCACGTCCTCCGCCTCGCCGACTCGCGCGGCCGGACCCTGGATGAGGCGCGCATCGTCGTCCGTGGGGCCGTCGAGCCCCAGGTCGAGGCCGCCGAAGCTGAGCCGGCGTCCGCCGGCCCAGCCGAGTGATCTTTACACCGCGATCACCTTCCGCCCCATCGGCAGCTTCAAGCGAGCTTCAGCAGGCCTCAATCTTTCAACTTCCGCTTCAAATTAAAGACTTTTCTTCCTGAATCCAGCTTTCCTATGCCGGAAGGCTCGATGGGGCCTATACTCCTCATATGCTCACCGGTTTGGCCGTCGCCGCCGTCCTCTCCGCCTCCGCGCTGGCCCAGAGCTATGCGGTTCCGCAGTACGCGGGCGCCGCCAACCTGGACACCCCCGCAGCGATGATCAGCGGCGGGGTGGGCATTCAGTACTTCTCCGGTTCCGAGGTAGCCGGTGAGGTCCCCCAGGTCCCGCAGCCGGTGTCCGCCGCAACGAGTCAGGACTCGGCGGAAGGCGCCACCGGGGGCTCGAGCGGCGGCTCCAACGGCAGCTACGGCTCGGGGCGGTTGGTTCCGCTGCAGTCTCTGAGCGGCATCCAAGCGGCTTCCCAGCAGACGACGTCCACCGGCAAGGCGACCGGCGGCTCGCTCATCGGCTCCACCTTCGAATGGGTGCGCAACCAGGGGAGCGCGGCTCCGGGCCTCACCACCGCCGAACGCTGGTCGGCCTGCGGCCTGATCGCCGCCGAAGCGCTGGCACGCTTCCTCTCGAACAACCCCGACCTGAACAAGGTCGGCGAGATCAGGAACGTCGCCGTGGCGCATGGGCTTTGGGACCAGAACGTGGGGATGCACGGCTCGGTCGCCGAGCAGAAGATGCTGGCGTACATCGGGATCCAAGTGGACGTCGTCTGGATCAACAGCCTGAGCTCGGCCGAGCAGAAGATGATCGCGACGCTCCAGGCGGGCAAGCCGGTCATCATCGGGACGCCCCGCCATTACTTCTTCGCCGAGGGCTACAGCAACGGCAAGTTCTTCGTCGGCCACACCGGCGAGGTCATGAAGGGCTTCCTCTCCTCCGCCGGCGCGCAGATGACCGTCTCCCAGATCTCGCAGGCCGGCAACGGCATCGTCACCCTCTTGATCGCGAAATAATCCCGCCGCTCCTCCCTCTCCGTCGGAAATAATTCCGCCTCCTCGCTCGTATTCATTACGAGGGAACGCGGACGTGACACTCTACAGATTCATACCGAAAGCGGCGGGAGCGGCGGGGCTGGCGCTGGCATACCTCCTCCAATCCGGCTTCGTGCGGCTGCAGTATCCCGACTCGGCGCGTTATCCGGTGCGCGGCATCGACGTCTCCCATCACCAGGGCGCCATCGACTGGAGCGCCGTCGGGCGAGAGGGCATGGTCTTCGCCTATATGAAGGCGTCCGAGGGCGCCGACATGAAAGACCCTCGCTTCGAGGAGAACTGGCGCGGCGCCCAGCAGGCCGGGCTCGCGCCGGGCGCCTATCACTACTTCAGCTGCGAGCTCGACGCCTTCTCCCTGCTCGTGAAGAGCCAGCTGGGCGCCGCGCCGATCGTCTACGTGACCGAGAGCTTCTGGCAGTCGTACCACGACGCGCTCCCGCCCGAGCTGGAGTTGTGGGTCCGCAGCGTGGTCTTCGGCCCCGAGAGCTCCTTCGGCGGAGCGTGGCGGCTTTGGCAGTTCGCCGGCCACGCGCGCGTCGCCGGCGTGCAAGGCCCCGTCGATCTCGACGCCTTCAACGGCTCCGAGGCGGATTGGCGGCTGTATCTGCGCGCACGCCTCAAGCTCAAGCCCGACGCGGCGGCCGGAGTGGACCTCTGACGGCTCGCGCTCCGCGGGAAGGGCTAGGCCGGATCGACCGTCCGCGGGCTGATGTTCTTGAAGCGGCGGTGCATCCACAGCCACTGGTCCGGATAGCGGCGCACCCACGACTCGACGTGCGCGGCGATGGCCTGGGTCCCCTCCTCGCCTTCGCCGGACAGCTTGCTCTCTGCGAGGGGAGGCTCGATCCGCACCACCGTGACGCCGGCGCGTACTGGTCGTTCATGAACGCCACCGACCCGCCTTTGCGCAGGGCGCGCATCACCGCCGGCATCGAGCCGGGATGGAAGGCGGCGGAGACCCCGGTCGATGCCCGGCACGCGGTGATCTGATCATGGAGCCAGACGGGCTTGAGCACCGTCGTCACGATCGTCGGCGCCAAGCCGGCGAGGCCCGCGGCCGCGGCCGACATCTCCCAGAAGCCGAGATGCGCCGAGAAGAAGAGCGCACCCTTTCCCCGGGCGACGGCCTCGTCCCAGGTCTCCTTGTTCTCGAGGCACGACACGCGCGCCGCATAGCGGCGCCAGTGCCCAGGGAGCGGGCAGAAGAAGTGCGCGAACTCGAAGAAGAGGATGCCGTAATGCTCGTAGTTGGCCCGGAGCAAGCGGCGCTGGTCGTCAGCGCTCAACTCGGGAAGGGCGCGCGCGATGTTCTCTCGCACGGTGCGCTGTTTGAACAGCCCAAGCCAGACGCAAGCCCGGCCGAACGCCCTGCCCAGGCGGAGCTCGAGGCCCCGCGGCAGGGCCGCGACGGCCAAGCCGATGAAAAACAGAAGCGCCCGCAAGGGGAGCGACCAAAGCGGCGCCCGCGCCGTCTTCATCATCGCGTCATTGTTGTACGAAAGCCGCGGCGATCGCCGCGGCTTAGGCTTTCGAAAGTGGTGGGTGGTATAGGATTTGAACCTATGACCCCTGTCGTGTGAGGACAGTGCTCTACCGCTGAGCTAACCACCCGACAACGTTGATTCTACAAAACTTTCCGGGGGACCGACGCCCCGCGCGTCGAACAGCCGCCCCTCCTTGCGCAGGGAACGGCGTCGCGCCCTCTCGGGTTATTGCGGGCTTCTATTGTCGGTGGCAAAGTTCGTCCAGAAGCGGAACTCCTCAAAGAACATGTCCTTGAGGTCGCTCGCCGCGATCATCTCATCCGAATACGTGTGGTTGGATTCATGCACCACTCTCACGGGCGAGGCGAGCGTCCCGTCCGGCCTGACGATGAATACATAGCGCTTGTCTTTCATGGCTAACAGATCTTTGGTCGTGCGATATAGGACGATGCCGAAAGTCGATCCGTCGTCTCTTATGGGAAAGATCGTGTGTTTCACGATCAACCCCGTCTCCTTCTGCCAGCCTGGCTGGTTCTTCGCGAAGGCCACCAGCCGCTTCACATCCTCGGCGGGGACCCGGACGGGCTCGTCGGCGAGGGCTGGCGCGCCGGGGACCGGCGCGGGCGTCGTCGGCATCGGGGCCCAACCCTCCGCCTTCGGCTCGGCCGCCCAGGCCATCTTGGTCGAACACGCCAGCATCAACCCCAGCGCCACCTTGAGTGTCTCTTTCATGACTCCTCCGTCGTCACTCCTAGCTTAGCGGAGTCGGCGGTCGGACTCAATCAAGGATTTTTTCAGTCGGATTATGATGGCATGCGCTCGCTTTTCTTGAGCTCGCGCCGACCTGCTGCAGGGGGACTGTACAACCGGGACACGGTGCCACTCAGCCACCAGCAAGTAGTCGGTGCCCCAGCGGCTTCGGATCTACTGGGCCTGCGTGGCGCCGGCTTGAACCGTCTGGGTGGCCGCCGTGGAGTACGCCTTCAAGACGCACGGCCGGTACTTCATGGTGCAGGCATGCACCCCTTTCGCGTCCCCCGCCGCCTGTATGCAGGTATCGAGAGTCTGCTTGCAGCCCTGGAACTGGGTGTCGACTTTCTGCTTGAACTGCGCGATATCGTCTTGGACGTTCTGCTCGACCTGCGCGACAGCGTTTTGGAGGGGCGCCAGAGCCTGCTCGATCATGCCGACGATGCCCTGCATGACCTGCGTGATGCCGTTTACGAGAGTCGCGATGGTCTCCGTGGAGCAGGCTTTCACCATGCACCGCCTGTACTTCCCGTTGCAGGCAGCCACCGCGAGGGGTTTTCCCGCCGCTTGGATGCAGGTGTCGAGAGTCCCCTTACAGGCCTGGAAGTCGGCTTGGACGTTCTCCTTGAACTGCGTGATATCGCCCGCGACGGTCCCCGTGGCCCGCGCGATGTCGGCGTCGAGGGTCGCATCGGCCTGCGCGACCTCGGCTTCGACGGCATTCTTGAAGTGCGTGGAGTACGCTTGCAGCACGCATGACCTGTACTGCACGGTGCAGGCATGCACCCCTTTCACGCCCCCGGCCGCCTGTACGCAGGTATCGAGAGTCTGCTTGCAGGCCTGGGACATCGTCAGGTAGTCGTCATCGGCGGCGGCTTTCGCCGGCGCGGCTTTGGCCAAGAGCGAGGCCGCAAAGACCAAAGTGAAAGCTGTCGCTCTGTTCATAGGCTCCTCCTGGATCGGACCCGCGCCGATAGTCTAACAGGAGCGCTCATCCGCGTCCATACAGTTTATTTTCAGGAGAAGAAGTCCGTCCTGCCAGGGACGATAGGCCAGCGACCGCAGTGACCATCGGCTACTCCGCGCTCGCCCCCGCCATCGCCTTCAATTCCCCGAGCGCCGTCCCCGGCTTCCAGGCGGCCAGCGTGCGCTCTTTCGCCGCGCCCGGCAGGTCCGACAGGAGGGCGGAGATCATCGTCACCTGCTCGCCACCCCCCGCGCCCTGCAGGTACACCTTCGACTTCCTGCACCCGCCTGCATCCTCGAAATCCTCCTGTCCCCTCACCATCACCCCTTCGATGAGCCCGGTGTCCGCGTTGAACACCGGAGAGCCGGAGTTCCCGCCGTAGCTGTCCACGTCG
>JAPLKK010000133.1 GCA_026388115.1 Elusimicrobiota bacterium | reverse complement strand
CCGAACGGGACCTCTCGTTCCTTGGCCCCCTTGCCCATGACCTTGAGGACCCCGGCCTGGAAGTCGATGTCGTCCTTCTTCAGCCCGATGACCTCGGCGCGCCGGAGGCCCGTGTCGAGGATGAGCACCGCGATGGTCCAGACCCGCTGGCCGAGGAAGGTCTTGTGGCTGGACTTCGAGAGCAAGAGCCGCGCTTGGTCGAGCGTGAGCGGCCGGATGAGCTTCTTCTCCATGCGCGGCTTCTCGACGAGCTGGATAGGGTTCTGCGGGATCAGGCGCTCGCGGGAAAGGAATCGGAAGAGGCACTTGAGCGCCCCGTAGTCCCGCGCCACCGTGCCCGAGCAGGTACCTTTGACACGCAGCTCGTCCAGGTGGAGCCGGATCAGGTGCGGGGTGACCTCCCGAATGTCCGTGACTCCTTTCGATTCGAGGAAGCGCTGGAGAAGGCCGAGGCGATACTTGTACCACTCACAGGTCTCCGGCGAAAGATTCTGCGACCGGCAGCGCAGCCGGAAGGCCTCATAGGCATGCTCAATGGGGACTCGCCTGGCGAGTCCCCGAACGGCATAAGCGGTCTTTCCATTCCTAGATCCTCCACTAACCTTGAGACCTTGGAGGGCATCCGGGCAACAAAAAACCCGGGCCTTTTGAGCCCAGGTTAATTGCTCCTCTCGTCGAGAAACTTTAGGAAATGGTTGCGGGGGCTGGATTTGAACCAGCGACCTCAAGGTTATGAGCCTTGCGAGCTACCAGGCTGCTCTACCCCGCAGAGAGATGATAGCACGGGAACCTGGAAAAATCAATGACATGACGCTGCGATGCCCCCCCACCCCAGCCCTCCCCCACAAGGGGGGAGGGAGAGCTTGGGTCGCCCACAAGGGGGGAGGGAGAGCTTGGGTCGCCCACAAGGGGGAGGGAGGGTCAGTCGTCGGAGGACGGGCGGCGGCGGGCCTTCTTGAGGTCGGCGCGGTGATGCTTCTCCTTGAGCATGCGCGCCTTGCTGGCCCTCGAGCGGCCGCGGCGCCGGCGCCTCTCCTTCTCGGCCTCGTGGCGCAGGCGAGCCAGACGCTCGCGCTCGCGCGCCTCGAGCTTGTCGGCGAGGAGCACGCGGGCGGACAGGCGGTTCTGGCCCTGGGACCGGGACTCCTGGCAGGTCACCGACAATCCGGTCGGCAGATGGAAGAGCTGAACGGAGGTCTGGACCGAGCGCAGCCCGGCGTGGGTCGCTTCGCTCGCCGCGGCCCCGGCGGCGGCCGAGCCGGTGGAGGATGGGTTCGTCAGCGCGAAGTTCAGCAGGTCGCCCAGCGACGCGCCCGCCTTGCCCACCTGGCGGTGGGCGATCGGCTGCATCTCGGCGATGTACTCCTCCCGCGGCGTATGGCCACGGTGCTTTGCGTACTCCGGGTAGATCTTGTCCTTGGCGATGGCGAACGTCTCCGCCGCCGCCTGGCTCAGGTCGTCGAGGCTGAAGGTCCCCGCCGAGCCGCCCTTCAGCCGGCCGGCCAACTGCTCGAAGTCGACGGCGTAGCCGTCGGTGTTCGTCATGATCATCAAGTCCCACAGGTGATGCAGGTTCATCGAGAAGGACGGGAAGTCCCTCTCGTTGCCGCCGGCGTCGGGGTCGCCGTCCTTCATCTTCTCGGCGCAATGCAGCGGCTGGTACAGGTCGCCCATCAGGTGGACGACGAACACGAGAGCCATCTGCTGTTTGCGTTTGCTCGACGCGGGGTCGCGGAGGACGGCGACCTGCTTCCTGAGAGCTACGAGGAGGCAGTTGCCGTCGCAGGCGTCCTCGACGGAAGCCTCGCTCGCCCGCATCGTGTTCATCACGTCGACGTAATGCCACTGCCTCGTCTGCGGCATCATCGGCAGCTCGAGCACGCCGCCGCAATTGACCGCGGAGCGCTTCGCCTGGTCGGCGCAAGCGGAGATGTCGGCCAGGCTCGCCGAGCCCAGAAGCTCCTTCACCCGCTTGGCGGCGGCGGCGTTCAAGCGGCCCTGCGCGATGATCGCGATGGTCTTGTGCGCCGGATAGCTCCAGGCGGAGCACAGGCGCGGCGCGCCCAACAACGGCAGCGTCGCGATAGCGGCGATGAGGAAGGCTTCGGGAGAGGTCCGCATGGACGGTACCCCGGGGGTACTCGAAGTATGGCCCCGGAAGCCGATGTTGTCCAGAGGATAATCGGCTACGAATTTATGCTAAATAAAAGGAAGAGCCGATGCGCCGCCGCCCCCTCCTCCGCCTCTGTCTCCTGGCCGCCGCGGCCGGGCTTTGCGCCGCCTGCGCGTCGGCGCCGCCGGCGCCGGCGCCGGCGCCGGTGACGGACCGCTACGGCTCGGCCGCGATCGTCGACCGCATCAACCGCCTGCTGCACGAGCCGTTCTCGGACACGCAGTCGGTGGATGTCATCTACGCCACCAACCGCGTGGAGACCGGCGACCCCGAGGAATGCGGCGACTCGGCCTTCGGCACCCAGCCGACCGGCAAGACGTCCTACGGCGTGTGCCGCATCAACGTGCCCAAGCGCCATAGCGTGGGCGGCTTCGAGCTCGCGGAAACGCCGCACTCCGACCCGCACCGCTATTTCCGGACGCTGTCGCACGTGAAGCTGGACGAAGCGGCCCTCAAGGCGCTGGTGGCGAGCAAGAAGCCCGCCGACGTCCTGCTCTTCGTGCACGGCTTCAACGTGAAGTTCGGCGAGGCGATCGTGCGCACCGCCCAGCTGGCCTACGACCTGAAATTCCAGGGGCCGGTCATGGTCTACACCTGGCCGGCCGGCTCGGCCAATTTCATGGACGCGGCGATCATCAACCGCACCTACGAGGCGAACAAGACGAACGCGGCGGTCTCGGCGGGCCAACTCGCGGCGCTGCTGAAGGCCTTGGCGTCCTTGGACGTGCGCGTGCACGTGCTGGTGCACTCGATGGGCCATCAGGTGGCTTTGCCGGCCATCGCCAGATCCGCGCCGCTCATCGGCAAGCCGTACATCGGCGAGCTCATCCTCAACGCCCCGGACTATCCTCTCAAGGAGATCCCGGTCATCATCCCGCAGATCAGGCCGGTGGCCAACCGCATCACGCTCTACTGCTCCTACAACGATAACGCCATCGCGGCCTCCGAGGTGTGGAACCGCGGCCGGCGCGTCGGCGCCTGCGAGCAGATCCCGGGCGTCGACGTGATCAACGTCGGCGAGATCGACGCCCCCGCCCTCGGCATCGGGGGGCTCGGCCACGGCTACTACGCCTCGCGGCCCATCCTCACCGACATCTTCCAGCTCCTGGTGGGCATACCGGCCGAGCGCCGCCTGTTCGTGCGGCGCAGCGAGCCCAACAGCGTCGAGAACTTCGTCCTCAGGCCCTGACCGCGAGGCTGCGCGCGCCGGATGACCACGCATAGGCATCACCGCTTCGGAGCGCGGGTCTGGGTCCTCCTCGGCGCGACGCTCCTCCTGGCCGGCTCCGGCCTGTGGGCTCACCGCTGCCTGCGGCGCGAGGCCGAGCGGGCGGAGGCGCCGTACGCGGGCGTGGCGCGCGCCTACGGCAAGGGCGGGCCCGTGGCCGTCCGCCAAGCGCTCGAGCAGACGGGAAGCCCCCCCGAACAAGCGGAGAGCGTGGCGCGGGCGCTGGCGCGCCGCATGAAGGGAGGGAGTTCCGGCTCCTTCGTGGTCGTGACCTCCACGGCCGGCGATTTCCACTACGTCGCCGCGTTCCGCGGCCGGCGCGCGGTGATCGTCGGGCGCCACGCGCGAGGCGTCGAGGCGCCGCCGGTCTCGGAGAAGCTGGTGCGCGTCTCGGGCAAGGTGCGGGGGCCGGTGAACTCGTCGCTCGAGAGGGCGGGCCTCCCGCGCGAGCTCGTGGAGGCGTACCTCGACGTGTTCCGCTGGAGCCTGGACCTGACCGCGGACGCCAAAGAGGGCGACTCCTTCGTCGCGGCCTGGACCGAGCGCAGCTGCGCGGGGCGCGTGATCGGCCGGCGCCTGGAGGGCGCGGGCTATGGGCGCACGGCCGGCCTGCGCTTCGATGGGGATTTTCTCGACGCGAAAGGCCGCTCCTTGCGGCGGGCGTTCCTGCGCGCCCCCATGCGCTACCATTCGATCTCCTCGGACTACGGGCGGCTGCGCTTCAAGACAAGGCTCTGGCCCTTGCGCGTGCACCACGGCACCGATTTCGCCGCTCCGATGGGGACGGCTATCTGGTCTCGATCCGCCACGCCGCGGGGCTTGAGACCTACTACGGCCACCTCAGCCGCTACGGCTCCGGCCTGCGGCGCGGGGCCAAGGTGAGGCAAGGCAGTCTCCTCGGCCACGTCGGGACCAGCGGCAACGCGACCGGGCCCCACCTGCACTTCGAACTACGCAGAGACGGCAAGGCCGAGGACTTCCGGACCGCGAAGCTGCCCAACGACCGCCCCGCGAGGACCAAGCGCCCCATGGCCTTCAAGGCCCGCTGGAAAGAAGTGTTCGGCGGCTAGCCGCCCCACCGGCCGCGCGCGCGGCCAGAAACGGCGACGGACGGCGGCCAAGCGAAAGCCGCCGTCCGTCCCGACGAAGAAACGCCTCCTCTTTAGGCCTATACGGCTTTGAGCGCCGCCTCGAGGTTCTGCTCGACCTTGCGCCAATCGACGTTCTTGAGGAACGCCGTGATGTAGTCGGGCCGGCCGGTCGCGCCCCAATCCACCATGTAGGCGTGCTCCCACACGTCCATGACGAGGAGCGGCGTGAACCCCGCCGGATGCCCGTCCTCGTGCAGGGTGACCCAATGGTTCGACAGCGCCTCGTGGGCCGGGTCGAGGTACAGGATCGCCCAGCCGATGCCGCGCATCTTGCCGATCGCCGTGAATTCCTTGCGCCACTCCTCGAAGCCGCCGAAGGACTGCTTCAGCAGGCGGTCGAGCCGCGAGCCGTCGTTCGCCGGCGCCTGGCCCGGCTTCAGGGCGGCGAAGTAATGCTCGTGCAGGATCATCCCGTTGTACTCGAAGCCCAACCGGCGCTTGAGCTCGGCGTACTCCGGCGAGAAGTCCCCCTTCTGGATATGCTCCGAAAGGCGCTTGTTCAGCTCATTGACGTTCTTGACGTAGCCCTCGTAGAGGGTCCAGTGCTGCTGGATCTGCTTCTCGCTGATGCCGTCGAGCTCGCGCGGCCGGAGTTCCGCCCGCGCCTGATACGTGTATGCCATACCTTATCCTCCTTGAAGCTAGCGCGGCGCCGCGGGGCCGGTCAGCTCGTCGGCCAGCGCCTGCATGCCGTAGATCTTTCGCAGGGCCTCGAGGATGCCCCGCGAGTGCACGGCGACCGCGCGCGACTGCTCCTCGCTGTATAGGTAGCGCCCGGCGAGCGACTCGATATTGCCGTCGAAGATCAGCCCCACGTACTCGGCGTCGCGGTTGAGCACCGGCGAGCCGGAGTTGCCGCCGACGATGTCGTTGGTGGTGACGAAGTCGAGCGGCGTGGAAAGGTCGAGCTTCGGGCGAGCGTCCAAGACGCGCGGCATGATGTTGTAGGGCGGCCGGCCGTCGAAAGAGTCCGCGCGCGCGAAGAGGCCGAAGAACGTCGTCTTATACGGCACCCGCGTCGTGCCCGACTCGTAGCCGGCCACCTTGCCGTAGCTCAGGCGCAAGGTGAAGGTCGCGTCCGGATACGCGCCCTTGCCGTACACCGCGAAGCGGGCGGCCGCGATCTTCTTCCCGTCGAACGCCTCGACCGGCTGGATGTTGTCCTCGAACCATTTGCGCAGCTCGCGATAATCCGGGTCGAGCTTGCGGGCCCACACGATCAGCGGGTCGGTCGAGGCTTCGACCGCCTTCACCCCCCCTTGGACCAGCGCCTTGCGGACCTGCGCGTCCGCGAGCTTGGTGCCCCGGATGAGCTCCGCGGCCTCCGCCTCGGGCGTGCGGCCCTCGAGCGCCGCCTTCACCCAGGGATCGTCGGGCCCGACCTCGCGCTGGGCGAAAGCGAGCGCGTCGGCGAACGCGGCCTCTTCCAGGTCGGGAAAGATCGGCGCCGGCGAGAACAGCCGCAGGTTCAGCGACTCGAGCGCCGAGTCGCGGAACTCCTCGTAGCGCTTGTCGTTGGGCTTGTTGACCTCCGCCACGCAGCGCACGATCGTGTTGGCGAGCTCGGGGAGCTTGGTCCCCGCCAGCCGCTGGCGGGCGAAGACGGCCTTGTAGCGCGTCTTGAACTGGGCGGTCGCCGCGGCGATCCTGTCCCAGGCGCCGCCGTACTTCTCGGACAGCGCCTTGACGGCCGCCACACGGTCGCGCAGGTCCTTCTCCTCCTCCGCCTTCTTCGCCATGAGCTTCGCGTCGCGCAGGCCCTCGATCTCGCCGGTGAACGCCTTGACCGCGTTCTCGAAGCTGAAGACGCGGTCCTTGGCCCGGCGCTCCTGCTCGGGGCTCTTCGCCGCGTACGCCTTCAGCGCTTTGACGCGCCCGGAGTACATCCTCAGCATGAAGGGCATGGACTCGTCCCGCTGGAACTCGAGCTGGGCGGCCGTGTCGAGGCGATCGGTCTTGCCGGGGTGGCCGGACACGAAGGTGAGCTCGCCGTCCTTGGCGCCGGCGGAGCTCCACTTGAAGTAATGGGTGGGCCGCACCGGCTTGCCGTTCTCATAGACGCGGAAGAAGGCCATGTCGATGTCGAAGCGCGGGTAGGTGAAGTTGTCGGGGTCGCCGCCGTAGAAGGCGGTCTGCTGCTCCGGCGCCATCACGAGGCGGATGTCCGTGTATTTCTTATAGCGGTACAGCCAGTACTCGCCGCCCTGGTACAGCTCGACGACGTCGGAGCGCAGGCCGGTCTTGTCGGTGGACTCCTTCTCGATGCGGGACATCTCGCCCTTGCGCTGCTCGTTCTGCACGCTCTCCGGCTTGGCTTGGTCCACCGCCTTGACCACACGCTCGGTCACGTTCTCGATGGACTGGAGGACGTTCAGCTCCAAGTCCGGGCATTTCATCTCCTCGGAGGCGTCGCGCGCGTAGAAGCCGTCTTTGACGAAATCCTTCTCCCGCGTCGAGACCTTCTGCAGCTGGCCCAAGGCCACGTGGTGGTTGGTGATCACCAGGCCGTTGGGCGAGACGAAGCCGCCGGAGCCGCCGTCGTTGAACCGCACCGACGCCAGGCGCACGTGCTCGACCCAGTCGGCCGTGGGCTTGAAGCCGTACCGCTCCTCGAGCTGCTTCACCGGCAGGTTGTCGAGCGTCCACATGCCCTCGTCGGCGCGGGCGCCGAGCGCGAGAAAGGCCGCGGCGGCCATCAGCAATAGATTCATCGTGTTCTCCTAAATCGGCTCTTCGCCGTGAGCAAGAGTATATATAATCGAGCATAACCCTCACCCCCCGCCCATAACAGTGACGAAACGCGACGGCGTTCTATTGGGATCGCTCCTGCTGATCATCGCGGCGATCTTTTCGCCGCTGATCGCCCGGCCGTGGCTGGCGCCCGGCAACTTCGGCGACCTGTACCTGTATCACTATCCCCTGCGCCACCTCGTCGTCTCGCGCCTGCAGCAAGGCGAAGCCCCGCTGTGGAATCCCTATATCTTCGCCGGCGTGCCGCTGGCCGCGAACCCCCAGGCGCTCCTGCTCTACCCCTTCTCGCAGCTCCAATATTTCCTGCCGCTGTCGTGGTCGTTCAGCCTCGACGCGTTCCTGCACGTCTGCTGGGCGGCGTTCGGAGCCTACCTGCTCTTG
The DNA here is from genome assembly GCA_026388115.1 of Elusimicrobiota bacterium. Classification (GTDB taxonomy): domain Bacteria; phylum Elusimicrobiota; class Elusimicrobia; order UBA1565; family JACRDR01; genus JAPLKK01. The sequence continues at coordinate 22,400 of JAPLKK010000133.1, read as the reverse complement.
CGGACGTGGCGGCTGGAGCGCGGCGGAGCGGCGACGCTGGCCGCGGCCTACGCGCTCTCGCCGTTCTTGATCTACCGGATCAGCCAAGGGGTCCCGACGCACCTGTCGGCTTTGGCCTGGGTGCCGTGGATATGGCTCGCGGCGTTGAGCCGCCACGCCCTTCTCTTCTCCGTCGCCTTCGCGCTCCAGGTGCTATCGGGGCACCCGCAGTTCGCGCTCATCAACGCCTGCGGTTTGTTCTTATGGGCGTTTCCCGTCAGGCCCCGCTGGGCGTTGTCGCTCATCCCCCTCGCCATGCTGGGGCTGTTCTTGGCGGCGGCCCAGGTGGCGCCGACGCTCGAGTACCTGCACAACTCGATCCGGGCGGTCTGGAGCCCGGCGTTCAGCCTGGGCTACTCGCTCAAGCCGGCGTATCTGCTGACGCTCCTCTCGCCCCACGCCTTCGGCGACCCTTTCCAGCGGGGCTTCGGGCTGCTTCCGTCGGAGTTCTTCGAGATGCTCGGGCTGTACATCGGGCTGGCGCCGCTCGTGCTCGCGCTCGCCGGCCTCGCGCTCGGGCGCTCGCGGGCGGCCGCCGGCGTGTGGCTCCTGCTCGCGGCCGGCCTGGCGCTGGCGCTGGGCGAGCACAACCCGCTTTATCCGAGGCTCGAAGGCGCCCTCGGCTTGGACTTCTTGCGAGTCCCGGCGCGCTTCTCCTTCCTGATCCTATGGGGCCTTTGGCTCGCCGCCGCCCTCGCCTACGCGCGCGTCGTCGCCCCGCGCGGCCCGCGGCTGAAAGCGCTGCTCCTGGCCGTCACGCTCGCCGACCTGTGCCCGCTCGCCGCCGTCTGGATCTACGCCCAGTCGCCCGGCGAGTTCCTGGCGCCGCAGCCCGAGATCGTCCGCTTGCTGCGCGGCGGCCCGCGCGTGGCGACCTCTCCGGATATCATGGCGCCGAACAAGACGATGCTGTATCGCGTGCGCAACGCCACCGGCTACGAGGCCTTCTATCCGTCCCGCATCGCCCTCTACACCGCCAAGAGCGAGGGCGGCCCGGCGGCGGACGGCAGCCGCACCTACATCCGGAAATGGCGCTCGCCCGAGATGGCGAAGCTCGGCGTGCGCTATTACGTCGCCACCTCGCCGGAGCCCGGCCGCGCCGCCGCCCTCCAGCGAGGCGCGACCTATATCTACGAGAACCCCGAGGCGAAGCCCCTGGCCGCCGGCGCCGAGTCGTTCGCCGAGCCGAAGGCGGAGCACCTGGTCGCGCGCATGCCGGCCGGCGCGCCGCTCGTCCTGCACCAGGCGATGTATCCCGGCTGGCGCGCCTTCGGCTCGGGCGGCGAGCGCAGCGTCATCCTCCGCGACGGGCTGTTCCCGGCGATCGCGCCGGCCCCCCGGGCATGGACGGTCCATCTGAGGTTCATGCCCGACAGCTGGTTGATCGGGCTCGCCGTCACCTTCGTGACGGGCTTCCTGCTCATCGGCATCGCCGAGCTTCGCTTGCGCGCATGGCTGCCCTGACCGTCAAGGATCCCTCGCCCCGTGGCTGACGAGAGGATCCCGCCGGCGCGAGTCCTGGTCGTCATGGCGACCTACGACGAGGCGGCCAACCTCGAGCGGTTGGTCGAGGCGCTGTACGCGCTGCGCGTGGACGGGCTCCAGGTCCTCGTCATCGACGACCAGAGCCCCGACGGCACCGCGGCGCTCGCCCGCCGCCTGCGCGCGCGCTGGCCCGGCCTGCGCCTCATCGAACGCTCCGGCCCCCGGGGCCGCGGCCTTGCCGGCAAAGACGGCTTCCTTTACGCCCTGCACGACCCCGCCATCGAGCGCGTCGTGGAGATGGACGCGGACTTCTCGCACCAGCCGCAGGATGTGCCGCGGCTGCTGAACGCGATCCAGGACGCCGACATGGCGATCGGTTCGCGGCGGGTGCGGGGAGGAGCCGACGAGCGGACCGTGGCGCGGCGGTGGCTCGACCGCCAGGCCGCTCTCTACGCGCGGCGGCTGCTGCGCCTGCCCGTCGAGGACGCGAACTCGGGCTTTCGCGCCTACACGCGCAAGGCGCTCGAGACGATCGATCCCGCGACGCTCGAATCCGTCGGGCCCTCCCTCGTTCTCGAGGTCCTGTATCGCGCCTCGCGCGCCGGGCTCAACATCGTCGAGACGCCCGTCGACCTCGTCGGCCGCAAGGCCGGGGCGTCGAAGTTCTCGCTGGCGCGCCTCGCCTTCAGCTGTTTCTGGATACTGCGCCTGCGCTACCCGCGATTGAAGCGGCTTAGACTAGGTGCCTGAACATTATGGGCCCAAAGTCTGTTCTGCTCGGGCCCCAAAGGCTCACGCTTAATCCAGGCCGCTGTGGCATAATTTTGCCATGACCGGCCGACGGTTCGGCTTGGCGTTCTCAGCCATTTTTGCCGCCGCACTGTGTGCGCGCGCGGCGTTCGCCCAAACGGTGGGAGCGCCGGTGATCGCGCCTGTCGTCCCGGGCATCGGCGCCGCCGGGGCGGCCGGCGCCGTCTCGCCGCTGCCCAACCTCGGCGCCCAGCCGCTGTCGCCCGTCACGACGCCGGGCCCCTCGCTCATCAATCCGACGGTCCTGCCCCAGGTCATCCGGCTCGCGCCCCCGGTGACGCCGGAACAGGGCAAGGTGAACATCGCTTTGCCCGTGGGCATCCTCCCCATCAACAACATCGCTCCCGCCGCGGACACGCCCGCAGGCGCGCGCGCGAGCGCGGCGGCGTCTGTGGCCTCGACGGCCCTGCAGCTGCCCGTGGGCCGTCCGCTGGCGACGGCGCGCAGCACGCCCGCGAATCTGAATCAGTTCTTCCGCCCGCCCACCCCCGACAGCGAGCGGGCTCCCCGGGGCCCGCGGGAATTGGCCGCGCTGCGCCGCTTGGGCGCCGCCGCGAGCGATTGGACGGGAGGCGGACGAGCGGCGGCCGACGCCCCGCAAGAGTTCGACAAGATCTACGACGCGCGAGCGGCGTGGCGCGGCGGCGCCGGACAGGCCGAAGCCCCCGCCGTCGATGACCCGGGCACGCCCGCCTCGCCGGCGTGGCGCCTGCTCAGGTCCGGCACGTTCGCGTCGGCCGCGGCCGCCGCGGCGATACCGGCGCCGGCGGCGGCCGCTCACGCCGAGACCCTCGCCGCCTTCGCGGGCCCGATCGCGATGATCGGCCTGGCGGTCGTCGGTCTGGGCTTGCTGTTGTTCAACGTGAAAGAGGCGCTGGCCGGCCTGCGGGAGAACAAGCGGCTCCAGGCCGAGCTCAACGCCTTCACCCACGCGCTTGCGGTGGAACGGATCTACGGCGCGTCCATCAAGGCCGCCACCGGCGCCGCGCTCGTCAGTGCGCGCAAGCGCGCCAACGGTGTGTGGGAGCTCATCGCCTACCACGACGACCCCGCGCGGGCCGCGGCGCAAAGGCCGATGCCGGCCGTCGAGGGCCTGCCCGTGCGGGCGCGGGCGATCACCGTTTCGGAGATCCGTCGGCTGCTCGAGACTTCGGGCGCGACGGCGAGCCCGGCTCAGGCGCCGCAGCCCGCGGCGGGCTCGTTCGCGAAGCTGCTGACCCGCGGCGGCGCCGTCCTTTCCGCCGCCGGCGCGATNNNGGTCGAAAGCGGCGGCGGCCGCGCTCGTGACCGGCGCCGCGAGCACCTCCGTCGCCGCGCCGCTTCTAGCGGCCTTGCTGCTCTTGGCGGCGTTCCTCACGACCCGGCGCTAATTCTTCCTCATACAGCCCGAACGGCGCCTACCACAATTATCCTTGTATTACCGCCATTATTCTCCTGAAAAAATCATCAGTAGTAAGGGGTGAGCCATCCCTGTTACCACTATATTAGGAGGAGGGGCGCCATGACCGCTTTGACCGAAGAATACGTGGTCTTCCCCAAACGGGAGAAAGAGAAGGAGCGCAGGCCAAAAGGCTTCGGCGCTTGGTTCGACCGCTGCGCCGGCAAACTGGGGTTCGGCCCCTCCGTGCCCGCCAGCACGGGACGAGCGATCTTCACCGGCGCTCGCGTCGCCATGGGCGGCGCCCTCAACGGCGGCGGCTTCCTGGGCGGCATGCTCGCCACCAACTACGGCATCGCGGCCCTTGGCATCGCCAGCGTGACGGCGATCATGATGGGCACGGCCTGCGTCGGCTGGCTCACCTCGATCGCCCGCCCGGCGGCCAACTTCGACCACCTCGGCCAGTGGGGAGTCTTCGCCATGCCCCCGAAACCGGCCGCGCCGCCGGCCGACGCGCTGGCGCAGGCTTCGGAGGCCTCGGCATCGCTCGACTACATCAATCAGGCGATCAAGAACGACCCGTGGCTGCGGGACCGGATCAATGAGGCCGCGGGCGCCAAGCCGCCCGCCGCCAAAGCCGCGGAGTCCGGAGCCGATGCGCCGTCCTACGCGGCGGCCCCGGTGACGAGGCCGCCGTCCGCCGCGGCCAACAGCGCCGCGCATGCGACGATCACCAAGATGCAGGGCATCGGGAACAGCCCCCTCGTCGCGCTCGGCAGCGTAGGCCCGGCGACGCGAGGCGGTGAACTGCCCTACCGCGACGCGCTCAACAGCCCCCAGAAGGTCATGGGACTTACGCCGTTCGGCCGGCACTTGACCGCGGTCACCGGCGGCCGCCGATCGGGCTTCCTCCTGCACGGGCCGCGCACCGCCGACGCCCTGCGCGCGGCGGTCCGGGACGGGCTCGCGCAAAAGGCGAGCCGCGCCCCCTCGATGCAGGGCGCGGGCCTCACCTTCGACGGCGCGGGCGCCCCCATCCAGGGCTCCCCGAGCGCGCCGATCAGCTTCGGCGGCATCCCCAACGACAACAGCCGCGTCTCCCCGAACAGCGTGATGGACCAAAAGGACATCCCCACGCCGGCCCCGCCGGCGACCGGCGACACCAAGAACACCGCCCCCTACCAGTGGGCGATGTACGCGGCGATCGGCGCGCTCCTGATCGCGATGCTGCTCTCGAAGATGGCGGGTTCGAAGAAAGACGCCGCGAAGGCCATGCCGCCCGGCCCGGCCCAGGTCGCGGCGTACATGGCCGCCGCGAACATGTACTGGCTCGCGGCGGCCGCCGCGGCCGCCGCGGCCGCGCTGGGCGGCCTTATCATCGGCATGTACCAGCAGATGATGCAGGGCCTCATCTTCGTGGGCAGCGGCGGCATGCTCGCCTTCTTCAACGCCCAGTCGGCGCTCGACGTGACGAAGACCGCCAAGGATTCCGAGGAGGCGAACAAGAAGGCGGTGGACGGCATCAACGACAAGGGCGGCCAGATCAAGCAGGACCTAGGCGGCCAGGGCTCGAACGCGAACAACACGAACGCCAACGCCAACAATAACAGCAGCGGCAGCAGCGACAACAGCGGCGGAATGCCGCTCAGCGGTCTCCCGGGCATGAACGGAACTCCGAGCCCGACCGCGGACGCGGCGAAGAACGCCGCGACCACTCCGAGGAACGTGACGAAGGTCGATCCGCCGACCGTCAACGCCGGCGGCGGCGTGCCGGTCCAGACCGGCGGCACCGACGTGGCGAGCGGCGGCTACCCGGCGACCCTCGACTGAGCAGGCGGGCTACTTCGCCGGCTCGACGCGCTTGCCGTCGACGTCGTAGACCTCGACGGGGCCGAACTGCGCGAGCAGCGGCCGTATCTTCTTCGCGTCGCCCACGCAGACGATCTGCAGGTGGTCGGTGTCCACGTACTTCCTGGCGGCATCCTGGACCTTGTCCGGGCTCGTGAGCGCTACCTCTTCCGTATAGCGGTCCCAGTAATCCTGGGGCAAGCCGTAATAGCGCGCGCTCATCCAGAGGTTCAGCAGGGTGCCCGGAGACTCCAACGACAGCGCGAACTTGGCCACGATGGAACGGCGAGAATCGTCGAGCTCGTCGGCCGGGACCTTCTCGTCGCGGAGCTTCTTGAGCTCGGCGAGCAGGTCCTTCATGGCCGGCTCGGTCACCTCGTTGCGCACCGCCAGGCGGGCCGAGAACGCGCCCGGATAGATGTCCGCGCTGAAGCTCGAGTAGGCGCCGTAGGTGTAGCCCTTCTCCTCGCGCAGCTGCAGGAACAGCCGCGCGCTCGGCCCGCCGCCCAGCACGCGGTTGGCCACGGTGAGCGGGATGTAATCGGGGCTGGTGCGCGCGAGCGCGTAGTTTCCGGCGACGATCTCCGTCTGCACCGAGCCGGGACGGTCCACCAGCAGGACGCGCGTTCCGCCGGCCTTGGGGATGGCCGGCAGCGCGGGGGCGGCGGCCTTCTTCCCCGTCCAGCCGCCGAAGCGCTTCTGGACGAGCGGCAGAGCCTCCTCCAGCGTGATGTCGCCCGCGATGCCCAGGATCGAGCTGGCCGGGAGATAGCGATCGGCGTGATACCGCCTCAGGTCCTCGGAGGTCACGCTCTTGATGGCCTCGGCCGTCGGCGCGACGCGGGCCGGCGAGGCTTCCCCATAAAGCGCGGCGTAGAAGCGCTCGCGGCCCAAGAACTGCGGGTTGGCCCGCAGCTCCTCGAGCTGAGCCAGCTCGCGCTTCTTGTACTTCTCGAGCTCCTCGGCGGAGAACGTCGGGTGCGTCGCCATGTCGCTCATCAGCTCGAGCAGGCGATCGGAGTCCTCGACCAAGCCCGAGGCGGAGACGATCGAGAGGTCGGTCCCCCAGGCCGCCGAGGCCTCGAGGCTCGCGCCCAGCTCATCGACGTCCAACGCGAGCTGAGCGCTCGAGCGCGTCTTCGTCCCCTCGCGCAGCATGTCGGCCGTGAACTTTGCGAGGCCGGGCAGGCGGCCCGGCTCGGTGACGGGGCCGCCCTGGGTCACCCACAGGGCCATCTGCACCGTCGGGAGCTTGTGCTGCTCGACGACCATCACGGTGAGGCCGTTGGGGAGCGTGGCGAAGGTCGGGCGAGGAAGGCGCACCTTGAGGATCTCCTTGCTCACCGGCGCGCGATCGAGACGCTGGACCGCCTTGGCGGACGTGGCGGCCGCCGGAGCCAACTGAGCCGCGGCGGGCGCGGAAAGCAGGAGCGACAAGAGGATGGAGCGGTTCATGATTTCCTCTCCTTCGGGAGCGTGAGCACCACCGCACGGTGGTCGGTGACGATGTACTTGCGCGCGGCCGCCTGCACCTGCTCGGGCGTGACGGCCATCAGCTTCTCGTAGCGCTGGTTGAAGGTCTCGGGGTCGCCGAAGCGCACGGTCAGCTCGCCGATCTGGATGGCGGTCGATAGGGCGGTCTGCCTCTGCTCGATGAGCTTGCGGCGCAATTGCCGCCGCGCCTTGCCGAGCTCGCCGGCCGTGATCCCCTTCTCCCGCACGTCGTCGAAGCTCTTATAGATCGCGGCCTCGAGGGCCTTGGAATCGACGCCCGGCCGCGGGGTGGCCATCACGTAGAGCAGGCTCGGGCCGATGCGCATGTCGGGGCCCACGTCCTCCTCGGTCGCCAGCTCCTTATCCTTGACGAGCGTCTGGTAGAAGCGGGCGCTGCGGCCGCCGTCGAGCGTCTGGGCGAGCACCTGCACGGCGTCGTTGTCGGGCGTGTTTCCGGGCGCGATCGGCCAGGTGATCATCAGCCTCGGGAGCCGGGCCATGGCGTCATAGACCGTCTCGCGCCGCTCGCCGATGCGCTCCTCGTCCGCCAGGTCCGGCGCGGGGGGCCGCGGGTGCTGCCCGATCGCGCCGAAATACTTCTTGACGCGCGCCAAGGCGTCTTCCGGCTCGATGTCGCCGGCGAGGACGAGGATGGCGTTCGAGGGCGAGTAGTAGGCCGTGAAGAAGTCCTTCGCGTCCTGCACGCTCGCGCGGTCCAGGTCGCTCATCGAGCCGATCACCGAATGCTTGTAGGCGAAGTTGTCGTAGGAGAGGTTGTCGACCTCCAGCATGGACTTGCCGTAGGGCTGGTTGTCGATGCCGAGGCGGCGCTCCTCCTGCACGGTCTTGCGCTGGTTGTCGAAGTTCGCCTGGTTCACCGCCAGGGCGCGCATGCGGTCGGCTTCGAGGAACAGCGCCAGATCGAGCTGGTTCTTCGGCAGGGTCTCGAAATAGTTGGTGCGGTCCTCGTTGGTCGTGCCGTTCATCCCGCCGCCGTTGTTGAGCACCTGGATGAAGTGCTCGCCCTTGCCCACGTTCTCGGAGCCCTGGAACATCATGTGCTCGAACAGGTGGGCGAAGCCGGTGCGGCCGGGGCGCTCGTTGCGCGAGCCGACGTCATAGGTGACCGCGATGCCGAAGACCGGCGCGCTGGCGTCGGGGGCCAGGACGACGCGCAGGCCGTTGTCGAGCTTGGTCTCGATCAGCCTCTGCTTCGGAAACGGCGGCGCGGCGGGCCCGGCGGCGACGGCGGCGAAAGCCAATAGGGGAATCAATCGCGAGATTCGCATGGCGAGGATTGTACTTAAGTTATAATCCCGGCGTTAGATTCGCGTTCCGACGGGAGGTCCGATGAAGGTCTTGCTCCACGTGCTGTTGAGCGCCATCGCGGTGTTCGCCGCCGCCCGCGTGCTTCCCGGCGTCTCGGTCGATTCCTTCGGCACGGCGCTGGTCGCCGCGGTGGCGCTCGGCATCGTCAACGGGTTCCTGCGCCCCATCTTATTCATCCTGACTTTGCCGATAAACCTGCTGACGCTGGGCCTGTTCACCTTCGTCGTCATCGGCGGCTGCGTCCTGCTGGTGGCGCACTTCGTCCCCGGCTTCCACGTCAACGGCATGATCAGCGCCCTCGAGTTCGCCTTCGCGCTCTGGCTGATCAACGGCTTCTTCCACCTGCTTGGAGCGTGATCCCATGAGCGCCCCGAACCGTGAGGATCTCCTCGAGCCCGAGAAATCGACCGTCGCGGTCATCATGGGCGGCGGGGCCGGCAAGCGCCTTTACCCGCTGACCAAGATGCGCTCCAAGCCCGCCGTGCCGTTCGGCGGAAAGTACCGGCTCGTCGACATCCCGATTTCCAACTGCCTCAATTCGGGCATCCGGCATATCTACGTCCTGACCCAGTTCAACTCGGCCTCGCTGCACAAGCACATCAAGCTGACCTACCGCTTCGACAATTTCTCCAAGGGGTACGTGGAGATCCTCGCCGCCCAGCAGACCCCGAGCAGCGAGCAATGGTATCAGGGCACGGCGGACGCGGTGCGCCAGAACCTGCGCTACATCACGGAGGAAGGCTTCCCCTACGTCCTCATCCTCTCCGGAGACCAGCTCTACCGCATCGATTTCGAGGCGATGCTGCGCCAGCACGTCGAGACGGGCGCCGACATCACCATCGCCGCGATGCCGGTCGGGCCCGAGGAGACCGGCCGCCTTGGCATCCTGCAGGTCGACGCCGAGAAGAGGATCGTCCGCTTCTTCGAGAAGCCGCAGTCCGCGGCCGAGCTGGACGGGCTCGAGGTCCCGGAGGCGGCGCTCGCGACGCTCGGCCTCGGCGCGAAAGCCCCCGCCTACCTCGCGTCCATGGGCATCTACATCTTCAACCGCGAGAGGCTCATGGAGTCGCTCCACAACGACTTCCCCGACTTCGGGCACGACATCCTCCCGCGCGTGATCAAGGACTGCCGGGTCCTGGCCTATCCGTACAAGGGCTATTGGGAGGACATCGGGACGATCAAGAGCTTCTTCGACGCCAACCTGGCCCTGACCGACGTCCTGCCCCGCTTCAATTTCTTCGACACCCGCTCCCCCATCTACACCCACGCCCGCGCGCTGCCCGCCTCGAAGCTCAACGGGGGCCGGTTCCAGCGGACCCTCATCTCCGACGGCTGCATCGTGGACGACTCGCGCCTGGAGCGCTGCGTCGTGGGCGTGCGCAGCATCATCGCCCCCGGCTGCGACATCCGCGACACCGTCATGCTGGGGGCCGACGCCTACGAGAGCGCCGGCTCCATCGCCCGGCACGCGGCCGAGGGCCTCCCGCCCATCGGCATCGGCCCCGGCTGCCGCATCCGCCGCGCCATCATCGACAAGAACGCCCGCATCGGCGCCGGCGCGGTCATCACCCCGGACAACAAGCCGGCCGCGTTCGATTCGGAGAACTACTGCATCCGCGACGGCATCGTCGTCATCCCGAAAGACGCCGTCATCCCCGCCGGCAGCGTCCTGTAGCGCCCCCGGCGTCAGTAAGGAGCCCCCGGCGCGACGCGCCGGGGGCTTTCCTTTTTCCATCGGCGGGCAAGGGAACTTTTCCGCCGGTCATTCGTACGAAGTAGTATGGCCGCCCTTGCCTATGTCTGGAAACGAGTGCCGCGGTCCAAGCCGTGCCTGATCCAGACCTCGCCCACGCACCAGCGGATATTCACCCACCGGCTGGTGCGGGCCGCCGCCGCCCCGCTTATCGCGGCTAGTGCTTCGACTCTTCCTTCTCCAGCTCCTGCTGCGCCTTCCCGGCGTTCTCCCTGACCTTCTCGGCCTGGCCCGGAGCGAGTTCGTCCGATGGGGCCGGGTGGAACGGATCGGCCTGCAGGGTCGGGAGGGGCTTGGGCTCGCGGGCTGCGCGGCCTCCGCGTTCGCTCGAGCCGCCGAACAGGAGGCTGAGCTGGAGGCTCGCGGCGCACTCGCGGGGAAGCTTCGTGTTCCCGCCCTGCGACTGGGTCTGGATCCTCTTCGGGCTGTACTGCGCGGAGGCGTCGAGCATGAAGTGCAGGAAGTTGAGCCCCGCGCCGCCGGTCAGCATCGTGCCCGCGTTGGTGTTCGCCAGGTTGCGCGCGACGCCGAAGCGCAGAGGGATGTTGATCCAGCTCCGGTTGAACACGTCGACCTCGGTGCCCGCGCCGAACTGCCGGCTCTTCACGCTGTCGAGGGTGGTGCGGTTTTCCGTGAGGTCCACGTCGGAGACGAAGTGCCACCAGCTCAGGGGGCTGAGCGCGCCGCCGAGGCGGACCTGCGGGTTCAGCGCGTACCTGCCCGTCACGCCCGCGGCGGTCGCCGCGTTGGGCTGGGAGAATTTGGGGTTGTTGAGGTTGCGCCCGACCAAGCCGACCCGCGGCTGCCACCATGCTCCCTCGAAGGTGCCCTGCACGTCCCATAGAGCGCCCAAGTCGACTCCGAAGTTGGCGCTCGTCTTGGCGCCGTACTTCAGCGTCGAGAGGATGTTCGACTGGTCGTTGTTGTTCTGCAAGACGAGGTAGTCCGCGTAGCCGACCTGGGCCTGCATCAGCTTGAGGTTCCCGCCGAGGAACACTCCCGGCACGAACGGAAGCTCGTGGCCCCAGCCCGCGCCGAACTCGAGCAGACGCGCGCCCTTGACGATGAGCTTCGACTGGTTCGTCCCATTGACGATATCCAACTGTGATTTGTGATTCAGGTCGACGACCGGGAACGCGCCCATGTCGAAGAACCCGTTGGCGAAGAGGGCGACCTGGCCGACTTTGAAGTCCGCGCCCGCGCCTGCGTCGATGCGCAGGCCGTCGTTCGGGTCGTTGAGCTTGTTGAGCGCGTCGTCGATCGAGGCCTGCGCCGGGAGGTTCGACGCGCTGTAGTTCTTCATGAGGACCTTGAGGTTCTTGGCGCCCTCGATGACGGTGCCGGTGAGCGCGGCGTGCACGCCGAAGGGGATCTGGAGGCCGTAGGCGTTCTCGGTCTCGCGGCCCAGCGCGGCGGGGTTCCAGTAGGAGGCGAGCGGACCCTGAACCGCGGCCACGCCGGCCCCTCCCATGCCCATCGCGCGCGGGCCCAGCGCGGTCCATTCCAGCGCGCCGGCGGGCGCGGCGGAGATGACGGCCGAGGCGACGACGAGGAAGGCGAGTCTGTTCATGGACGCAAGTATCGCAGGTTTTTCGGGGTTTGTGAATACCGATTCAGTCACGCCGTCCGCGGCTCCGGGCGGCGGCGATCGTCCGTCCCGGCGCTCAGAGCCCGCTGCTCGAGGGAAGGACCTCGTAGCCGGCCTTCCTGAGGTTGGCGACGAAATCGTCGAAATTCCTGGAACGCTTCAGGATGACCTGAAAGTCATATTCCTCCGCCGCGTCGAGCGCCGCGGCGGTCACGAACGGGTGGCGAACCGGCTCCGCGCCCGGGGCCAGCAGGGCGGTGCTGATGATCGGCCCGGGAGCGTTCTTGAGCCGCAGCACTTCCTTGTCGCCCTTGTAGACGGACCAATCGGAGCCGGGCTTGGCGAACCCCGACGCGGCCGGCGGGGCGCCCGGGCCGGCCTGCAGGCCGGCCGGAGTGAGCGTCACCTTCCCGGCGTGCATCGCGGCGCCCTTGAGGATGGCGTTGGCGGTGAACTCGTCGTAGAAGATGCGGCCGCTGCGCGTCTTGGTCTCCTGATAGCGACCGCAGGCCTCGATCGCGTCGCCTTCCGAGAACGTCGGGAAGCCGCAGCCGAAGACCTTGATCTTCTCGCCGCCGTCGCTCACCCAGACGGTGAAATAGTGGTGCCCGTGGCGCGAGTATTTCTGGAAAAGGCTCGTCGTCTTCCCTTGGATGCAGATCGTCCGGCCGTCGTAGGCCTTCTTCGCCTTGAACACGGCCGGCAAGGGCGTCACTTCCTCGGCCGCAAGCCGGCCGGCCGAAAGCGCCAAGCAAAGAGCCGCGACGGTCCAGCGCAAGAATCCTCCGCTCGCGGAAGCTGAAGATCGGCACCTTCCTGAAAGCTGGCGGAGGGGGAGGGATTCGAACCCCCGAGGCGCTTTAGACGCCTGACCCGTTTCAAGCGGGTTCCATTCGACCACTCTGGCACCCCTCCTTACGACGCGACCGGCAGCGGCATCATACCAAGATACAGGACAAGGTAGCTCGACTCGTCGGGGGACTCCTCAAGGGTCAAGACGCCGTCGATGACGAACACCGGGTCGGAGCCGGCGCAGCCGATGAAGGAGAAATAGAAGTCGGCGGTCTCGGCGGGACCCAGCTCCTTGTTCACGCTGTCGAGCAGGGTGTTGTTGATATGGGCCCACCAGGCGCCCCTGCCGGAGGTCACGCGGATCTCCTTGCCGTAGCCCGCCGCGGGCTCGCTGGAGCCCAGCTTGGCGAGCCAGCGGCGCAGCAGGTCGAGGCGTTCCTTCGACGGCGCGCGCGGGCCTCCGGTGAATTTGGCGTCAGCGTGGAACATCACGCTTTCCGCCAGCAGGCCGCCCCCTGGAGAAGCGCACGGATGCTCTTTCAACACCTCTTCGACCGGCCGCGCGGGATAGTCGTCGAAGCCGTCGTCGGCGCAAAAGGCGGGCGCGGCCAAGGCGGCGGCGAGCCAGGCCGCGAGCCAGAATCTCACCCCCATTGCATAGCATCGCCGTCGGGAAAACGCAAGCGGCGAGGGGGGTGCTCTAATGAACCCTCCCCCCGACGCTCTCCCGCCGAAGGTCGGGAGAAGCGCGGGGAAATTTTGCATAATTGCACCGTGGCCGCGCGCGCGGACAGCCTCGAGCTCTTGCTCGAGGCGAGTCTTCTTTTATCTTCGAAGCTCGAGGTCGCCGAGCTTCTGGAGACGATCCTGAAGCTCTCCACCCGCGTCGTGGACGCCGAGCGGGCGAGCGTGCTGTTGGTCGATCCCGACACGCAGGAGCTCTACTTCGACGTGGCGCTCGGCCTCGACCCCGCCCCCGCCAGGATCCGTCTGCCCAAGGGCCAGGGCATCGCGGGAGCTTGCGCGCTCGAGGGCAAGACGCTCGTCATCAATGACGTCCGCAGCGACCCGCGCTGGAGCTCCTCCGTCGACAAGGAATCCGGCTTCGTCACCCGCTCGATCCTCGCCTCCCCCATGACGGTCCGGGGCCGCGTCATCGGCGTCGTCGAGGCCATCAATCGCCGCGAGGCCGGCTTCTCCCAGGACGACGTCCGCATCTTCGAGGCGTTCGCCGCGCAGGCCGCGGCCGCGGTGGAGAACGCGCTGCTGTTCGCCACGGTGCGGGAGGAAAAGGCGCGGCTCGACACCGTGTTCACGAGGATGACCGACGGCGCGCTGTTGACCGACGAGTCGGGCGCGGTCGTGCTCGCCAACGGCGCCGCCGCGAAGCAATTGGGCCCGTGCTGCCGCAAAGGCTCGCGGCTGGAAGGCGCGTTCGAGGGATTCGTGATGAAGCCGGGTCCCGCCGACCTGCTCGCCTCGCCGCAAGCGCACCTCGACTTCGAGGCGGAGCGCGAGGAGCCCAAGCCGCTGATCCTGGCCGGAACGGCCAGCCTCGTCCACTACGACCGCCCCGGCGCGCGCGGGACCTCGTCGACGGGCCGGCTGCTGGTCTTTCGCGACGTCACCGCCCAGCGGCGGGAAGAGGTCCTCAAGCGCAATTTCCTCTCGCTCATCTCGCACAAGCTCAAGACGCCGCTGGCCGCGATCACGGGCTACTCCGAGGTGATCGTCGACGAAAGCGCGCACACGAGCGTGCCGCCCGTCATCCGGGACGCCGCCCGCACCATCCAAGCGCAGGGGAACAAGCTCGCCGAGCTCGTCGAAAAGCTGCTGAATTTCACCGTGCTCGAGGATCTGAAGAACGCGCAGATGGTCCTCGAGGCGGTCGAGGTGGACGCGCTGGTCGCCGAGGCGGCCGCCGCGCTCCAGGAGTGGCTCGCCGAGAGGGACGGGCGGGTCGAATGCCGGCCGGCGCCGGGGCTCCGGGTGTGGGGAGACAAGGTCCTGCTGCGCGATGTGGTCAAGAACCTCATCGAGAACGGCGTCAAGTTCACGGGCCGCGCCGGACGCGTCGAGGTCTGGGCCGAGCCGGCGGGCGACGAGGTGGCGCTGTGCGTGCGCGACAGCGGGCCCGGCATCCCGCCGGAGGACCAGGAGAAAGTCTTCGACAAGTTCTACCAGGTGGAGGCGAGCTTCACCGGACAGGTCGAGGGCTGGGGCCTCGGCCTGCCCTTCGCCAAGAAGGTCGTCGAAAAGCACGGAGGCCGCATCGCTTTGGAGTCCGCCATCGGCGCCGGGACGACCGTGAGGGTCTGGCTGCCGGCGCGCGCCCCTTCGGCCGGCCGCGAGGCGCGGACGTGACGCGCTTGAGCGACGTCGACCCGCGGGCCTGGGCGCAGGCCCTGCCCGCCGCCGACTACGCCGAGGCTTATCTCGAGGAGTCGTGGAGCGCGAGCCTGCACTTCGAGGATTCACGGCCCGAGGACATCGCCTCGGGCTCCGATAGGGGCGTCGGCCTGCGGCTGCTGCGGCGCTCGCAAGGCCCGGCGGGCTTCGAGACGCGCTTCGGAAGCCTCAACGGCCTGGACCCCGCGGCGGCGGCGAAGCTCTCGCGCCGCCTGGCCGACCACGCGGCCGCCCAGCCGCCGTCCAGGCGGGAGCTGCCCGCCTCCGCAGAGCGCGCCTCCCACCCCGTGCTGATCCGGCCGGAGGACGTGGGCCTCGACCGCAAGATCGCGCTGCTGGCGGAGGTGGACCGGACCTTGCGCGC
This sequence comes from Elusimicrobiota bacterium, assembly GCA_026388115.1. Lineage (GTDB taxonomy): Bacteria > Elusimicrobiota > Elusimicrobia > UBA1565 > JACRDR01 > JAPLKK01. The sequence continues at coordinate 7,111 of JAPLKK010000133.1, read as the reverse complement.
CGAGTTCCCCCAGCTCAGGCAGGTGAGCCTCACCCTCGGCGAGCGGCGCAAGGCCTTCCTGCTGTTGAACTCCGACGGGGAGGCGCGCTACGAGGAGCGCACCCACACCCTGTTCGCCGCCAGCATCACCGCCGAAAAAGACGGCATGCTGCAGACCGGCCACGAGGTGATCGGCGGCATCAAGGGCTGGGAGCTCTTCAGCGAGCACGAGCCGCTCCGGCTCGCTCGCGGAGCGGCGGCGCGGGCGGTCGCCAAGCTGGACGCGCCCCGGGCCAAGGCCGGCGAGATGCCGGTCGTGCTCGCCGCCTCCGCCGGCGGCACGTTCGTCCACGAGGCGATCGGGCATTCGCTCGAGGCCGACCACGTGCAGGAGGGCTCTTCGCCGGCCTACAAGGGCATGGTCGGCAAGGCGGTGGCGGCGCCGTTTCTGAGCATCGTGGACGATCCCACGCTGCCCTTCCAGCGGGGCTCCTATGTCTTCGACGACGAGGGCGCGCGCGCGCGGCCGGTCGCCGTGGTCAAAGACGGCGTCCTGCAGGAGTACCTCTACGACCGCGTGACGGCGGCCAAAGACGGCCTGCCGTCCAACGCCCACGGCCGCCGCGAGTCCTACCGGCACCGGCCCATCCCCCGGATGGCGAACCTGTACATCGTGCCGGGCAAAGACGACCCGGCGCTCATGGTGAAGGAGCTGGGGAACGGCCTGCTCGTGACCAGGATGGGGGGCGGGCAGGTGAACACGGCGACCGGAGAGTTCGTCTTCGAGGTGGACGAGGGGTTCTGGGTCCAAGACGGCAAGGTGAGCCACCGCGTGCGCGACGCGAATCTTTTGGGCGTGGGACCCGAGACGCTCAAATCCATCGACCGGCTCGGCTGGGACATCGGTTGGGGGATAGGAACGTGCGGCAAAGACGGCCAGGGCGTGCCCGTCTCGGACGGCCAGCCCACCATGCGCATCCCGCGCATGCTCGTTGGAGGAAGACATGACTAGACTCTTCTCGATGACGGTCGCGGCCGCGCTGGTCGCGACGACGGTGTTCGCCATGGGACGGCAGATGAAGAAGGGACCGGGAGGGACGAGCATGAACGGAGCCAAGGACGCGGCCGCGGACGTCACGCCGAACGAATGGCGCGGAGGCTTCTGCGCCGAGGAGCGGCCTTCGGCCCGGATCATCGAGAGCGGGGCCGAGTGGGACCGGCTGTGGCGCGATTCGATCAAGCAGAAATCGCCCGAGGTGGATTTCTCGAAGCACCTGGCGGCGGCGGTGTTCCTCGGCGCCAAGCCGACCGGAGGCTACGGCGTGGAGTACCTCGATCCGTTGTCCGACGGCAAGGAGCTGGTCTTGCGCTACCGGGTGCGCTCCCCCAAGGGCATGGTCATCCAGGCCTTCACCCAGCCCTACGCGGTCAAGCTGTACCGCAAGACGGGCCTGAAAGTCTCGCTCGCGGAGGCCAAGGATTGAGGGGTCTCGTCTTGATCCTCGCCCTCGCCGCCGCGGGCCGGGCCGCGGAACCCGCGGCCCGGCCGGCCGAAGAGCTCTCGGGCCGCGAGGGCTGGATCAAGACGCCTTCTTCTTTGCTGCTTTTCGATTCCTCGGGAACGCTGATCAACGAGATCGGGCTCGGCTCCTTCGAGGAGCCCGTCTCCGCGGACATCGTCGAGCGCCGCAAGGTGCGCGCCGGCGTCTCGGCCGACGGCCGTTTCGCCTGGTCCTTCGAGAAAGGCGAGAGGCTGAAGCCGGGCAAGACCGACAAGCCGCTGACGACGACCCGGCTGTTCATCTATTGGGGCACCGAAGGCCAGGAGCTCTTCCGCAACGAGCTGGCCGACGCCCCGGCGGGTCTCGAGCCCGCCGCGTTGTCCGCCAACGGCGAGCGGCTGCTCGTCGCCGAGCACGCCCCCGACGGCTGGATCGTGGCCGCCTACGATTTCACCGGCAACCGCCTCGTGGACGCGAGCGGACACGGCGCGCTGGAGCTGGAGCAGATCACGCCGAACGGCCGCTTCGCGCTCGTGCGCTGGCATGAGCTCGACGAGGACCCGGAGTACGCGCTGCTGCGGATCCTCGCCCGCCAGGCGCGGCTCTTCAAGCCTCGCGAGGCGGCGCGCCTGCTCGACGACGGACGCGTGATGGCCGGCAAGGTATTGATCTCCCCGTGACGACTGCCCGCGCGGCCGCGCTATCCATCGCCCTCTGCCTCGCCGCCCCGGCGGCCAGGGCGCAGGACGCTCCGGACACGGGCTCGGGCGTCGGGGTGGAGAACCCGGAGGCGGAGGTCGCGCGCCGGGTCGCCGACGTCCTGCGCACGGACCCGGGGGCGCAGGCCGCGCTCGCCCATCGTCTCATGTCCTCCAGCCTCGCCGAGTCGCTCGCGGGCGGCGCGACGAACCGCGACGATGCCGAGGCGGCGGTGTTCCACTGGGTGCAGCAGCATCCCGACGACGCCTCCCATCTCGCCGTCGGCTTCGCCTCCGACGACCAGAACGGCTCCCATGACTTCGAGACGTCGCTGCACGAGCGCGTGGTGCGCAGCCTGGCGCTGAACCCGGACCGCTACACGGGCATCCTCGGCGTGCTTCAGGCCGCCGGCAGCCAGTCGAAGATCATCCAGAAGCTCGAGAAGAAGATGGACGAGGAGGAGCAGCGGGAGCTCCTCAAGCACCTCTTCGAAGGCAAGGGAGGCGAGCAGGGGCGCGTGCTCAAGCAGCCCGACGAGGGCAAGGACAGCAGGTCCGACAAGCCCTCGTCGTCCGCTCCCGGCGTGGCCGCCCCCGGCGCCTACGACCGCATCAGCGAGCTCAACCCCTCCGGCTATTCCCCGCAGGTGCTGGCCCTGCAGAGCGCGCTCAACGCCCAGCGGGCGCCCGGAGCGCCGAAGGTGCCGGAGACCGGCCGGCTCGATTACGCCACGCTGGCGGCCCCGTCCTATTCGCTGAGCGGCGACCTCGAGCGCCAGGACGCGGCGCTCAGGGCCCAACGCGCCTGGGAAACGGCCCGGGCACTCGGGCGCGCCCGCGAGTTCAGGCCCGAGCAGTACTCGGACAAGGCCGTGCAGGCCAAGCTCGAAGCCGCCGGCGCCGGCGTGAAGATCGCTCCGCGCACGCTTGCCCGCAGGAGCGCGCTCGCCCGGGCGCGAGCCGCCGTGCAGGACTTCGAGCGCGAGGCCGAAGCGATGCGCGACCCATCGAAGATCACGCGCGGGGGGCTCAAGCGCCTGGCGGCGCGCCAGCGCGAGGCCGCGCGGTGGCTCTTGATCGCCGACCTCGAGGGCGACCTGGCGCGCGTCGAGGCCGAGGCGGATTTCTGGACGCCGGAGCTGGAGCGGCTCGTGACGTTCGCGCCCGCGCCCGAGGACCAGCGCCGGGCCTTTCTGGCCCGCGCCCACGGGACCCAGTCGCGCATCGAGCGCATCCGCTCCTTCGACGAGGCGGCGCGCGGGGCGCTCGAGGCGCCCGACTACTCGGCGCGCTGGGCCTGGATCAACCGGCAGGTCGCCGAGGCGAACGCCCAGCGGCCCAACCTGTCGCGCGACATCAGCCTGCTGGCCGGCGTGCCGCCGGGATTCTGCGGCTCGCGCGCGCCCGAGCCGGCCTGGCGCGAGCGCCTCGAGCGGTGGGTCCTGCGCCTGGCCCCGTGGAGCGCCTGGGGCCGGGAGCTTGCGGCGCGCGAGCACCGGCGCGCGGTCTGGGCCGAGGCCTTCCTGCGCGTCGCCTCGGGAGATTTCGCCGCGGCGCAGCGCGCCGCCATGGAGGCAAGCCGATGACCGGAAAGTCCGTCCTAAACCGATCGCTGTACGCCGCCGCGGCCGCGCTGATGCTCTGCGGCCCGGCCGGCGCCGCGCCGCGCGCCGCCGCCCTCGGCCGGGCGGTCGCGCCGGCGGGACCGATGGCGCCGCAGGAGCGCGCCGTCATCGACCTGTTCCAGCGCTCGAACGCCTCGGTCGTCTACATCACGAGCCTGGTGTACCGGCAGGACATCTTCAGCCTCAACCTCCTCGAGATCCCGCGGGGCACCGGCTCGGGCTTCGTCTGGGATGAGGGCGGCGACATCGTCACGAACTTCCACGTGATCGAAGGCGCGAACGAGGCCCAGGTGACGCTCGCCGACCATTCCAAGTGGAGCGCCGAGCTCGTCGGCGTGGCGCCGGACAAGGACCTGGCGGTGCTGAAGATCAAGGCGCCGGCCGGGCGGCTCAAGCCCATCCCGCTCGGCTCGTCCAAGGACCTGCAGGTGGGCCAGTTCGTGTACGCGATCGGCGACCCGTTCGGCCTCGACCAGACGCTGACCGCGGGCGTCATCAGCGCCCTCGGCCGCGAGATCCAATCGGCCTCCGGCCGCCCGATCCAAGGCGTGATCCAGACCGACGCGGCGATCAACCCCGGCAACTCGGGAGGGCCTCTGCTCGACAGCTCGGGCCGGCTCATCGGCGTCAACACGGCCCTCTACAGCCCCTCCGGCGCCTACGCCGGCATCGGCTTCGCCGTGCCCGTCGACATCGTCAACCGCATCGTCCCCCAGCTCGTCGCCTACGGCCGCGTCACGCGGCCGGGCCTCGGGATCACCGCGGCCGACGACGCGATCGCGCGCCAGGTCGGCGTGCGCGGCGTCCTCCTGATCAACGTGGCCCGCGGCGGCGCGGCCGCCCGCGCGGGGCTGCGGGGCACCAAGCGCGACGAGTACGGCGAGATCGTCTTGGGAGACGTGATCACCGCCGTGGACGGCGAGCCCGTGCGCTCTTCCGACGACCTCTACCGCATCCTCGACGCGCGCCAAGTCGGCGATACCGTCAAGGTGACGGTCCTGCGCGGCGGCGAGGAGCGGACCTTCACGCTGAAGCTCCAGGAAGTATAGGCGGTCGCTACCGGAGGTGCCGCTCATTGCCTTTCTTGACTTGTTTGACTTGCCGATCTTCTGACATCGCAAGCAAGTCAAGAAAGGCAATGAGTGGCACCGTCCTCTTCTTGCTCCTCGCGGCGCCGGCGCTCGGCGCGGAGTGCGTCTTCTATCTCCGGCCTTCCCCCGCCGGGCTCGAGGCCCGGGTCTACGATCCGGAGCGCGACCGCGACGCGGCGCCCCGCGCGCTCGCGGCCACCTCCGGGGTGCTTTGGGACCGCGACTTCAAGCGGGTGTGGTGGCTCGACGGCACGTGGATCAGGCGCGCCTGGTGGCTGAGGGCCGGCAAGGCGGAGCCCCCGATCGAGCTGCCGCCCGAGCTCCGCAACCCGGAAGCATGGTGGCTCGGCCCGGAGGGGCTGATGCTCGTGCGCGGCCAGCGCGCATCCCTGGAGCTATGGGAGCACCAGGAGGGCAAGAATATCTGGGAGCTGGCGGAACGCCGGCCGCGCTCCTCGTCGGTCTTCTTCGAGTGGTCGAGCGCGCGCAAAGACACCTCGCTCGCCTCCCGGCTCGAGTCGATGCGAGCGGGCGCCTATCTCGGCAAGATCGAGTTCTCGAGCCACGGCGCCTCGGGCGCGGGCGCCTCAGGCGCTGGTTTCTTCCGCTTCCAGGGCGCGCCGCGCTGCGGCCTCAAGCTCCGCGTGGCGTCGGACGCGCAAGGCGCGCACGCCGCCCTGCCGTTGGTGCATTGGTGCGAGGGAAGCAAGCGCGAGCGCACGCTGCTCGCCGCGCCGCCCGGCCGCGGCTTCGCGCCCGTCGCCTTCGCCGAGTCGGGGCGATGGCTGCTGGTCGGCAAGGAGCCCGCCATGGACGGCGCGCGCGTGGTAAGGCTCGCCGACGGCGCGACGCGCCGCGTGCTGCCCGAAGGCGCCTCCCAGGCCGCCTGGGTCGCATGTCCGCGTTAGCTATAATGTAGTGCCGTGAAACACTTCAGCGTCGAGGAAGCCCAGGCCTGCCTGCCGGAGCTCGAGAAGATCTTCGCGCTTTGCTCCGAGATCCGCGGCAAGGCCCAGGCGCGCGTCGAGCACCTCAAGCGCCTCGAGAGCGTCCCGGGAGGCGATCCCGCGCACGCCGCCATCGACCGCTCGCAGGTCCAGTTCCTCGCCCAATGCCTCGAGCACGCGCTCAAGGGGATCGACGAGATGGGAGCGCTCCTCAAGGGCATCGACCCGGGGCTGGTGGACTTCCCGCACCTGATGGACGGCGAGGAAGTGCTTCTCTGCTGGCAGGAGGGTGAAAAGGCGATCACCCATTACCACAGCGAGGACGACGGCTTCGCCGGCCGCAAACCCCTGCCCCGCAAGACCCTCAAGCACTAGCTAGCAGCGCTTCTTCTTTCTCAGGTAGGCGAACGGGTGCCGCTCGGGATCCGACGGCGGCACGGACGGGGGAGGCTCGCGGATTTCCTCCTTATAATATCGCTCCCACAGCGCCGCGGGATCGGCCCCCAGCATGTAGCGCAAGACGAGCCAGTGGTTGAATAGCGAGTTGCCCAGGGCGCCGGAGCGCTTCAGCCTGCGCGCCGACGGCCGGATCAAGCCCGGCAGCACCACGAGGTCACCGATCTTCGACACGCGGCGGCAGAACTCCACGTCCTCCATCAGCGGTATCTCCGGAAAGCCCCCGGACTTGGCGTACACGTCGGCGGACACGCAGAAGCCTTGGTCGCCGTGGGCCAGGCCGAACCAGCGCGCCCGCAGGTTCTGGCCCGCCGCGACCAGCCGGAAGGACCAATCGCGGCCGTAATCGACGGTGAACACCGTCGCCGCCAGCCGCCGCTCACGCAGGCCGAGCCAGGTCTTCTCGAGGCGCTCCTGCCAGTTGGAGGGAGGGAGGGCGTCGGCGTGCAGGAAGAAGAACAGGTCGCCGGTGGCGAGGGCGGCGCCCGCGTGAAGCTGCGCGCCGCGGTTAGGCTTGTCCAGCACGCGCACCTGGTCCGCCCAGTCGCGCGCGGCCGCGACCGTATTATCGGTGCTCCCGCCGTCGACCAGGATGATCTCCATGTGGGCTTGGTCGGAGACCTCGCGCAGCCGCCTGAGCGCCGGCGCGATCTGCGGGCCCTCGTTCCATGTCGGGATGATGACGGAGAACCTCATGGCTCCTCAAGCGGGTTGAACACGAGACCGCTCGCGACCTTCGGATGGAAATAGGTGGACTTCTGCGGCAGAAGGCCGACGCGATCGACGGCCCGTCGGATGCGCGCCACGCCCGCC
>JAPLKK010000108.1:2646-4318 GCA_026388115.1 Elusimicrobiota bacterium | reverse complement strand
GGCGAGCACAGCGAGACGACGCTCGCGCTCTGGCGCCAGGAATGGGAGACCGAACGCCGAGGGCTGCTGTCCAAGATCGCCGACCTTGAGAACACCACCCGCAAAGCGGACGCCGAGCGGGAAGAGCAGTCGCGCGCCATCGAGTCGATGGGCGCGGCGCGGCGGGCCGAGCTTGACGAGCAGCACCACGCCGAGCTGACGCGCCTCACAGACGACCGGGCCGCCTGGGAGGCGGCCTGCCGCCGCGAGCTGCAGCAGTGGCACGGCCGGGCCGACGAGGCGGCGCGCAAGCTCTCCGAGATGGAATCCGCCCTGGAGATTGCCAGGGCCTCCGAGACGCGCGCCCACGAGGCGGCGCACGCCGAGGCGGCGCTCGCCCGGCAGCACGCCCAGGAAGCCGAGAAGCGCCTGGCCGAGGCGCGAACCCATTTTGACGTGATGCTCGCCAACATCGAGGCCGACCGCCAGCGCGAGCGGCAGGACTTCGAGCGCCTCTTGGCCGAGCGCGACCAAGCCGAGGCGAAGGTCCACGAGGAGCTGCGCTCGACGAAGCTGGCGCTGGAGGAGGCCGACCGGCGCCGGTTGCGGGAGATGGAAGAGGCCACGGCCGACCGGTTCACCGCCGAGCGCGCGCTGGGCGAACAGGCGCGCGCGGCGGTGAACCGCGTCTCGGAGCTGGAGAAGGCGCTGGCCGACAGCGAGCCCGTGATGCGGCGCGCCCAGCAGGTGCTCGCCGAAGAGACGGAGCGCAACCGGCGCTACGAACAGAGGTTCGAGGAGCAGAAGCGGCATCTCGAGGAACGGGAGGCGGCTATGCTCAACGAGCTGAGGGAGCGCGAGGACGAGCTCACCCGCCGCGCCGCCGAAGTCGAGGCGTCGGCGGCGCGCACCGCCGCCGATTACCGCGAGCGCCGGCTGGAGCTGGACAAGCTCAAGGCCGACTTCGAGCGCCATCTCGGCGAGCTCGTGCGAAAGGCTCGGGGCTAGAGGCGGTGCCTGGCACCCTCCATGGATAACGCAGATGACGAGCTTTCCTCCTTGCTCGCCAACGTACGCCTCCGGCTTCGCACGCTGAATCTAAGCGTCCCTGAGCTCGAAGCGGCAGCCCCCCGGCAACCCGAGACGCCCCAGCCCCCAGCCACGGGGCAGCCCATCCCCTTCCAAGACGAGCTCCGCGCGGCCCTCGTCCACGGCGCCCTCGCTCCATTGGCCGGCGTCGAGGCGCTCATGCTCCGGCTGCGCGGCGCCATCGCGCACGAGATCGAAGAGGCTCAGCCCGTGCTCGAGGAGGCGGTCCGCCAGACGAAGCTGTCGCTTGAGAACGTCCTGGAGCTCATGCGCACGGGCGCCGCCTTGCGCGAGCGCCTCGACCTGCGCCGCCTGCTCGATGAGGCCTTGCGGCTCTATGAGCCCGCGGCCCGCGCCAGCGGCCGACAGCTCGCCAGCCTGCCGAGCGGCCCGGCGCTGCTCGACGGCGACCGGGCGATGCTGCGCCGGATGCTGGCCCAGCTCGTGAGCGAAAGCATGATGCGAGCTCCCGAGGGCGTCCGCATCGAGCTGCGCCTGGGCCCGACGCCGGGCGGAGAGATCCGCTTGTCGATCGCCGGGATGGCGGCGGCGGCCTCCCGCACGATGGAGAAGAGCCTGGCGCCGGTGCGCCGCTGCGTGGAGC
>JAPLKK010000108.1:0-2640 GCA_026388115.1 Elusimicrobiota bacterium | reverse complement strand
GGAGCTGCACCACGGAAGATGCGGCTGGGAAGGCCCGGCCTCAGCGCCAGTGTTCGCGGTGACTTTGCCGACTCAGAGCGCCTAACGCGGGGGCTCTCAGCCTACATCGACGCGAGCGCCTTCGATTCCTTGAGCCGCTGGATCCAGGGCGCCGCGGCGGCGGGGCCCCGCTTGGCGGCGATGGCGAGCCTCTGCTCGATCAGCGGCTGAAACAGCGGGTCGAGCTCGAGAGCCGCGTCGATCTCCTTCTCGGCCAACGGCAGCTGCTGCTCGAAGCCCAGCTGCACATGGATCCAGGCGGCGACGCCGAGGACGTAGTGGGCGTTGATCTCAATCGGCTGGAAGGCGAAGGAGGTCTGCCCGATGCCGAGCGACTCGTTCAAGAGGTTCATGCGCCCCTGCACCGTCTTGTCCAGGTTGATCATCTCCCCCATGTGATTCATGGCCTGCACATGGTACGCGGTCTCGCAGCGGTCGATCGTGATGGCCGCGCGGGCATGGTCGAAGGCTGAGGCGATCTGCCCGCGCTTGAACTCCACCTGCGCGTACTTCGATTCGACGTCGGCGCCGAGCCACCGCGCGGCCAGGACCAGGCCGAGCGCCGACGCCAAGGCCCCGGCGAGCGCCACGCCGCGCTCGGTGAACTCTCGCGCTCGAGGAGGAGCCGAAGCCTTCTCGCCGCGCGCCAACGCCGCCAGAAGCCCGATCATCAAAGACGCCGTCGTCATCACCTCGAGAGCCACGGGGTTGAACTTCACGTTGCAGAAGACGCCGACCAGGCCGCCGAGAAGGCCGGCCGCGAGCCAGCGGTCTTCGTCCTCCTCGCCCAAGGCGCGCCGGCCCGCCGCCAGGATCGCCCACAGCAGATAGAGGTAGGCCGCGAAACCCGCGAGGCCCGTCGTCGCGAGAGCCTGAAGGAGATCATTATGCGCGTACGCTTGGTGGCGCGTGCTGGCCTCCATGCGCCGCACGAACTCCGGAGTCCTCATCTTCCGGAAAGCCTGCTCGAAGGTGTCGGGGCCGGTGCCCAACAGCGGGCGGCTCTCGAACACGTGCCACGCCGTACGCCACACCTCGTAGCGAGAGGTGTCGCTCGGCGAGTTCCTATGGATCGTGCGGCGGACGATCAGCGAGCCGCCCACGATGAGGACCAGCGCGGAGAAAGCGAGCGCAAGGGCCGGCGAGCGCCGGGCGAGAGGAGGCTTCGATGAAGCCTCGCGCGAGAGGGGGAACCGGAAGAACAACAAGACGGCGGCGACCGCGACGCCGACGGCGGCGCCAAGCCAGGCGCCGCGCGAGGCCGTGTACCAGCTGCAAGCCAGCAGAACGGCGGTGAGCGCCGCGCCGGCGAGCGTGCCCGACAATCTCCGCCGGCTCGCGGCCCAAGCGGCGGCGAGGGGGGCGAGCAGCGCGAGATACGCGCCGAGGTCCACCGGGCTTCCCAGGCTCGAGACCGCGCGTCCCTCGGGCAAGGGCGCGCGCAGGAAAGGCTCGAAGCCCCATATCTGGGAGACGCCGTAAGCGGCGACGAGCCCGCCGGTCGCGAGCAGGGCCGCCGCGAGCCGCCGCGCCGACGGCCGGTCGAGGCGAGAGGCGCCGAGGCAGGCCGCGGCGTAAAGGACGCTCGTCCACAGCCCGTGCGAGTACGAGTTATAGCGGCCGAGGACGCTCACTCTCCAATCCTGGGAGAACAACGTCGAGGCGACGAGCACGGCGAGATTCAAGCCCACGGCCGAGTCGAGCGCGGACGTCCCGGCCAGCGGCGCCTCCGTCGCCGCGCCGAGGAGCGCGGCAAACAGGCCCAGCTGGAGCATGAAGAACTTGGGCAAGGTGTACTCGCCGACGAAGTGCGTGCTCCAGGCGAGCGGCACCGTCGCCGCGGCCAAGCACAGGCCCCACAACTGCCACTCGTTGGCCCGCGGTTCAGGGCCGGCCGCAGGCGCCGTCTTCGGCTTAAAATAGGTCATAGGGGTCCACGTGAACGCTTTTCTTGATCCCCGCTTCAGCTGCACGAGAAGATGATAGCGGAATTTTCCGCGCAGTTTATGGTAGACGCCGGGCGACGGGCCCACCACCTCCGCTCCCTCCAGCAGCGGCTTGAGCCGCGCGGCCAGATCTTCGGCCGCGGCCTCGACCGCCTCGGACTTCGGGCCGGACAACAGGACGCGGATGAGGCTCGAGGCGGGGGGATAGGCCAGCTCGCGCCTGAAACCCATCTCCTGGCGGGCGAAGGCCAGGTAATCTCCCTTCAGGACCGCGGCCACCGCGTAATGAGCCGGATCGGCCGACTGCACGATGACCTCGCCGACCTTTTCCGCGCGGCCGGCGCGGCCGGCCACCTGCACCAAGAGCTGGAGCGTCCGCTCGGCGGCCCGGAAATCGGGCATGTGCAGCATCGCGTCGGCGTCGACGACGCCGACCAGCGTGACGTTGGGGAAATGGAAGCCCTTGGCGACGAGCTTGGTCGCGACGAGCACGTCGGCCTTGCCCGACTGGAACTGGTCGTAGATGCGCAGCTCTTTGGGCGAGCCGGGCCGCTCCTTGGCCACGGTGTCGCTGTCCATGCGCAGGATCTTGGCTCCTGGCAGCAGCGCCCGCAGCTCGGCGACGACGCGCTGGGTCCCCGCGCCCCCCGACGCC
>JAPLKK010000033.1:66588-125525 GCA_026388115.1 Elusimicrobiota bacterium | reverse complement strand
AGCGCGGGTTCTTGGCCGACTGTCAGTTCGGCGACTTGCCCTGGGGCGAGTTCTGGACCTCTTCCGGCGTCAGGCCTTTGGGCTGAGCCTGGTCCGCGCTGGGCGGCAAGCCCTGAGGCTGGCTTTGGACCGGGTTCGGCGTCCGCCCATTCCCAGGCGGGCTCTGGATTTCTTCCGGCGTCAGGCCCTTGGGCTGAACCTGGTCCGCGCTGGGCGGCAAGCCCTGAGGCGGGCCTTGGACCGGGTTCGGCGTCCGGCCTTCCCCAGGCGGGCTCTGGACTTCTTGCGGCGTCAGGCCCTTGGGCTGAACCTGGTCCGCGCTGGGCGGCAAGCCCTGAGGCGGGCTTTGGACCGGGTTCGGCGTCCGGCCTTTATCAGACTGGATCCGGGCCGGGTCCCGGCTTGGCGGCGTGCCGGCCTTCAGCCGATCCTGGTCCGCTTTGAGCTTGGCCTTCGCGGCGTCGCAATCCACGCCCGCCTCCCGGCAAGCCGTCTTGACCGCTTTCTTGTCCGCCTTGAGCAAGTCCGAGTCCTTCTTCACCTGCTTCGGGGCGGCCTTCTGATCCGCGGTTGAGGATCGATCGGCTGGAGCAGGCGTCGCGGCGCAAATAGGGGCGAACATGGCCGAGGCAAGGAACAGACCGCGCAGGCTGATTCTCGTTTCTTTCATTGTTCAGCTTCCCGAGGTCGACGCTTCCGGGCTCAGCAACCGAGAGCACCATTCTACATCATGCCGCCCGCCGTTCTCCCTCCCGCGAAGCGGGAGAGGGCAAGGGTGAGGGCAAAGACACCTACCCGAGCAACTCGTCGAGCCGTTCCGGTTCGGTGACCGGAGCCCGGCAGGCGAAATCGGAGCAGACGTAGGCCGCCGCCTTGCCGCCTACCGGGCGCATCGCCGTCAGGGTTGGCAGGCGCGCCGTCCGGCCGTCCGGCCCCGCGTCGCTGTCGGCAAGCAGCACCACCGCGTGGGGAAGGAACCGGCGGCGCACGCGCGCCAACAGCGCTTCGGTATCCGGCGCGCCGCGCCGGCTGGCGATCACGATCTCCTGGGGCCTGGCGCGAAGCAGGTCCAGCGCGACGAGCATCTGCGGCAACGAGCGCGGGCTGTCGGCCATCTGCTCGGCGAAGCCCTCGAGCGTCTTTTCGGCCGCCTTCCGGAAGTCCTCGCGGCCGAGCAGCCGCGACAGGCGCAGAAGGTTGAGGGCGGCGATCGAGCTGGCCGCGGGTTCGACGTTGTCCTGCGTCTCTTTCATCCGCACCAACAGCCGCGGGTCATGGTCGGGGGCGGTCATGTAGAAGCCGCCGCCCGCCTCGTCGAAGAACAGCAGCAGCTGCCGTTCGGTGAGGACGACTGCCCAGTCGAGCCACGCGGGGTCGAAGTCCGACCCGTAAAGATCCAGCAGGCCTTGCACCAGGCAGGAGTAGTCGTCGGCGACCCCCGGGCCTCGCGTCTCCCCGTCGCGCCAGCGGCGCTGCAGGGTGGCGGTCTTCTCATCGTAGAGATGCCGGCGGAGGAAGCGGGCGGCGGCTTGGGCGGCGTCCAAATAACGGCGCTCGCCCAGCGTCTGGAAGCCTTTGGCCATGGCCGTGATCGCCAGGCCGTTCCAGCTGGCGACCACGAGATCGTCCACGTCCGGCCGCGGCCGGGCGGAGCGCGCATCCAGGAGCTTGAGGCGCACGGCTTCGATCTTCCGGGCGGCTTCTTCAACGCTCAGCTTGCGCTCGCGGGCGGCTTCCTCTAGGTCGAGGCCGAGGTAGAGGACGTTGCGCTGGCCGAATTCTCCCTGGGGGTCGGAAAGGGCGTTGCCTCCGGGTTGCGCGCCGTAGCGCAGGCAGAAGAGCTCGCCGTCGTCCTCTCCGGCGAGGCGGAGGATCTCCTCTTTGGTCCAGAGGTAGAAGGCGCCCTCGGTCTTGCGGCCGTCTTGCCCCGAGCCCGCCGGCAAGCTGTCGGCATCCTCGGCCGAGAGGAAGGCGCTGTCGGGCCGGCTAAGCTCGCGCAGCAGGTAGTCGAGCGTGCCGCGGGCCACGACCGCGAGGCTTTCGTCCGCCGTGACTTGGTAGGCCTCGAGGTAGCACACCGCCAGCTGGGCGTTGTCGTAAAGCATCTTCTCGAAGTGCGGCACGCGCCACTGCTCGTCGGTCGAATAACGGTGGAACCCTCCGCCGACGTGGTCGTAGAGCCCCCCGCGGGCCATGGCCTTCAGCGTCCCTAGCGCCATGTCCAGGCCGCGCGCATCCTTTTGGCTCGCGTGCAGGCGCAAGAGCAGGTTCAGGTTGGCGGGCATTGGGAATTTCGGGGCCGGGCTGAAGCCGCCCCACTCCTCGTCGTAGGCCGCGGCAAGCTCGTCGAGGGCCTTCTCGAAAGACACCGCATCGATGGGCACCTTGCCGGGCGCCGTCGCGGCGAACTCCTCAAGCACCTTGCGCAGCTGCCCGCCGGAGAGCCGCACCTGCTCGCCTTGCGTGCGCCACGCCTCGGCGACCCGCCCCAGGACCTCGGCGAAGCCCGGGCGCCCCCAGCGGCTGTCGGGCGGGAAGTAGGTCCCGCCGAAGAACGGCTCGAGCTTCGGGGTGAGGAAGACGTTGAGCGGCCAGCCTCCCTGTCCGGTGAGCGCTTGGACGGCCATCATGTAGAGCCGGTCGATCTCCGGCCGCTCCTCGCGGTCGAGCTTGATGCAGACGAAGTCGCGGTTGAGGATGGCGGCGATCCGCTTGCTCTCGAAGGACTCGCGCTCCATGACGTGGCACCAATGGCAGGTCGAGTACCCGATGGACAAGAGGATGGGCTTGTTCTCGCGCCGCGCCTTCTCGAACGCCTCCTCGCCCCAGGGGTACCAATCGACCGGGTTGTGCGCGTGCTGGAGCAGGTAGGGGCTCTTCTCCTGGATAAGGTGATTTGTCATTCGCTCCCCGGCTGTCCTGATTATACCGCAATTGAGCTCCTGCCGGGTGCTTGAGACCCGAGTTTTAAGGATCCATGACAGACGTTGGACTCGCTATTGACGAGCCGCGGTTCGAGTGTTATAAAGCACGTCATGATGAACACTTCCCGACGGCGCCTGCTCCTGATAGTCTCGGCGTTCCTGCTGGTTTCGGCTCCCGCCGCGTGGGCCAAAGACGCGGTCTTCGTCATCGACACGAAGACCGGCGCGCAGGATCGCCTGTCCCGGGAAGGGCTGATCGACTACGCGAACCAATATAAGACTGACCCGCATGAGATCAAGCTAGTGGTCCTTAATCACCCGTTCTTCTTCGAGAGCTTGAGCTCGAACCACTGCGCTGCGAGTTGTACATCATTCACCTTCCGAAGTGATGAACTCGGAATCAACAAGGCTTTCAGCGGTGCCAATACAGACGACCTGATACAGCAGCTGAAAGATTATCTCAAGGGCTCGGATTTTCTCACGAAGTTCATGCGCCTCATCAACTCGGGCGCGGGCGGCCAGATCTCCGGAGGGCCGACGAGCTCGATGGACACTATGGTGCGCGCGACCTTCCACGACACGATGTTCAGCAAGCTCGATACGGTGGAACAGAAGACCTCGGCCGGCCCCACGGGCACGGACCCGCAGTTCAGCGGCGGCTTCGCGCAGTTCTCGTCCGACGGGTTCCAGGGCCACTCCATCGGCGTGACCCCGGGCTTCACGCTGGATTTCGGCGACAAGCGCGATAAGAAATTGAAGATCAGCATCCCGCTCTCGCAGATCGACCTCGGGGGCTTGAAGACGTACCGCGCGGGCCTCGGCCTGCAGTACGTCTATCCGGTCCACCTGGGCAACGGCCTGACCTGGACGATCAGCCCGGGCGTTTCGTATGCCGGCACCTTCTCGATGGACTTGCCCAACTTCTCGGGCCTCATCGGCGGGGCCGCCTCGACCTCGCTGCAGAAGGACTTCGAGAGGCTCTTCGGCACGGCCGCGATCTACTACGGCCGCTTCAACAACCTTGGCGGCATCAACACGGCCATCCAGGCCAACGTCTACGGCTGGGGCGCGCAAGCCGGTTACCGGCTCGGCAGCCGGTGGGTCACGGCGCTCCAACTGGTGGGCATGCACGAGCGGGTCGCGGGTTTCCCGATCACCTCCTACGAGACGATCTCCAACTCGTGGTCCTACAAGATACTCGACCGCTTCGACGTGACCGCCTCGATCAGCAAGATGTTCGGGCTGGTGAATCAGCGTTACGTGGACGTGGGCCTTGGCTCGGCCTGGTTCTTCTAAGCTAGACGTTTCGGACTTTGTCCGGGAAGAAGAACTTCAGCAGCCCTCGTCCCGAGGGCGCGAGCCACTTTTCGATGAGCTTCTGCTGGTCAAGGTGCTGCACCTCGATGGCCGCGCCGCACAGCGTCGTCTTGTTCTCGCCCGGCTGGGTCCAGCAGATGCGCCCGGCGCCGTCCACCCAGCCGCGGGTCGGCACGTAAAGCGCGAACTCGAAGCGGTCGCCGATCTTCATGGTCAGGCTCGTCTCGAAGGCGAGGCCGCCCAGCGAGACGTCCATCAAGATGGCGCCCTCGGAGGAGTCGGACGCCTTCTTCTCGATCAGGATGAGCGGCGCGAGCTTGGAGATGCGCGGATGGCGCCTTCGTTCGATTCCCATGGGTGTGCGCGGCAGGGAGCTTCGCCCATTATGTCATAAAGAGGCGCCTCGGGCACACCCTTAGCCCGGGTTAAGGCTGGAGCACCACGCCTTCGCCGCTGCGGCCGTCGATGCGGACATCCAGCGGCCTCGGCAGGCGCACGTGGCGCAGGCGCGCGGTCTCGGTGACGGCAGGCTGGCGGTCGAGCCACTCCCAGCCCACGTGCCCGTCGTCGGAGGCGTGGTTGATCGTGAAATAGCCGATCCCGAGGGCGGTCACGTTGTGCAGGAAGTGGGTCCCGAAGGAGGGGTCCACGACGAAGCCCGGCAAGGTGGTCTCGACGATGAGCTTCGCCGCCGAGATCTGCCCCCACGTCACCGGGATGCCCAGCCACGGGTCCGCCGAGCCCCAGCGGCCCGGCCCGATCAGGATGTACGACCGGCCCTGGGCCCGCAGCTTGTTGTTGATCTCGCCCACCTCGCGGGCGAACTCGCGCGACTGGCTCGGGTCGAAGGCGTTCGGCTTCACGTACACGACGTCGGCGAGGTCGTCCATCACGCCGTGCCCCAGCGCCCGGCGGCTGTGGCAGACGGCGCCCTCGACGTCCAGTCCCTCCAGATTCACCTTCGCGGTGTTTTCGAGCGCGGTCATCGGCCGCATCTGGAGGATGTAGAACACGCGCTCGGACAGGTCCGCCGCGAACTCCATCTCGACATGGCAGCCCATCGCCTGGGTCCCGACGTCGAGCACGTACTTGAGGACCTCGGCAAGCGGGAAGACGTCGTACTTGAGGATCGGCGCGAAGGTCACCAGCCGGGGGCCCGGCCGGGAGATGCCGTCGTAGATCTTATCGTCCTCGCGCGAGTAGACGGAGCCGAGTGGCTCCAGGGTGCCGTCCTTTTCCGCCGCATCCAATCCCAGCCGCACGAGGTTGCCGGTCGAGTCGAAGCCCACGCTCCGTTCGGGGTGGCTCATGTCGAGCGCCAGGAAGTCCTTCTGCGAGCTGTTGAAGTAGTCGGCGATCGTGGAGAACTGATGCAGGTTCTGGGGATAAGCCGGAGAGAAGCGGAGGACCTTGTACCCGTCGACGACCGTCTTGCCCAGGCCGAGGGCGACGTGGGCCGTGCCGTCCTCTGGCCTGATGGGCGAGATAGGATAGAAGTTGTAGGACTGCGCGACCCCGGAGAAGCTCGGGTAGAAGCGGTCCTCGTAGCGGTGTCCGACGAGCCGCTGGATGATGACCCCCATCTTCTCCTCGTCCTGCAGGTGGGGCGTCGTGCCGAGGTACTCGCGCGCCTCCCGGGAAAACGTCGAGGCATACACGAGCTTGACGGCGCGGCACAGCTGCTCGAAGCGCACCCGCGCGTCGGGATGGCTGTTCGGCAGAAGGTAGGTCTCGTAGATCCCCGCGAAAGGCTGCGATTGCGAGTCCTCCATCAAGGAGGAGGAGCGCACGGCGACGGGGTGGCGGACTTTGTCCACGAACTCCTCGAGGTCGCGGCGCAGCCGCTCGGGCAGCGGCGCCTGCACGAAGGAGTTTCGCAGAGCGTCGTCATCGACGTTCAGGTGGACGAAGGAGTAGAGGCCGTTCTGCTCCATGAAGGCGTCGAAGTCGTCGGTCGCGATGACGGCCGTGTTCGGGATGGCGAGCTTGGCCCCCTCGAAGCGGTCGGTGAAGCGGCGCTTGCCCATCAGCGAGTTGAAGAACGAGATCCCGCGCGCCTTGCCGCCGAGGGAACCGCTGCCGATCTTCACGAAGCTGATGTCCTCCGAGAAGAACTTCGGCGAGTAGTTCACCGTCACGCCCGTCTGCTCCTTGTGCATGAACTTGCTGATCGTCTCGATGAGGTAGGCGCGCAGGTCCTCGGTCGTCTTGAAGTCGGCCAGCGCCACGGGGCGGATCAGGTGCGCCAGCTCGAACTCGGTGCGCGCCATGAGCCATTTCGAGAAATGGTTGCGGTTGGAATGGTAGGCCAGGGACTCCGCCGGCACCTTGTGGAGGAAGCCCAGCAGCGAGTGCAGGTCCGAAACGCGGCCGATCTCGTCGCCGGAAGGCCAGCGGAAGACGAAGTCGCCGAAGCCGAAGTACTGCATGATGAAGGAGCGCAGCTCCGACAGGAGGCTGCCGGAGCGCTTGTTCAAGAACCACGCCCCGATCTCTTTCGCGCGCGGCGCCATGGAGTCGTCGCGCGACTGCAGGAGCACCGGCATGTCCCAGCTGTCCTTCTTGACCATCGTGGCGAACTTGATGCCGGCCTCTGGATCGAGCTTGCCCTCGCGGGGGAACTGCGCGTCCGTGATGAGCCCCAGGAGATTTGAGCGGTACCGCTGGTACAGCTCCATGGCCTCCTCGTAATTGGAAGCCATCAGGATCTTGGGCCGCGCGCGCATGCGCAGCATCTTATGGGTCAGGTTGACCCCTTCGGCGATGAGCAGGCGCGTCTGCTTCATCAGCTCGGAGTAGATCAGCGGCAGGTACGCCGAGTAGAACCGCACCGAGTCCTCGATGAGCAGGATCGTCTGCACCCCGGCCACGCGCATGTCGTTTTCGAGGTTGGCGCGGTCCTCGAGGAGCTTGATGATGGCGCCCTCGAACTTCTGCTCGCGCATGCGCTCGACGTCGAGCAGGTTGTAGGCGAGCAGGATGACCGGGAGGTTCGGCGAGATCTTCTTGACCTCCCGGGCGAAATCGACGATGTCCATGTTCCCCACGCGCATCATGGTGAGGATCATGTCGAAATGGCCCTTCTTGATGTGCTCGAGGGCGTCCTTGGCGGTCGAGGCGCGCGTCACGCGCGGGGCGTAGTGCAGCCGCAGGTCGAGGTACTCGCTGAAGATCAGCTCGGTGAGGCGGTCGTCCTCGGCGATGCTGGAGGAGTCGTAGGGGCTCGACACCAGCAGGATGTCGCGGATGCGGTGCGGCATGAGCTTATCGAAGCCGCCGAACTGCACGTCCGAGTCGAAAAGGGATTTCTCCATGGCCGCTGGAATTGTCCAAAAAAACCGTCGGGCGGCGCCATGGTGTTTATTGAGCTTTCCGGCGGCAGTTCGCGACGCACTTGCCGTTCAAGGGCGCCCAACTGCGATCTTTTCCTAAGTACGTCGCGACGACGTGGTTGAACGTGAGCGAGTTCACCTCCCGCGGGCTATGGCCGTGCGCGGGCAGCGCCGCGGCGGATAGGTCGATATGGACCCCGTTCCGGTAGGGCTTGCGCCCGGGGCCCAGATCGATCTGCTTGTAGATCCAGTCTCCGTCCGGCATCTTCACGAGCCAGTAGCCGTTCAGGCGGCTCCTGTTTCCCTTCGACTTGAAATTACCGTCCACGTTGACGGCGACCCCGGGTACCTTCCCCGACCTCACGCCGGTCGCCGTCTTTCCGTTGTCTCCGCGGTCGAAGTTTCCGCCGAACGAGGACATCCGGCTCTTTACCGTCGGCCCGCCGGAGTTGAGGGCGTCGCGCAGGCGCTCCTTCACCGCGCCGGGGTCGACGGGCCTCTCCGCCATGACGGTCGCTTGCCGCTCGGCGAAGGCGCACTTGAAGTCGCCGATGGAAGCCCGGAGCTCATTGTTGAGGGCGCTCGCCGGGTCTTGGTCTTCCGCCACGACGCTGGAGCAGGCGGGCAAGAGCAGCAGGATGCTAACGGCGATGGACGTTCCCGTGATATTCATGTTCGCCCCCGATCTTCCTCCTCCTGGCTATAGCCCCTCGGCGGCTACGGTTGCCACTAAAGTCGTTCTAAACAAGAAGAAGGGCTGTGGGGCGAAGGAAAAAGGCGGGAGATCGGGGGCGGGCTGAACGCTTGCTGAGAGTGCCGTTCAGCGCTGCGCGGCTTCAAGCGCCGCGCGCACGCTGGCCATGCTGTGGGGAGAGAGGCCGCCGCCGGCGGGAAGAAAGTGGACCACGGAGCCCCTGAGCCTGATGAAATCGGGACCCACGAAAAACCTCGCCGCGGCAAGAGGCTCCCCGGCCACGATGACGTTGGTGATCCGGGAAGAGTCCGGCCGGCATGTCCCGTCAGAAACGCACTTCATGATCTGGTGTTCGACGCCCAGGCCGATTCCCGCGGGATTGAAGGTCCAAGCCTCGAGGCCGAGCTTCAGCGCCGCGTATTGCGCTATCCCTCCTCCCAAAGAGTGGCCCGTGACCACGATGTCCCCGTACCGCGCTTTCATGTCCTCGGCGAATCCGCAGCCCTGCCTGTAGTGCTGCGGCAAAGAGACGGCCTGGGGGATGTCCGCTTTCACCCAATCCTTGAGTTCATCCGTGCCTCTGAATGCCACTACAACCCGCCCATCTCGGTGTTTGCGGCAAGCGTACCCGCTAAAGCCGGTCCGCTCGTCCTGGCGCCGCTCCAGGAACTCGCACCAGTCTTCCACGCGGTCGCTGTAGGCGTCCGCGCTCAGGAGAGCGTATGGATAGGCCTTAGCCGCCGTGACGGCGCGCTCGGAAGAACCCTTGCGGTCGGCAGGTGGAGCGGCTTCGACGCCCTTCATCTCGGCAGCCTGAGAGCGCAGCTCGTCGAGGGAAAAGGCCCCGAACGCGGGTTCTTGCGCCGAGCCAGCGGCGGCCGTCCCCAACAACGCTACGCCCGCAAGCAGGGTGTAACCCAGAACGTGAAGACCGGTCATTTGGTCGAAGCGACTCCTCGCGTTAATGATATGCGTCGAAACGGCGCTCCGGAGCCACTAACTTCTTTTTTAGGCGAAAAATTCAAGCTCTGATAACACTTTTTTAGGAGCGGAACGTTCGACTGAACGGTCGCTGACACCACGCGTGCGGGAGAGCTAACCCCGCTTCCTCTGCTCGCTGCCGATCATACGACTCGGCGACGCTGATCCGCGGCCGTTCGCGCGGCAGCCGCCCACGCACTTTCCGTTGTAGGCAGCCCAGCTTCGATTCTTTCCGAGATACGTCGCGGTGACGTTGTCGAACGAGAGGGAGTTGACCTTGCGCGCGCTGTAGCCGTGCGCGGCCAGGGCCCCCGCCGACAGATCCACCCGGACTCCCTTGCGATAGGGTTTGGATCCGGGACCCAGGTCGATCTGCCTGTAGATCCAATCGCCGGCGGCCATCTTCACGAGCCAATAGCCGTTCAGGCGGCCTCTGTTCCCGGCTCCCGTGGCATGGCCGTCCACGTTGACGGCGACTCCGGGCACGCTTCCCGACATCACACCGCTCGCGGTCCTTCCGCTGTCTCCGCTGTCGAACCGGCCGCCGAAGGTGGTCATCTTGCCCCTCACGGTCGGGCCTCCGCCGTTGAGGGCGTCGCGCAGGTTGTCAATGGATCCGTCATTGAGCATCTGGCGTGCCTCGGCCGGCACTTGGGCCCGTTGCGCGGAGCCGGGGGTCCGCTCGAGCTGCTGGAGCAAAGACCAGGCATCCTTGGCGGGCTCCCCCGCTTGGGAAGCGGGCGGTGGGAGAAAGGCGAAGATCGCGGTAAGAAGTATTGCAGGGCTCATATTGCCTCCTGGCTTCGGCAGTGCGACACGCACTTGCTGTTTAGCCCCTTGGCCCCTGTGGATGCCACTAAAGTCGTTCTAAAGAAGAAGAAGGGCTGTGGCGCGAAGGAAAAAGGCGAGAGAGCGGAGGCGGGCTGAACGCTTGCTGAAAAAAAGGGCCGGGCGGCGCCGTGAGGCGCCGCCCGGCCTTGTTGCTCAGGACGGTCTAGGCCGGCCTCCCCGTAGCCCCGGAGAGGGCCGGCACAGCGGGGCTTCCGCCCCGCTAGACGATCAGACCAGACCCTGCGCCATCATCGCGTCGGCGACCTTGAGGAAGCCGGCGATGTTCGCGCCCATGACGTAGTTGCCGGGCTCGCCGTACTCCTGCGCCCGCTCAACGCACGCCTGGTGGATGTTGACCATGATGCTGTGGAGGTGCTTGTCCACCTCTTCGCGGCTCCAGTTCATCCGGATGCTGTTCTGGGTCATCTCGAGCCCGGAGGTCGCCACGCCGCCGGCGTTGGCCGCCTTGCCGGGGCCGTAGAGGATCTTGTTCTTCAAGAATACCTCGACGCCCTCTGGGGTCGTCGGCATGTTCGCGCCTTCGGACACGCAGATGCAGCCGTTCTTCACGAGCGCCTCGGCGTCCTCGCCGTTGAGCTCGTTCTGGGTCGCGCAGGGCAGGGCCACGTCGTACTTGCCGGACTGCCACAGGCCGGTCCCCTCGACGTACTTGGCCTTCTTGAACTGCGCCGTGTAATCCTTGATGCGGCCGCGGCGGACGTTCTTGAGGTCGAGCACGAACTCGAGCTTCTTGCTGTCGATCCCGTCCTCATCGATGATGAAGCCGTTGGAGTCGGACAGGGTGATGACCTTCGCGCCGAGCTGGTTGCACTTCTCGACGGCGTACTGGGCGACGTTGCCCGAGCCGGAGACCGCCACGCGCTTGCCCTTGAACTCCTGCTTGCGGGTCGCGAGCATCTCCTTCGCGAAGTACACGCAGCCGTAGCCCGTGGCTTCGGGCCGGATGAGGCTGCCGCCCCACGCGATGCCCTTTCCGGTCAGCACGCACTCGAAGCGGTTCGTCAGCTTCTTGTACTGCCCGTACAGGAATCCGATCTCGCGGCCGCCCACGCCGATGTCGCCGGCCGGGACGTCCGTGTTCGGGCCGATGTGGCGGAACAGCTCGCTCATGAACGACTGGCAGAAGCGCATCACTTCGTTGTCGCTCTTGCCCTTGGGATCGAAGTCGCAGCCGCCCTTGCCGCCGCCCATCGGCAGCGTGGTGAGGCTGTTCTTGAAGACCTGCTCGAAGCCCAGGAACTTCAGGATGCCGATGTTGACGCTCGGGTGGAAGCGCAGTCCGCCCTTGTACGGCCCGATCGCGCTGTTGAACTCGACGCGGTAGCCCTTGTTGATGCGGACTTCGCCCTTGTCGTCCATCCACGGCACGCGGAACAGGATCGTCCGCTCCGGCTCGACGATGCGCTCGAGGATCTTCGCCTTGCGATACTCAGGGTGCCGATCCAGGACCGGTACGAGCGATTCCACGACTTCCTGCACCGCTTGGTGGAATTCCTTCTCGCCCGGGTTCTTGGTGGTGACTTCCTGCATAAATTTAGACACGATCGTGTCTTTGCTGCCCGTCTGGGGTTTCGTCAGTGTGGCTGGCATTCTGTGCTCCTCCTGGTCCCGAAAGTTACACTTGCGCAAACTGCGGCGCCGCTCAAATGGCGTCTTTCGATTCTCCTGCAACTAATCGTCCGCGACGCCTTAAAAAACGTTATCTCTTCGGGCGGAAGGGTGTCAATTAAATTCGGCTTGACGGCCGGCTAGGTCGAATACTCGGCGTTGATCCGGATGTACTCCTCGGTCAGGTCGCAGGTCAGGAAATCCAGGGCGGCCCGGCCGCGGCCGAGCCGGACGCGGATCGTGTACTCCGGGCGCCGCATGAGCTCGTGAGCGGCCTTGCGGTCGAAGGCCAAGCCCCGGCCTTTGGCGAAGACGCGGTGCGGCCCGATGGCGATGGAGGCGCGGGAAGGGTCGAAGGGATAGCCGCTGTTGCCCAGCATTGCCAGGAGCCGGCCCCAGTTGGGGTCGCAGCCGGCCCAGGAGGTCTTGACCAGCGGCGAGTTCGCGATCCGGCGCGCCACGCCCCGGGCCTCGGCCGACGAGCCCGCGCCCTCGACGCGCAGGCGCACCAGGTGCCCGGCGCCCTCGCCGTCGCGCACGATCTGTTCGGCCAGGCTCCCGCACACCGAACGCAGGGCCTCGGCGAACGGCTTCTCCACATCGCTCAGGCGCACGCCCCCGGCTCCTGAGGCCAGCAGCAGCACCGTGTCGTTGGTCGAGGTGTCGCCGTCGACCGAGATGGCGTTGAAGCTCTCGGCGACGGCGGGCAAGAGCCGCCGGCGCAGTTGGGCGGGAGAGGCCGCCGCGTCGCAGAAGACGTAGGCCAGCATCGTGGCCATGTCGGGGTGGATCATCCCCGCGCCCTTGGCCGCGCCGGCGAAAGACACGGTCCGGCCCCGCAGCGAAGCCCGGGCGAAGGCCAGCTTCGGCCGCAGGTCCGTGGTCATGATCGCGTCCGCGAAGGCGCGCAGAGCCGCTTCTCCCTCCCGCAGGCCCGCGGTCAGCTCGGGCAAGGCGGCCAGGATCCGGTCGGCGGGCAGAGGCACGCCGATGATGCCGGTCGACGAGGGCAGGATCTCCCGGGGCGCGGCCCCCAGGCGGCGCGCCAGGCCGGCGCAGCACGCCCGGGCGGCGCGCAGGCCGGCCTGGCCGGTGCCGCAGTTGGCGTTGCCCGAATTGACCAGAACGGCCCGCAGGCGGCCCTTCCCCGAACGCAGGTTCTCGCGGCCCACCAGCACGGGCGCTGCGGCGGCGCGGTTGCGCGTGAAGGTCGCCGCCGCCGAGGCGCCGTGCGGCGCCTCGGCCAGGGCGAGGTCCGGCTTGCCGCTGGCCTTGATGCCGGCCCGGACGCAGGAGAATCGGAAGCCGCGAGGCGCCATCATGTGCGCGAAGGCCGGCGCGTGGCGCGGCGCGTGGGCCGCGGCTCTTGGCGGGCGAATCCGGGCAGGCGGCCGCGGAACATCGCCACCTCGTCGCAGTCGTCGCGGCGCTTGCATTGGAGGCAATCCTTGTAGATCTTGTCCGGCAACCGCTCGCGTTCGACCTTCTTGAACCCCAGGCCGGCGAAGAATCGTGGGATGCGCGTGAAGAGGCAGACGCAGGCGATGCGGTGCTGATCCGCCTCGGCCAGAAGGGCGTCCACGATCATGGCGCCGATGCCCCGGCCCCTGAGACGCGGCCAGACCGCGATGGAGCGGACCTCGGCCAGGTGCCTGCCGTAGAAGTGCAAAGCCCCGCAGCCGAGGATGCCTTGGCCGTCCTCGGCGACGGTGAAGTCGCGGATGTTCTCGTAGAGCTCCGGCAGCGAGCGGGCGAGCAGCATCCCGTGGCGGGAATACTCGAACAGAAGGCCGTCGATGGCCGCCGCGTCGGGCAGCAGCGCCTTGCGGACGCGGATCGCAGTTTTCCTAAAGAGCGGCATCGAGGGAATCCACCACCTGGTCGATCTGGCGCCGCGTGACGATATAGGGCGGCAGGAAGCGCAGCACGGTGTCGTGGGTGCGGTTGATGATGATGCCGCGCTCGAGCAGGCGCTTCTGGACCGCCTTGGCCGCCTCGGCCTCCTTGAGCTCCAAGGCGAGCATGAGGCCCAGCCCGCGGGCCTCGCGGACCGAGGCGTGAGCGGCCGCGAGCTCGCGCAAGCGGGAAAGGAAGTACGCGCCGGACTCGCGCACCCGTTCGAGCAGGCCCTCCCCTTCGATCACGTCGAGGACCTTGAGGGCCACGGCGCAGGCCAGCGGCCCGCCGCCGAAGGTCGTGCCGTGCATGCCGGGCGTGATCGCCGCGGCCACGCGGTCGGTGGCCAGCACCGCGCCCAGGGGCAGGCCGCAGGCCAGTGGCTTGGCCAGGGTCACCAGGTCGGGCTTGAGCCCGTGGTGCTGGAAGGCGAACATCCTGCCCGTCCGGCCCAGGCCGCACTGGATCTCGTCGCAGAGGAGCAGGGCCCCGGTCTTGCGGGTCAGGCGCGCCGCCTCGCGCAGGAACGCCTTGCTCAGCGGGCGGACGCCGCCTTCTCCTTGCACGGTCTCCACGCACACGGCGCATACGTCGCCGGAGAAGCGGCGGCGCAGGTCCGCGGCGTCGTCGAATCTCACGAAGCTGACTCCGGGCATGAGCGGAGCGAAGGGCTCGCGGTACTTGGCGGTATGGGTCGTAGCCACCGCGCCCATCGTCCGGCCGTGGAAGGAGCCCTCGAGCGCCAGGAAGCGGACGCGGCCCCGCTTGCGGCGGTCGCGCGCGAAGGCGCGGGCGAACTTGAGGGCCGCCTCCCACGCCTCGGTTCCGCTGTTGCAGAAGAACGCGCGGTCCAGGCCGCTGAGCGCGCACAGGCGCTTGGCCAGCTCGGCCTGGAAGGGCGTGTAGAAGAGATTGGAGGCGTGCACCAAGCGGCCGGACTGCTTGCGGATGACCTTGGTCACGGCCGGATGCGCGTAGCCGAGCGCCATGACCCCGATGCCGCTCAAGAAATCCAGATACCGCTCGCCGCCCGGGCCGTATAGGTAGGCGCCGCGGCCGTGCGAGAGCGCGGCGGGGTAGCGGTCGTAGGTCTGGATCAGATGCTTCTTCTCGGCCTTCTGCAAAGACGCCAACGTCATGCCGGTACCACCTCCGTGCCGGCCTGGACCTCTCCGGTGGGCAGGCCGGAGAGCAGCTCCGCTCTTGCCGCGGGCAGGATGCGGACGCGGCGCACCCCGCCGGCCAGAGCGTCCCGGCAGGCCTGCAGCTTGGGCAGCATCCCGCCCTTGATGACCCCGCCGGCCTTCAACGCTTCGATCCTCGCCCCGTCCAGAGACGGGAGGACCGCGCCGTCGGCGCCCTTGACCCCGGCCACGTCGGTGAGGAAGACCAGGACGTCGGCTTTGCACGCGGCGGCGGCGGCCGCGGCCATCTGGTCCGCGTTGACGTTGTAGTACTCGAAATCAGGGCCGATGGCCAAGGTGCTGATGACCGGCACCGCGCCGTGAGCCCAGAGGGCCTCGATCCAGCGGGGGTCCACGGCCGTGATCTCGCCCACGAAGCCGAGGTCGCCGCCGGGGTGGGGCATGCGGCGGGCCTGGAAGGCGCCGCCGTCGCCGCCGCACAGGCCCAGCGCGGGCCGGCCCTGAGAGAGGATCGCGGCCACCAGCTTCTTGTTGACGATGCCGGCCAGGACCATGAGGGCCGCGTCGCGAGTCTCCGCGTCCGTCACTCGCAGGCCGTCGACGAACCGGGACTGCTTGCCCAGCCGGCCGAGCAGGCGGGTCAGGGCCGCGCCCCCGCCGTGCACCACCAGGACCTGGTGGCCTCCGCCGGCCAGCCCGGCTGCGGCGCGCGCGCAGCGGGCCAGGGTCTCGGCGTCGTCGATGGCCGCGCCGCCGATCTTGACCGTCAGCCTCATTGCAGCCCGGCTCCTTCGTCGAAGCCGCACATGAGGTTCATGTTCTGCACCGCCTGGCCCGCGGCGCCCTTCATGAGGTTGTCGAGGCACGAGATCACGACGAGCCGCCGGCCGTCGGGGGAGAGCTGGAACCCCAGGTCGCAGTGGTTGGTGTAGAGGGAGTGCTGGATCTGGGGCAGAGCGCCGGAGCCGAAGAGCCGGATGAAGCGCTCGGCCGCGTACGCCTCCTGGTAGAGGCGCTCGATGCTCTCGGCGGCGACCGCGCGCTGGAGGCGGACGTGCAGGGTCGAGAGGATGCCGCGCGGGATGGGCAGCAGGTGCGGCGTGAACACCAGCTCTTGCGCGGCAAGGCCGGTCTGCTCCAGGATCTCTCCGGTGTGGCGATGGCCGAACACGGAGTAGGCGGAGAAGTTGCCCGCGACCTCCACGAAGTGGGTCTTGGAGGTGGGCTTCTTGCCCGCGCCGCTGACCCCGCTCTTGCAGTCGCAGATCACGCCGGCCGAGCGGTCGATGAGTCCGGCCCGGGCCAGGGGGGCCAAGCCCAGGATCACGGAGGTGGCGTAGCAGCCGGGGTTGGCCACGAGCTTGGCGTCCCTGACGGAGTCGCGGTGCAGCTCAGGCAGCCCGTAGACGGCTTCCGCGTCCCAGCGCCGGGCCGAGGCGGGGTCTTGGTCCTCGAAGGCGTAGACCGCCCGGTTGCGGGGGTCCTTGAGGCGCCAGGCGCCGCTCAAGTCCACCACGCGCAGGCCGCGGGCCAGCGCCTCGGGAGCGAGCTCGCGCGAGAGCTCGTGGGGGGTGGCCAGGAAGAGGATGCGCACGCCGCCGTCTTCGAGCCTGGCCCAGGAGAAAGGTTCGAGCGGCAGGGGCGTCTGCCCCTTGAGCTCCGGGTAGTGCTCGTCGAGGCGGCCGGCGGGGCTGTTGCCGTCGCGCGCGAGCAGCAGCGGGGTCTCGAGCCTGGGGTGGCGCAGGAGCAGGCGGACGAGCTCGAAGCCTGCGTAGCCGGTGGCGCCGACGACGGCGGTGCGGAGCTTCTCGGCGGGATGCGATGGGTCGTCGGTCACTTCTTGCGGACGTCATTCTACCTAATCTCGACGGGAGTATCATGGGCCGCCGGTCCTACGCCGGCCGAATCCGCCGCCCCAAGCGGTTCTCGCCGCGCCAGTCTACCATCTGTACGATGAAGACAATCCTTACCCTCATGATGATAGTCGTGGTCGTCGCGCCCGCGCGGGCCGCAGTCGACCTCGAGAAAGACCAGAACAGGGCGGTCGACGAGCTCTACCGCCGCGCAAGCCTGCGGGCCGAAGAGGCCGACGTCGCCGGTCTGCCCAAGCGGATCGCCTGCGACGACGGCGGCGACGTGCTCTACCGCGGCGTCGACACGCTCAGCCCGACGTCCGACGGACGGCCGGGCACCGTCTGGAAAGACCGCTCGGCGCAGGAGTTCCTCCTCTGCTTCGACGACGGGGACCAGATGGACGCCGTCGTGTTCCGAAAAGAGGACCTCGCGGCGCTCCAGCAGGGGGCCGCTCGCTCCATCCCCGCGCGCAAGATCGGCGGCTACTGGTGGGCTGACGGCGACCACTTTACGCTCACCACGATCACTTGCCGGCTGGCGGGCGCCCGCTAGCAAGGTGGCTGGGTGTCAGACCTTAACTTATGGAACTTATTTGTCGTTCGTTAGTGCATTTCAAATAAGTTCCATAAGTGAAGGTCTGACACCAGTATAATGTCGGGATGGGCGGTTCCCGGCTCGCCGGACTTGCCGCTGTCATCCTCGGCCTCGTGCCCACCGCGGCGCGGGCCTGGGGCGGCCTGGGCCACCGCGCCGTCGCTCTCATCGCCGAGCACCGCCTGTCGCCGAAGGCCGAAGAGCAGGTCCAGCGGCTCTTGGGTCCCAGCTACAGACTCGCCGACATCGCGACGTGCGCCGACGACATCAAGCGCCGCGGCGAGCGCTGCGGTCCGTTCGTATTGAAAGCCGCCCCCCGCTCCAAGAGCTGGCATTTCATCGACATCCCGATCCAGGCTTCGCCGACCGCCGCCACGCTCAAGCGCTACTGCGTCAGCCACGGCCGCTCCGACCAGTGTTGTCCCGAGCAGGTCCGGGAAGACCTGGCGACGCTGAAAGACCCTGCGGCGAGCACGCGAGACAAGCAGATGGCGCTCATGTACCTCGTCCATTTCGTGGGCGACCTCCATCAGCCGCTGCACAACGCCGACGACGGCGATCACGGCGGCAACGCCAAGCTGGTGTGGTTCCTCCAGAGCAAGCGGTCTCATAAGAAGACGAACCTCCATCACATCTGGGACAACATGCTGGTGAAGGACTCGCAGCTGAAGAAGTTCCGGCCCGACGCCTTCGCCGCCGAGCTGGAGCGGCGCATCACGCCGAGCGAGGCGCAGGCATGGACCCGGGGCGATGTCGTCAGCGAGGCCGCGCTCGAGAGCTTCCAGATCGCCAAGACGAGGATCTATCCGGCTTACGACCCGGATACGCGGCTCAGCGTGCCGTACCAGCAAGAGCTGCAGCCCATCGCGCTCGAGCAGGTCGCGAAGGCCGGCGTGCGGCTGGCGTACCTGCTTGACGGCTGCTGGCCCTGAGCCGAGGCGAGCGGCGGCCGTTCAGCCCGCTCTAAGCGACCTTTCGAGGGCTTTGATATTATCCCGACAGAATAATCACTTTTTTACTGAGAGAATCAAAAGTGGCAGTCGCCCCGCCGATGGTGCTATGCCTTTAGTATGGCGGCAAGCGTGGGCGGCGAGAAGAGGGAACGCAAGGCCTGCGGCTTCTGGACCGGCTTTATGAGGAAGCTGGGGCTGGTCTCGTCCGCTCCGCTCGCGCCGGCTGCCTCGGTCTCGTTGGACCTCGCCGAAATCGCCGGCGCTTCGTTCTCGCTGTTCGGCTCCCCAGCGGCGCTTTCGGTGATGCTGGCCACGGTCGCGGCGGCGGTGATGGTGGGCACGGCGGGACGCGGCGTGTTCTACAGCCGCCCGCGCTCCTGCAGGCTCGCGCCTGCGTGGGCGCTTTTCCCGCAGAGGTCCGGCGACACCGAAGCGGCTTCACAGGGCTCCGCCGGGTCCGAGAGCTCCTCACTCGACTACGCCAATAGCGCGGAGAAGAACGACCCTTCAGCGGAGCCCTCCGGCGGCGTGTACGAGCCCGGGGCCGGGCTTGCGGCCGCGGGGTCCGCGGTGACCTCGCCGGCGGCGTCGTCCTCCGACGGGTCGGTGCTCCGCACGGACGCCTTCGCCGCCGCGCCGTCCGCTTCGCCGACGCCGCGGCCGGGCTTCCAGAGGCTTCCCAGCTTCGCCAACGCCGCGAGGGTCGGCGGGCTGCGCGACGCGCTCGCGCCGATGGCCGCTGCGGCCGTCGCCGGTTCGCCGCTCGCCGCCGGCTCGCGGGTCTTCGGCGTCACCTCGGCGATGCGGCGCGACAAGACCGCGTCCGCGGTCGGCCGGCGGTCGCTCGTGGGCGGCCGGGGCGCGCGCACCTCGGACATGCTGCTCTTCGCCAACCGCGACGGCCTCTCGCAGAAGCGCGCGCTGAACCCCACCATGGCGCTCGCGGGATCCACGTTCGACGGTTCCCGCGGCGTCGGCGGGTCGACGCTGGGAGAGCCGCTCTTGGGGGGCAGCGTCGGCGGCTTGGGAGATTCCGGCTCGCGCATCCAGCCGGACCGGGTGCTCGACCAGAAGAATGTGGACGTGCCGACGCCGGCCCCGGTGGATCAGCCGAAGAACACCGCGCCTTACCAGTGGGCGATGATCGCGGCGATCGCCGCGCTGGGCATCGCGTTGCTGCTTTCGATGATGGCGGGCGCGAAGAAGGACGCGGCGAAAGCTTTGGTCGGACCCGCGCAAGCGGCGGCGCTGAGCGCCGCGGCGATGCTGCACATGCTCGCGGCGGCGGCCGCGGCGCTCGCCCTCGCCATGGGGGCGTTCATCATGGGCGCTTACGGGCAGGCGCTCCAGGGCATGATCTTCGTCGGCGCCGGCGGGGCGCTGGCCGCCTACAATCTGAAGTCCGCGCTCGACCTCTCGCAGGGCTCCCAGCAGGCCGGGGCCGAGAAGCAGAAGACGCTGGACGGCGTCAACAACAAGGGCGCGCAGATCGGCCAGGACCTTGGCTCGACGAAGGCGAAGTAAGCGGTCCGCTTCCAGGAAGATATCCAAATGTCCGGACGAACACGCTATGTTCCTAAGCCCAGGCCCAGGATCAGTGCGAGATTTCCAGACACCGCATCCATGGAACCTCTGGGGACGGCCCCGACCGGCTGCATAAGGCGACGATTATCGATTGCGCGCACTTGATCGATAAGGACGTCTGAGTCCGAGGCGAGCCCGCCCTCCCCCTTGGCGAGGTGGACTCGAAGGCGCCTCGCTTGTCGCTCCACTTTGGTCGTTAGAGGGCAGACCACGGTCGATGGATGAACGCCATTGAGAAGGTCCGTCTGTACCACTAGGACCGGGCGGACCTTGCCCGGTTCCGTTCCACGAGCCGGGTTGAGATCGGCCAAGTATATCCAGCCGCGCCGGATCGGCGTCATGTCTCTTCGCCGTAGAGGGCCTCAAAATCCCGAAGCACCTCCAAGCTCACGCGGGACACTTGAGCAGATTCCGCGACGAGTTCCTCTTTGAGCCGCCGCCGCGCGTCAACCCGATTGAGGAGCCGGACCGCCCGGTTGATGTAGGCGTTGCGGCTCAGGCCCCTTCGCCGCGCGGACCGGTCGGCCTTTCGGAGTTCTTCCTCGGGAATCTTCACGGAAATGGATTTTGTCATGGTATTACCTTTGGTAACACCTTTAGTATATCTTACCGGCCGCGGATTTCAACCCCCACCAACAAGTACGAATGACGCGCGGAAAAGTTCCCTTTGAATCTTGCGTAAGGGCGTCTGTTGATGGCGTTCTCGCGGACGGGCAGCAGCGCCCGCCGCTACCAGTCCTCGGCCCGCTCCACCTTCTCTTTTAGATAGGCGTCCATCGACTGGGCGGCCTTCTTGCCGTCGCCCATCGCCAGGATCACCGTCGCGCCGCCGCGCACGATGTCGCCGCCGGCGAACAGGCCGGGGACGCTGGTCATCTGGTTGGCGTCGATCTCGATGTTGCCCCACTTGTTGAGCTTGAGCTCGGGAACGGTGGAGGTCAGCAGGGGATTGGAGGAGGTGCCGACGGCGACGACGCCGATGTCGCAGGGCAGCTCGAACTCGCTGCCCTTGACCGGCACCGGCCGCCTTCGGCCGGAGGCGTCGGGCTCGCCCAGCTCCATGCGCTGCATGCGGACCGCGCGCACCCAGCCCTTGGCGTCGCCCAGGAACTCCAGGGGAGCGACCAGGAACAGGAACTCGATGCCCTCTTCCTCCGCGTGCTTCACCTCTTCCGCGCGGGCGGGCATCTCGTCATGGCTGCGGCGGTAGGCGAGGATGGCGCGGGCGCTGCCCAGGCGCTTCGCCGTGCGCACCCCGTCCATCGCGGTGTTGCCGCCGCCGAAGACCACGGCGCACGCGCCCTTGGCAATGGGGGTCTTGCTGCCGGGCAGGTAGGCGCCCATGAGGTTGACGCGCGTCAGGTACTCGTTGGCGGAGTAGATGCCTTTGAGGTTCTCGCCCGGGATGTGCATGAAGACCGGCAAGCCCGCGCCGTTGGCCACAAAGCAGGCGTCGAACTCTTCCAGGATCTGGCGCACCGTGATGGTCTTGCCGACGACCACGTCGCACTCGATCTTGACGCCCAAAGCCTCGAGGTTCGCCACCTCGCGGTCCACGATGTCCTTGGGCAGGCGGAACTCGGGGATGCCGTAGCGCAGCACCCCGCCGGCCGCGTGCAGGGCCTCGAAGATGGTCACGTCATGGCCCATGCGCGCCAGTTCGCCCGCGGCGGTGAGGCCGCCGGGCCCGCTGCCTACCACGCAGACGTGATAGCCCGTCTTGACGGCGGGCGGCTTGGGGGGCTCCATGTTGCGGGCTGCCCAATCGGCGACGAAGCGCTCGAGCCAGCCGATGGCGACCGGCTCGCCCTTTTTCCCCCGGATGCAGACCTGCTCGCATTGTTTTTCTTGAGGGCAGACGCGGCCGGTCGTGGCGGGCAGGGCGTTGTCCTCGCGCAGGATCGCCGCCGCTCCCGCCAGGTCGCCGTCGGCGACTTTCATCAGGAACTCGGGGATGCGTACCGCGACCGGGCAGCCGGCCACGCAGGGCTTGTTCTTGCACTCCAGACAGCGCTTGGCCTCCTCGCGGGCGGCCAGCTCCTCTAAGCCCTGGTTCACTTCCTTGAAATTCTTCGCCCGAGCGGCGGCTTCCTGCTCGCGCATCTTCGTGCGCGCGATCGCCATGCGTTCCTTCGGAGATGGGCGGCTCATCGCGGGGCCTCCGTTTCGAGCTTGCGGACCTGCTCTTGCAGGCGGCAGTCGCATTCCTGGTAGGTGTTGAGGCGCGCCATCAGCTCCTTGTAGTCGACCTGGTGGCCGTCGAACTCCGGGCCGTCCACGCAGGCGAACTTGATCTTGCCGCCGACGGTGAGGCGGCACCCGCCGCACGTGCCCGTGCCGTCCACCATGATCGGGTTGAGCGGGACGATGGTCTCGATGCCGTCGGGCTGGGTCAGCCGGGTGATGGCCGCCATCATGGGGACCGGGCCCACCGCGAAGACCGCGGCCGGCCGCCGCGCCGGATCCTTGATCAGTTTGTCCAGCGCCAAGGTCACGAAGCCCTTCTCGCCCAGCGAGCCGTCCTCCGTGGTGACCAGCACCTCCTTGGAGAAGGCGGCCAGCTCGTCGCGCAGGATGACGAAGGGCGCGCTGCGCCCGCCGATGATCGTCGTGACCTCGTTGCCCGCCTCCGCCAAGGCTTTCGCCAAAGGATAGAGCACCGCCGTTCCGACCCCGCCGCCCACGCAGGCGACCCGCCCCCAGTTCTTGATGTGAGTGGCCTTGCCCAGCGGCCCGGCGACGTTGCGAAGCCCGTCGCCCACGGGCGTCGCCACGATATCTTTAGTGCTGGCGCCCACGGCCTGGATGATCAGCGTGATCGTTCCGTGCTTGGGGTCGGCGTCCGCGATGGTCAGCGGGATGCGCTCAGCGCCCTCGCGGAGCCGTACGATGACGAACTGCCCCGGAAGCCTGGCGCGCGCGATGCGCGGCGCCTCCACGACCAGGCGGTGCACCTGGGCGGCGAGGGTCTCGTTGCTGAGAATCTTGAACATGCGTGGTATCTCCTCCCGAATTATAGCATGGGGGGCAGGCCCGCCACTGGATGCCAACGGACAACGTGTTGCAACACTAAAGGCATCCCCCGTGCCCGGCCGGGCACGGAAATGGATATACTTTCCCCCAGCACCCGGGAGACACAATGAACAAGCGAGTCCTGATCATCGACGACGAGCCGGCCATCCGGCGGAACCTGACCTTCGGCCTCACGCAGGAGGGCTATTCCTGCACCGCCTGCCCCGACGGCATCTCGGCCATCCACGAGCTGAGCGCTTCCATCGAGAAAGGCCAGGGCTACGATTACCTCATCACCGACATCTTCATGCCGGACATCGACGGGATGAAGATCCTCACGGTGATCAAGAGCAAGTTCCCGGACCTGCCCGTCCTGGTCATCACCGGCTTCGGCGACGACTCGCTCAAGGCCATGGCCTTGTCGGAGACGAACACCGGCTATCTGGACAAGCCGTTCGAGATCCCGCAGCTCGTGACGGCCCTCGAGGCGCTGTCTCCCGCGCCCGCCGGCGCCGCCCCCAAAGACGGCGAGGCCTCCAAGGAGCCCGGCGTCGCGCGCGAATCCTTCAGCGCCTACATGACCATCCGCATCACCAAGCCCGAACGGAGCATGGAGATCTTCAACGAGCTGTACCACATGGAAGGGGTCGCCTCCTGCGAGGCCGTGCGCGGCGATATGGACCTCGTCGTGCTCGCCCAGTCCTCCTCCCAGGAGAAGATCAACGCCTTGTTCGCCCGCGTCAAGGCGGTCGACGGCGTCGAGGTGGCTTCGCTGTCGCCGGTCGAGCGGCCGAAGCTCGACCGCGACATCAAGGAGTTCATCGAGATCTACAAAAAGGCCGTCAAGGCGAACCCCGAGAAGCGCAGCACCGGCACCGCCAGCTACATCATCGTCGACATCGACCACAACGCCCTCCAGCAGATCTTCACCTCAGTGACCTTCGTCGACGAGGTGATCTTCCTGGACGTCATCGACGGCGGCAAGAAGCTCGTCGGGATGGTCACCGACACGCAGGCGGCCGGCAGGACCTCGCGCGTCATCGAGAAGCTCGGCAAGATCGACGGCGTGCTCCGGGTCCGCGAGGCCAAGATCATCAAGATGATGGACGTCTGAGGCGCGCATGGCAAGCAACGGCACGAACGGCAAGGAAGGGGACTTCACACACCGGCTTTGGCGCTACGACGGGGCGCCGGGGGAATTGATCCCCCTGCTCCAGTCGGCGCAGGACCATTTCGGCTACATCCCGCGTCGCGCCATCAAGTACATCGCGACCGTGACCAAGATCCCGGAATCCACGGTCTACGGCGTCATCACGTTCTATAACCAATTCCGCCTGCAGCCGATGGGCGAGCACCTCATCCGCCTGTGCGTAGGCACCGCCTGCCACGTCTCCGGCGCAAGGATGCTCGTTGACACGGTGCAAGACGAGTTGGGCATCGAGGTCGGCCAGACGACCGAGGACGGCGTCTTCACGCTGTTCACGGTCGCGTGCCTCGGCTGCTGCTCGCTGGCGCCGGTGATGATGATCGACGAGGAGACGCACGGGCGGCTGACGCCGGTCGCGGTGCGCCGCATCCTGCGGGGCATCCGCCGCAAGGCGCTGCAGAAAAAGCTTGGGGAGAAGACCCCGGCCTGATTTCCGCTCGTTCGGAGAACGATTATGCGCAGAGTGTTGGTCGGAATGGGGACCTGCGGCATGTCCGCGGGCGCTAAAGACGCGTACAAGGCCATCGAGGACGCCCTCGCGGCGCGCAATGGCGCCCTGAAGGGCACGGAGCTTTCAATCACCAGCTGCCTCGGCATGTGCTATCGCGAGCCGCTGGTCGAGGTCCGCGAGAACGGCAGCCGCATCATCTACGGCGAGGTCAAGGCCGAGCGCGCCAAGGAGATCGTCGAGAAGCACCTCGTGGGCGGGCAGGTCCTGAAGGACTGGGTCGTCTACAGCGACGACGGCAAGGGCAACATCGGCGGCTCCGAGAAGGATTTCCTGGCCCTGCAGGAGCGCATCGTCTTGCGCAACTGCGGCGTGATCAACCCCGAGTCCATCGAGGAGTACGAGGCGACGGGCGGCTACAAGGCCCTCGAGATGGCGCTCCATAAGATGACCCCCGCCTCCATCATCGAGGAGGTCAAGAAGTCCGGCCTGCGCGGCCGCGGCGGGGCGGGCTTCCCCACGGGGATGAAGTGGTCCTTCGCGGCCGCGAACAAGAGCGACGTGAAGTACCTCGTCTGCAACGCCGACGAAGGCGACCCGGGCGCGTTCATGGACCGCAGCGTCCTCGAAGGCGACCCGCACTCCGTCCTCGAAGGCATGATCATCTGCAGCCGCGCCATCGGCTCTAGCTTCGGCTACATCTACTGCCGCGCCGAGTACCCGCTCGCCATCAAGCGCTTGAACGTCGCGATCGCGGACGCGCGCCGCAAGGGCTACCTCGGCAAGAATATCCTCGGCTCCGGCCACGACTTCGACGTCAAGATCAAGCAGGGGGCCGGAGCCTTCGTCTGCGGCGAGGAGACCGCTCTCTTCGCCTCCATCGAAGGCGAGCGCGGCATGCCGCGCATCCGCCCGCCGTTCCCGGCCGAGAAGGGGCTCTGGCAGAAGCCGACCAACAACAACAACGTCGAGACCTACGCCAACATCCCGTGGATCCTGGTCAACGGCGCCGCGGCCTACGCCGCCTTCGGCACCGAGAAGAGCCGCGGCACCAAGGTGTTCGCGCTGGCCGGCACCGTCAAGCGGGGCGGGTTGGCCGAGGTCCCGATGGGGACCACCATCAACCAGCTCGTCTTCGGCATCGGCGGCGGCATCAAGGAGGACCGGAAGTTCAAGGCGGTGCAGATGGGCGGCCCCTCCGGCGGGTGCATTCCGCACACCCTCGGCGAGACGCCGGTGGATTTCGAGAACATCCCGAAGACCGGCGCCATCATGGGCTCCGGCGGCATGATCGTGATGGACGAGACCACCTGCATGGTGGACATCGCCCGCTTCTTCCTGAACTTCACCCAGGAAGAGTCGTGCGGCAAGTGCACCTTCTGCCGCATCGGCACGCTGCGGATGCTCGAGATCCTAGAGCGCTTCACGCGCGGCGAGGGCGCCGTGGAGGACCTCGACAAGCTCAAGGCCTTGGGCATCCAGATCAAGGAAGCCAGCCTCTGCGGCCTCGGCCAGACCGCCCCGAACCCGGCGCTGACGACCATGAAGTACTTCATGGACGAGTGCATGGCGCACATCCAGGACAAGAAGTGCCCGGCCAAGAGCTGCGGCCTTCTCGTCCAGTACGTCATCGACGAGTCCAAGTGCACCGGCTGCACGCTCTGCGCCAAGAACTGCGCCTCCAACGCGATCCGGGGCAAGGTGAAGGAAAAGCATTTCATCGACGACGCGCTCTGCATCAAGTGCGGCAAGTGCATCACCAGCTGCACGTTCGGGGCCGTGCTCAAGGAGTAGGTGAGTCCCATGGCAACGGTTAACGTAGAGATCAACGGCCGGAAGGTCGCGGCGAGCCCGGAGAAGACGATCCTGGAGGTCGTCACCGAGCAGAAGCTCGACAAGATCCCGACGCTCTGCCACTCGCCGGAGCTCAGGCCTTACGGCTCGTGCTTCCTGTGCGTGGTCGAGGTGGCGGGCCGCCCGAACCTCGTGCCGGCCTGCGCGACCCGCGTGGCCGAGGGGATGAAGGTGGCGACGCGCAACGAGCGCATCCTCGCCTCGCGCAAGACGGCGCTCGAGCTTCTGCTGTCGAACCACTACGCGGACTGCGTCTCCCCCTGCGCCCTCGCCTGCCCCGCGAGCGTGGACTGCCAGGGCTACGTCGCTCTCGCCGCGATGGGCCGCTACAAGGAGGCGGTGGACCTTATCCGCGAGACGAACCCCCTGCCGTCGATCTGCGGGCGCGTGTGCGTGCGCAAGTGCGAGATCGAGTGCCGCCGCGCCGACGTGGACGAGCCGGTGGGCATCAACCACATCAAGCGGTTCGTGGCCGACAGCCCCGGCGCCTACGAGGGCGCGCCGAAGCGGATGCCGTCGCGCGGCAAGAGCGTCGGCATCATCGGCTCCGGCCCCGCGGGCCTGACCGCCGCGTGGTACCTCGGGCTCTACGGCTACGACCCGGTGATCTACGAGGCCCTGCCGAAACCGGGAGGCATGCTGCGCTACGGCATCCCGGAGTACCGCCTGCCCTGGGACGTCATCGACCGGGAGGTGGAGTACGTCCTGCGCGCCGGCGGCACGCTCAAGACGAACGTGCGCGTGGGCAAGGACGTCGCCCTGGCCGAGCTCATGAAGAAGCACGCCGCCGTGTTCGTCGCGGCGGGCGCCATGGGCTCCAAGGGGATGGGCGTCGAGGGCGAGGACACGACGCAAGGCGTCGTACGAGGCGTCGATTTCCTCAAAGCGAAGGTCGAGGAGCGCACCCCGGTGAAGGGCATCGTCGTCGTCGTCGGCGGCGGCAACACCGCGATGGACGTGGCGCGCAGCTCCTGGCGCCTCGGCGCCGACCGCGTCATCATCCTTTACCGCCGCACGAAGGCCGAGATGCCGGCCGACAAGCTGGAGATCGAGGACTGCCTGAAGGAAGGCATCGAGATCATGGAGCTGGCGGCGCCGGTGGGCATCGTCGCCGAGAGCGGGAGGCTCAAGGGCCTCAAGTGCATCCGGATGAAGCTCGGCGAGCCCGATAAATCCGGCCGGCGCCGGCCGGTGCCGCAGGAGGGCTCCGAGTTCGTCCTGCCCTGCGACCTCGCGGTCCCGGCGATCGGACAGGACCCGGTCCTCGCCGGGCTGGCGGGCGGTGAGCTGAAGCTGACCAAGTGGAACACCATCGCGAGCGACCCGGTCACGATGAAGACCAGCGTCCCCGGCCTGTTCGCCGGCGGCGACGTGGCCGACGACGGCCCGACGGTCGTCGTGGACGCGATCCGCGACGGACGGCGCGCCGCGCTCTCGATCCACGAGGAGCTGAGCGGGGAGATCCTGCGTCACGAGCCCTTCGTCGTCCGCAAGAGCTTCTGGGCGAAGCCCTCGGCCGTCGAGCTGGGCGAGATCCGCAAGAGCCCCCGGCGCCACTCGCACGAGATCGAGGTGACGGATCGCGCCGGCAGCTTTGCGGAGGTCTCGGACGGCTATGAGTTCGAGGACGTGTGCGCCGAGTCCGGCCGCTGCCTGGCCTGCGGCTGCGTCGTCTACGACCGCTGCGATCTGCGCCTGTTCGCCGACGAGTATAACGTGGACATGAAGAAGTGGGTCGGCCACATCCGCAAGCACAAGGTGGACGAGCGCCACCCGCACATCGTCTACGACCCGAACAAATGCATCCTGTGCGCCCGGTGCATCCGCACCTGCGCGCGGGTGCTGCCGACCGCCGCGCTGGGATTGGTCGGCCGCGGGTTCAAGACCGAGATGCGGCCGGCGATGAACGACCCGCTGGTGGAGACGAACTGCGTGAGCTGCGGCAACTGCATCGACGCCTGCCCCACGGGGGCGCTCACCGTGAAGTTCCCGTTCCCGGGCCGCGCCTGCCTGCCGACCCAGGACGCGGCGACGCACTGCGCCTTCTGCTCCATCGCCTGCCCGCTCACGGTCAGCCGCATCTCGGACGACCGCTATTACACCTCGCCTCGCGGCGCGGCCGGGGAGTACCTGTGCCGCTACGGCCGCTTCGGCGCCGAGCTGTTCCTGGCCCAGCGGCGCGTCGTCGAGCCCCTGGCGCGCGAGGGCGCCAAGCACAAGCCCATCCCGCTCGCGCAGGCCCTGGAGAAGACCGTCGCCGCGTTGAAGGCCGCCGCCGCGAAGCACGGCCCCGGGGCGGTCGGCGTGTTCGTCTCGCCCGAGCTGTCCAGCGAGGAGATGCACCTCGCCGCCCGGATCTCCCGCGAGGGCCTCGGGACCAACAACATCGGCTCGCTGTCGCTCGTGTGCGCCGGCGCCGAAGCCGGAGCGCTGGACGCCTCGCTCGGCTTTACCGGGTCCACCGCGGACCGTTCCGCCGTGCGCTCGGCGGACCTCATCGTCTGCAACAACGCGGACGCGCTCAACGACCATATGGTCCTGAGCGTCGAGATCCTGGAGGCGGTGCGGGCCGGCGCCAAGCTCATCCTCGCCGGCTCGGGCGTGGACCCGCTGGCGGCCGTGGCGACGCTCACGCTCGACCCGATGCGCGGCCGGGCGGCGATGCTTTGGAACGGCGTGATGCAGCTGCTCCTCGACCGCGGCGTCCTCAACCGCGACGCCGTCCGCAAGCTCCCGGGAGGGGAGGAGTTCCTCGGCGACATGCGCGACTACGGCGCCAAGACGATCGCCGATCTTACCGGAGTCGAGGAG
The DNA here is from genome assembly GCA_026388115.1 of Elusimicrobiota bacterium. GTDB lineage: Bacteria > Elusimicrobiota > Elusimicrobia > UBA1565 > JACRDR01 > JAPLKK01. The sequence goes on along the minus strand of JAPLKK010000033.1, from coordinate 96,459 downwards.
AACAAGATCGGCGCGGTCGCGGAGCTGTTGGCGGCGGCGAAGAAGGTCGCGATCATCCACAGCCCCGACCGGCCGCAAGACCGCTCGGCCGGGGACGCGGTCGTGCTCGCGAACCTCGCGCTCCTGCTGCGGTCCAACGGCGCGCGGGCGGACATCCTGCTGCCGCACCTCGCCGCCAACGGCGCCGCGGTGGAGACCGTCGGGGCGGATCCCGGCTTCGCCGCGGACGGATTGCCCGGCGCGAAGGACCGCCGGGAGCTCCTCAAGCTCCTCCAGGACGGGAGCCTCAAGGCGGCGCTCATCATCGGCGAAGACCCCATGCACGACGACAAGGCCGCCTCGTATTTCGCCGACGTGGAGTTCCTGGCCGCGGCGGATTGGTGCCAGACGGAGACCACGCGCTTCGCGGACATCGTCTTGCCGGCCTCGACGTTCCTCGAAAGCGAGGGCACTCGGATCAATTTCGAGGGCCGGCTCATCCGCTTCGTCCAGGCCGTCCCGCCCGCGGGCGGGGTGGCCGGCTGGGAGCTGTTGGCGCAGATGGCCAAGGCCTTCGGGGTCGGGGGCGTCGAGACCGGCTTCACCGCCCTCTCCGCCGCCGTCGACCGCGCGGCGCGCGCCGCCCTCGGGGCGAAGGCGAAGTTCTGCTGGAACGCCGGCGAGGCGCGCGATTGGGACGGCAAGGGCCGGCTGATCGTCGCCGACGTGCGCACCAAGCCCAGCCCGCTCTCGCCGCCCTTGACGGTGAGCGAGCAGTACAAGCGGCAGAGCCGCGAGGTGGGGCTCGAGCACTTCCGCGTGCAGGCCTCGCGCGCCTGATGGACGTCGTGAAGCCGGGCTCCGACGAGCTGCTGGGCCTCATCGAAAAGGCGTTCCCGTGCGTGCTGACGGCCGACGAAGAGGGTCGCGTCTGCCACGCGAGCACGGGTTTCCTGCGCGAATGCGGCGCCGACGCCTCCGGCGTCGTCGGGCGCGACCTCTCCGACCTCGTCGTCGGCGCCTGCGCGCCCCTGCTGGCCGGGGCCTTGCGCGACGTCAAGAGCGGCGCGGCGGAGAGGGCCAAGCTGTCGTTCGTCGGCGAGGCCGGCGGGGCCTTGGACCTGACCGTGACCTACTCCGCGGGGCCCGGCGGCGGCTTCTACCTGCTCGTCGGCTCGCCCGGCAACGGGCCGGCCGCGGCGGAGGAATGGGAGAAGGACGAGCGCATCAAGGAGCTGTACACGGTCTACGCGGTGGCCGAGTGGATCGAGCGGTCCGCCTCGGTGCGCGAGTTCTTCGAGGAGCTGCCGAAGCACCTCTGCCCCGGGATGCGCTATCCCGACCGCGCGCTGACGTACGCGGCCTATCAGGGGCAGGAGTACGGGGACAAGGGTCGGCTGCTCAAGTATATCCGCACCGAGCTCAAGGTCGCCCAGTCGGCGGTGGGCGAGATCCGCGTGGGCTACTCCGATGGGGGGCTCGACCTCCTTCCCGAAGAGCAGAGGATGCTCGACGAGATCGCCCGCGTGCTGAGCCTGGCGCTGGAGCGCAAGAGCCTGCGGGAAAAGCTCGCGCTGGTCAACACCTACCTGGACCGCACCAACCGCGACTGGGAGGCGTCGAAGACGCGCCTGGAGACCATCTTCGAGGCGATCCCGGACAACGTCGCGCTCATCGACCGGCAGCGCAACGTCGTGATGACCAACCGCAAGAACGTCGCCGCCGGCGACAAGTGCTACCACACCTTCTTCAACATCGACGTTCCCTGCAAGGACTGCCGTCTCTCCAAGGTCATGAAGGTGAAGACGCCGGTCACGCTGGAGGTCAAGCACGAGGACACCTTCTATGAGGTGAACGCCCTGCCCATCTTCAGCCCCGAGCACGAGGTCGAGGGCATCATCGAGTTCTACCGGGACGTCACCGTCGAGAAGACCTACGAGCAGCAGCTCCAGCAGGCCGACAAGCTGGCCTCGCTCGGCCAGCTCGTCAGCGGCATCGGCCATGAGATCAACAACCCGAACCAGTTCATCCGCGGCAACGTCAAGATCATCCAGCAGGCGCTGACCGATATCCTGCCGATCCTCGACGAGCATTACGCCAAGCACCCGGACCTCAGGATCGCGCGCCTCAAATACGACTTCTTCCGCGAGCACATCATGGTGCTCGTCAACGACATGGCGCACGGGTCCGAGCGCATCAAAGAGATCGTCGAGGGCCTCAAGCGCTTCGCCCGGCGCGACGAGGGCCTGCTCATCGACTCGGTCGAGGTGAACACGATCGTGGACGCGGCGCGGCGGCTGGTCCACAACGAGGTCCACAAGCACGCCGACATCGAGCTGGAGCTGGCCCCGGGCATCCCCGCCCTCACCGGCAACGCGCAGAAGATCGAGCAGATCCTGGTCAACCTCCTCATCAACGCCGGGCAGGCGATGCCGGACGACCGGCGGGGCCGCATCCGGGTCGCGACCCGCCTCGAGGACGGCAGCGTCGTCATCGAGGTGCAGGACAACGGCAAGGGGATGCCCGAGCGGACGGTCAATCGCATCTTCGAGCCCTTCTTCACCACCCGCCGCGCGACCGGCGGCACGGGCCTCGGGCTCGCCATCGCCTACCGGATCATCGAGGAGCACGGCGGGACCATCACGGTCGCCAGCAAGCTCGACGTAGGCACGACCTTCAAGGTCTCGCTTCCCTTGAAGGGACCGCCGCCCCCGAAGACTCCCGGCGAGGCCCTGCCATGAGCAACATCCTCATCGTCGACGACGACGTGGCGGTCACCAACCACCTGAGGGTCTTCCTCATGCAGACCGAGCGCTTCGACAGCGCGGTCGTCAACGACTCGCGCAAGGCTCTCGAGACGCTCGCCGCGGGGGGCTTCGACGCCCTGCTGCTCGACATGGACATGCCGAACGTCAGCGGCCTGGACATCCTCCAGGCCGTGCACGACCGGGGGCTCGGGGTCGCGGTCATCATCCTGACCGGCGTCGCCGACGTCGAGATGGCCGTGCGGGCGATGAAGCTCGGGGCCTTCGACTACCTCACCAAGCCCGTCGACGAGGACACGCTCCTCAAGGTGCTCGACGACGCCATCAAGCACACGGCGATCAAGCAGTCGATCCTCCGCTTGCCGGCGACTCTCAGCAAGGAGGGCCTGGCCCACGGCGAGGCCTTCGAGCCGTTTCCGACCCAGGACACGGGGCTCATCCGCGTCTTCCACGAGGCGGAGCAGATCGCCGACGGCGACTCCTGCGTCTTCGTCTGGGGCGAGCGCGGCACCTACAAGGAGATGCTGGCGCGGGCCATCCATCACGCGAGCCCGCGCAAGGCCGGCCCCTTCGTGTCCGTGGACGCGGCGGCGCGCGAGCCGGACAAGTTCGCCGCGGAGCTGTTCGGCCAGGCGAAGGAGTGGAGCGGCGCGCGCGGCGAGGCGCCGGGCCTGGTGGAGCAGGCCGCGGGAGGCACGCTCTTCATCGACGAGGTGGACCTGCTCTCCATCCCGGTGCAGGTGCGCCTGCGCAGGCTCATCCAGGCGGGGGAGTTCTACCGCGAGAGCTCGACGACGGTCCTGAAGGCGGACGTCCGCGTCATCGCCGCCTCGATCACTTTCTCGCGCGCGAAGCCGCCGCCGCGGGGAAGAAGATCGCCGCCGTCGCGCAGGAGGTCCTCGAGCTGCTGCGGCGCTACGACTACCCCGACAACGTGCGGGAGCTCCGGAACATCATCGCGCAGGCGGTCGCCGACGAGACCGGCCCGGTGCTGACCCTCGACGCGATCGCGCCGCATACGCGCGACATGCTCAGCCGCCCGCGCGGCGAGCGCGCGCCGGGGTTCCATCCCCGCCGGCTTGACGAGGTCAAGCGCTGTCATGCGTGCCTGACGCTCGATCATTTCAAGGGCGACCGGGCCAAGGCCGCCGAGGCCCTGGGTGTCGGCCCCGACGAGCTCGACGCGCTCGTCGGCCGGGAAACCGCCCAAGCCTGAGCCGGCTCGGGACTTGTCGTTTTGGAGGAAGGGATGCATAGAATCGCGTTGGCTTTGCTGATGTCCGTCCTGGCCGCGCCCCTGAGAGCGGAGGGCACCTGGGAGCCGTCGTTGGCGAAGGCGCTCTCCCAGGCCCGGGCGTCGCGCCAGCGCGTGCTCGCCGCCTTCACCGCGCCTTGGTGTTACTCCTGCTATTACATGGAGAAGAACGTCCTCGGCGGGCCGGCCTTCGCCGCCGCCGCGCGCGGCCTGGTGCTGGCGCGCATCGACGTGGACAAGCCCGAGGGGCGGGCGTTGAAGGAGAAGTACCGGGTGCGTTTCCTGCCGACGTTCCTCGTTCTGGACGCCGCGGGAAAGGAGACCGACCGCATCCTGGGCGAGCAGCGGGAAGCCGATTTCATCGCCCGGCTCGGCGCGCTGGCCGCCGCCGCGTCGGCGGAGGACAAGGCCGTGGCCAAGCTCGAGTCCCTCGTCAACGGCGATGATCTCGCCGCGGCCGCCGCTTTCGCGGCCAAGCCCGGGCCGGCGCGCCCGGAGGCCCTGCGCGCGCGGGCCGACTGGAGGAAGCTGGAGCTGCGGCTCGCGCTCAAGCGCCGGCCGACCGCGAAGGACCTCGCCGCCATGGTCGAGCTCAACGACGGTTGCGACCTCGCCTATGACCTCGAGGCCGCGCTTCGCGAGAAGCTGCCGCAGGCTCCGCTGGCGGAGCTCAGGCCCAAGCTCGAGGCGTGGGCCGGGCGGCGCACCTGGGCCGCGCCGGGCGAACGCTGCGCCGATTTCCGCGGCGGCGTCGAAGCCATGGCCGGCTACTACGAGGGGCTGGGCGACCCTGCGGCGAAGGCCGCGCTGTTGGATCGGGCGGCCCTGCTGACGGCCTCGGAATCGGACCGCGCCGGGCTCGGCCAGAACCGCAACCTCGACGACAACCGCAGGTTCTTCCTCGAGGCCGCCGGCAAGGACAAGGAGGTGGAGGCCTTGTACCCGCGCCTCGTCGCGGCGTACCCCGCCGACTATGTCTACGCCTACCGCTTCGCGAAATGGCTGGCGGGAAGAGGCCGGCCGGCCGACGCCTTGCCCTGGATCGAGAAGGCGGACGCGCTCTGCTACGGCGCCAACCGCCTCTCGGTCACCAAGGTGCGCGCCGAGGTGCTCGACGCCTTGGGCCGCAGGCCCGAGGCCGCGGCCCTGGTGCGCCGCGAGATCAAAGCCTACCGCGCCTCGCTTCCGGATGAGACCAAGGCGCTGGAACAGCTGCTGGCCTCCTGGTCCGCCCGGAAGGGGTGACCGACGGCAATGAATCTGAAACGCCCTCGCCAGTACACTCAAGTCGTATGGCGAACTACATGGACAGCATGACCTCGCTGTCGAACGTCAGCCTCGCCATCCCGGAAAATCAGTGCCTCTGTCTGGTGCTCGGACTGATAGGCCTCGTTTGCATGGCCTGGGGTCTGTCCATCGTGATGAGGACCGCGCAGCCCGCCGTCGTCGCGATCGAGCTCGAAAGGGAATAGACGCGTCTTCGGCTCCCGCCCGCCCCCGCCGGACGTTTTTGCTATCCTTGGCGCGTTGAACACCCAAGAGGCCTACCGCGTCCTCGGCTTGTCGGCCGGGGCGACGGCCGACGACGTCAAGCGGGCCTACCGCCAAAAGGCCCTCGAGTACCACCCCGACCGCTTCCAAGACGACAGGAAGAAGGCCTTCTACGAGCGCCGCTTCATGGACGCGCGGGAGGCGTACGCCTGCCTGCGCAGCGACGCGGCGGTCGAATTGCCGGAGGAGTCGGAGGTGGTGCCGGAGATGGGCTCGTGGGTGGCCGGGCGGAGCTTCGCCGCGACGGACGTCGAGCCGGTGAGCCAGGCCGAAAAGCTGGGCCTGCGCTCGCCCTGGTCGCTGGAGACCCTCCTGGTCTGGGTCGGCGGGACGGCGCTGGCGGTGGTGGTGCTGGTCTACGTGTTCCGTTTTCTGGCGGACGTCGTTCGAGGGGGGAATCCATGAGGCCCATTGCTTTGCTCGCGGCGCTGCTTTGGCTCGCCGCGCCGGCGCCGGCCTCCGCGCCTGAGGCGCTCGAGCGGCCGCCGGCGGTCGCGGGCGGGTTCTATCCCGCCGACCCGGCGGTGCTGAAGGCGCAGGTGGACGGGTTCTTCTCCCGCGCGAAGGTCCCGCCCATCGAGGGCAAAGTCCTGGCCATCCTGACGCCGCACGCGGGCATCGAGTTCTCCGGGCTGGCCGCGGCCACCGCCTTCAAGGCGGTCGATCCCGCGCAGGTGGACACCGTCCTGCTCCTCGGCACCGCCCATTACGCCCGGGTGGAGGGCGCGGCGCTGTACCCCGGCGCCTACGCGACGCCTCTGGGCCGCGTGGAGTACGACGCGGAGCTCGGGCAGGCGCTGCTCAAGGCCTCGCCTCTCATCCACGCGATGCCCGAAGCCCACCAGCGCGAGCATTCCATCGAGGTCAACGTGAATTTCGTGCAAAGGCGCCTGCCCAAGGCGAAGGTGGTGGCGCTGGTGATGAACACCGAGGACCTCGCGACCGAGCAAGCGATCGGCGCCGCCGTCGCCGCGGCGGTCAAGGGCCGTCGCGTGCTGCTCGCGGCCTCTTCGGACCTTTCGCACTATCCGGCGGGCGAGGTCGACGACCGCGTCGACTCGACGACGCTGCACGCTCTCGAGAGCCTCGATACGGGCCTCTTCTGGCAGACGAGCCGGCTGTGGATGAGCCGCGGCTTGCCGAATCTGGAATGCACCTACTGCGGCGAGGGCGCCGTCGCGGTGGTGATGGCTGCCGCTCGCACCCTCGGCGCGACGCGGGCGCAGGTGCTGGCCCGCTATAATTCCGGCGATGCGTTGGCGGAGCACAACTACGGCCGGGTCGTCGGCTACGCCGCCGTCGTTTTCGTGAAGGACGCCAAGGCCAAGCCGCGCACGGCCTACGGGCTGAGCGCCGCGGACAAGAAGGACCTCTTGGGAGAGGTGCGCTCGAGCATCCGGCTGGGCCTCCAGGGCAAGCCGGCCGCGCCCGCCGAGCTCTCGGCCAGGCCGGCGTTCAACCTGCCGGCCGCGGTCTTCGTCACCCTGCAGACGCCCGGTCCGCGAGGCGAGAAGTCCTTGCGCGGCTGCATCGGGTCCACGACGCCGCAGGGGACGCTCTTGGAGGCGGTGCGCCGGTTCGCCCAGGCGGCCGCTTTCGAGGACCACCGCTTCGCGCCGCTCGAGGCCGGGGAACTCGACAGGGTGCGCGCCGAGATCTCGATCCTGTCTCCGACGCGTCCCGTCAAGAGCGCGGACGATATCCGGCCCAACGAGCACGGCGTCACCGTCGCCAAAGACGGGCACTTCGGCATCTTCCTGCCGCAGGTGTGGGAGATGATCCCGGAGAAGGGGGCCTTCCTGGCGGAGCTGTGCAGCCAGAAGGCGGGCCTGCCCCGCGATTGCGCCTCAGATCCGAAGTCTCAGCTCTCGGTCTTCACCGTCGAGAGCTTCGAGGAGCCTTGGCCGGGGAAATAGCCGTTCGACCCGGCTCGCTCGGCGCGGGCTCTTAGGCTGAAGGGGCCGAACCGTTGTCCGCGCCTGAGCCGGAGCGCCGCCGCCGGCGGCGGCGCCGGGGGGCGCCGGTGGGAACGGGGCCGGGCAGCGAGAGCAGGGCCATCAGATCCGTTCCGTAAAGCTCGCGTTTTCGCGAGGTGAGCGTGGCCAGCCATGTCTCCGGGTCCGGAGAGCGCATCGGCGCCTGGGCGATCTCGCGCAGATCGTCGGTCGCGAGGATCACCACCGTATCCACCCCGCGCTCCTCCGCCTTCTGCTTGCGCCACTGGCGCAGGGCCTCGTAGCGGTGCATCGTCACGGTGTCCCAGCGCCGGCTCGGCGGCCGCTCCGGCTCGCGCTCGATGGGCTCCTTGCCCAGCCCCGTCTCGACGGCCGAGAGCAGTTCCCGCCCGAAGCGGTTGAACAGATACGGGGTCAGGCCCTTGACGGCCTGCAGAGCCTCCAGGTCGCGGGGAAGCTCCGCGGCCAGGCGCACCAAGAGCAGCTCCGGCAGCACGCGGAACGCGGCGCGGTCCAGCTCGGCCGCGGTCTTCTCTCGGAAGAAATACAGCTCCTTGAGCACCGCGCGCCCCTGGCCGGAGAGCTGGCGCGCGCCCGGCAGGCGCCAGAAGGAGTTGGGGTCGAAGAGCTTCTCGTTCGGCTGGACGCGCATCAGGCGCGCGAACTCGTCCTGGGCGTCGTGGGCGAGGCCTTTCCCGGCCAGCTCCTCGCGGAGGAGGTCGCTCAGCGCCAGCAGGAAATGCGTGTCCATGCGCGAGTACTCGATCTGCGCGTCGGACAGCGGCCGCCGGCCCCAATCGGAGCGCTGCAGCTTCTTGGAGAGCGTCACGTCGAAATAGCGCTGGATGAGGGCGGCGAGCCCCAGCTCCTTGGAGCCGAGGATGCGCGCGGCGATCATCGTGTCGAAGACGGTGTTGACCTCGAAGCCGTAATCGCGCTTGAGGCACAAGACGTCGAATTCACCGGCATGGAACACCTTCTCGGTCCTGGGGTCGCGGAAGAGCGCGCCCAAGGGCGACAGGTCGAGCACGGACAGCGGATCGACCACGAAATCGTCGGAGGCCGATGAGATCTGCAGCAGGCAGACCTTCTCGTGGTAGGAATAGAAGCTGTCCGACTCGATGTCCACCGCCACGCGGTCTATCCCTTCCAAATGCGCGGCGAGCGCCTCGAGATCGCTCAGGTTCTCGATGACGGCGACCGGATGCTCTTTCACGGCGAGTCGTTTTTCAGGCAATCAGAAACAAAGCGCGTTGTCGCTGCGGGGACATCTCGGCGGGGATGCGGCCCGCGCCTATTATTGCGCGACCCGCGTCGTTTGTCAACGGCGACGCTATTTCCCGAAGAGCTCGCTCAGCTCCTGCGAGCGCTTGGTCGCGGTGACGACCGCGTCGATGAGCACGGTGCGCAGCCCCTTGGACTCCAGCTCGTGCACGGCCGCGATCGCGGTGCCGCCGGGCGTGGTGACCTCGTCTTTCAGGATCGCGGGGTGCTTGCCCGTCTCCATCACCAGCTTGGCCGAGCCGTAGACGGTCTGCGCCGCCAAGCGCATGGCCACCGCGCGCGGAATGCCCATCTTGACTCCGCCGTCCGTCAGCGCCTCGATGACCATGAAAATATAGACGGGGCCAGAGCCCGACAGGCCCGTGACCGCGTCCAGAAGGTTCTCCGGCAGGATCTCGACCTTGCCCACCGCCTTGAAGATCGCCTCCGCCGTCTTTAGGTCGGCTTCGCTCGCGTGGGCGCTGGCCGCGATCGCGGTCGCGCCCGCGTCGACGAAGACGGGCGTGTTGGGCATGGCGCGCACCACCGGGCAGAGGCGCTTGAGCCGCTCGTTGATGAAGGAGGTCGTGATGCCGGCCATGACGCTGATGAAGAGCTGCCGCTTGTTCGAGACGGGCGCGATCTCGTCGAGAACCGCCGCGGCCGTCTGCGGCTTGACCGCCAGGATGACGATGTCGGCGCCCTTGACCGCGCGCCGGTTGTCCGTCGTGGTGCGCACGTCCCACTTGCGGCGCAGCTCCTCGAGCGCCTCGGCGTTGCGGCGCGTGGCGATGATGTTCTTCGGGCTGGTCACGAGCTTGCTGCGGAACAATCCGCCGATGAGCGCGCCGCCCAAGTGCCCGGCGCCCAGTACCGCGATCCGTTTGTCTTTCAGCATTAAAAAATTCCTCACGCTATTCTACACCTTTCAACTCACCCAGTCCTTGCAGGCGAGCTCGGCGGCTCATAGCCGCCGCTCCGAGAATCTCTGCAACAGCGCCTTCTTGGCCTGGGGGAGCGCGCGAAGGCGGCCGACGCCGATGCGAATTCCGAGCACCTTTCCTATCGCTTCCAGGGCCGGCAAGGTAGACTTGTCGCGAACCACTATCTCGCCGGGCAGGGTGTGGGTCTCTTCGGCGGCTTCGGCCAATGCGTCCGCCAGCACCTGATGCGCCGGCACTTCCGGCGGCACAACCTTGCCCGGCAGGACGAAGCCGGAATCTCGGTCCACCAACATGGTCAGACGGACATGATAGGGACGGTCTCGGTCCATGATCGTGGCCGGGAGAAAGACGATCTCCGCTTCCCAGACTCCGCCCTTGCGCAACGGCTGCGATTGGAGCTTGGCCAGCCGCGTCGTATCCAGCACCGGTGCTTGGCGCGCGACACTGGCGGGTTGCGGCGTCCAGGTTTCTTGGAAGGCCTTCTCTCCCGCTGACTCTTCGCTCCTTGGCACGTAAGAGAATACCTGCCCAGGATGCTCTTTAGGCGCCAGGATTCCGGTAGAGAGCTTCTCGACCCAATCGCAGGCGCAGTGCAGAGCAAGGGTCAAGAATACCGCCTCAGGCTCGTCCAGATGCCAGGGAAGGTGCCCCGGCCGGTAGCTGCGGAACAAGGGCCACGCCTTGGGCCCCTTGAATTGCAGGCCTAAAGCGCGGATGACTTTGCGGTCGGCTTTTTCCACGAACTCGGTGTCGGTGAACTGCGCCATGAGGCAGTCTTGCTTGAATCCGGAGTCATCATCGGGAGAGGGTTCTTCTCGCAGCAAGTCTTGGTAGACCTGGAATGCTTCCGCGCCGCGATAGACGCACAGGGCCAGGAAATCGCCGAGGGAGCCGAGGATGCAGGCGTAGCCCATCTGACCCATCGCAGGGTCCTGGACGCCGAAAAAGAGCGATTCATCCAGACGCTGCCACGGCTTGGACCGTGAGAAGCGCTCGGCTTCGGAGTAAAGGCGCTTCCATGTTTCCAGCGGGACTTCGGGGATATTTGCCATTCGTGCTCCCAGTTCACTCCTTCACGGGAGCTCTATCCATCATTTGATCCTCGATAAACCGCCTTATCTCCTCCTTCTTCGGCAGCTCAAGCTGATACTTAGATACGAATAGACGGTTGTCCATCCCCGCTAGGGCGTATTCGACCAGGGCGCGATTCTTCTTGGTGCAAAGCAGGATGCCGATCGGCGGGTTGTCGCCTGCGGCCGCCTCGTGCTTGCGATACCAGTTGACGTAGGTGTTAAGCTGGCCCAGGTGCTCGTGTTTGAAGTCGTCCGCCTTGAGCTCGATGAGCACATGGCACTTCAATATCCGGTGGTAGAACACGAGGTCCAGGAAGAAATGCTCGCCGCCGATAAGGATCCGCTTCTGCCGCGCCTCGAAGCAGAAGCCATGGCCGAGCTCCAGGAGGAAATCTTGCAGCTTGTCGAGAAGAGCGTCCTCAACATCGGATTCGCTTGCGGCCTCTTTGGGCTTCAGGCCCAGGAATTCGAAGACATAAGGCTCGTGGATGATTTCCTTGGCGGACTGAGGCTGAGCTTTGGCTTGGGTCAAGTCCGAGAGCTTCTTCTTGTTCGTCGACAGGCCCGCGCGCTCGTAGTAGAGGCTCGCGACCTGCCGTTTCAGTTCACGGACGGACCAATTACCCCTTAAGCACTCGACCTCATAGAACGCGCGCTTTAGCGGGTCGTCAATCTGGAGCAGCTCGGCGAAGTGCGTAAAAGATAGGCCATCGACGAGCGTACGCCCAGCCAGCTTGGATTCGGGAGTCACTGACTCCCGAATCTGACGCAGGGCTGTCGCTGGAAGCCGGCGAGCCAATTTGGGAGGCAGTGCCTCCCGAATCATGGGGTAAGCGAGATAGAACTGTCTGTAACGGCGCAGCTCGCGCTCGTCGAGGCGAGGGATTCGATGCGCCTGCAATCTTTCGGCCAGTTTCTCGAACAGGTGGTCACCGTAGGCGGCACGGTCGTTGCCCTTCTGTTCGTATTCGCGCAAATGGCAACCGATCAGCCAGTTGCGCAACGTCAAACACACATTCACGGCCTTGGCCGCCTGAGACTGGAGGCCCTCATGGACCCGAACGATGGCGCTTACCAGGGAGTCGAAATCAGGCGCACGTCCTAAGTGGCGCATTTCTCCAACAGCCTGTTGGACGATTGGACGTTTCTTGGAATCCATATCCCACCTTCTTGAGGTTCTCGCGGATGGCCTTCTCCAGCATGCTTCAGCGCGGCCTGCGCCGCTCCCGCGTTACGGCTTCTTGTCGAGGCCGAAGACCTTGTGCAGACAGCGCAGGGCGCGGTCGCCGTCCGTGCGGTCGACGACGCAGGAGATCTTGATCTCCGAGGTGGCGATCATCTCGATGTTCACGCGGTTGTCGGCGAGGTTCTTGAACATCTTGCCCGCGACGCCCGAGTGCGAGCGCATGCCGACGCCGACGACCGACACTTTCGAGACGTTGACGTTGTGCTCGATGGGGCCGGTCTTGAGGCGCTTCTGGACCTGCGCGAGCGCCTTGACGGCGTTGGCGTGGTCGTCTTTGTGCACCGTGAAAGAGATGTCGTTGACCGACCCGTGCGCCGCGGACTGGATGATCATGTCCACGTTCACGTCCGCCTTGCCCATCGCGACGAAGATCTCGGCCGCCATGCCGGGCTTGTCCGGCACGTCGCGGATCGTGACCTTGACCTGGTTGCGGTCGAGCGCGACTCCGGTGACCACCGCTTCTTCCATGGACGACACCTCCCCCGTGATCCAAGTCCCCTTCGAATGCACGTCGAAGGCGTGGGCGACCCGGATCGGCACGCCGAACTTCTTGGCGACCTCGATCGACCTCGCCTGCATGACCTGCGCGCCCGCGCCGGCCAGCTCGAGCATCTCGTCGTAGGAGATGCGCTCGATCAGCCGCGCCTCGGGCACGACGCGCGGGTCGGCGGTATAGACGCCGTGGACGTCGGTATAGATCTCGCAGTGGCCGGCCTTGAGCGCGGCCGCCAGCGCCACCGCGGTCAGGTCGGAGCCGCCGCGCCCGAGCGTCGCGATGTCGCGGTGCGGGTTCAGGCCCTGGAAGCCGGCGACGGTGACGATGTTGCCGCGGGCGAGCTCCTCGTGCACCTTGCGCGGCTTGATCTCGACGATGCGCGCCTTGGTGTGCGCCTCGTCGGCGAGGATGCCGGCCTGCGGCCCGGTCAACGACACGGCCGGCACTCCGCGGGCCCGGCAGGCGATGGCGAAAAGCGAGATGCCGACCTGCTCGCCGGTCGCCATCAGCATGTCCAGCTCGCGCGAGTCGGGCTCGGGCGCCACGCGCCGGGCGAGCGCGATCAGCTCGTCGGTCATCTCTCCCGGCGCGCTGACGACGACGACGACCGGATGGCCGGCCTTGCGCTTGGCGATGGCGCGGTCGGCGGCCCGCTGGATCTTCTCCGGGTCGGCGACCGAGGTGCCGCCGAACTTCATCACGATCAGCTCCTTCATGAGAGCCTCGTCACCGTCGCTCCGCGAGTGTCGATGCCGAGCGTCAGCGCGCGGCTCGCGACGCGGCGGCGGTGGAACGCCTTCTCCATCGCCCGGCCCACGGACGCGCCGGACCGCTTGGGGGCGAGGGCGAAGACGGAGGGCCCGGCGCCCGACAGCGCGGCGCCGAAGGCGCCGGCCGCGTAGGCCGCGTCGATCGCCTCGGACATCCCGGGCACGAGCCTGCGGCGGTAGGGCTGGTGCAGGACGTCCTGCATCGCCGTCTTCAGGAGCTGGTATTGGCGCCGCTCGAAGGCGTAGACCAGCAGGCCCACGCGGGCGGAGGTGAAGACGGCGTCGGCGCGCGGGACGCGCCGCGGCAGGATGCGCCGCGCCTTCTCCGTCGAAAGCTCGAAAGCCGGGATGCACACGACCGCGGCGAGGTCCCGAGGCGCGCGCAGCGGGACGTTCACGACGCGGCCGCCGTCCTGCAGGCCGAGCCGCGCCCCGCCCAAGAGCGCCGGGACCACGTTGTCGGGGTGGCCCTCGAGAGACAGCGCGCGCGAGAGCACCCAGTCGTCGTCTTTGCGCCCGGGCTCCAGGGCGCGCAGGGCGAGCACCGCGCCGAGCCGCGCCGCGGCGCTCGAGCCCAAACCCCGCGCGACGGGGATGCCGTTGTTCTGGCGGATCTCGACTTGGCGGGAGCTCGAGAGGCCGAGCACGCGGGCCACCTCGTTCGTCTCGTCGGCGGGGAGGCTGCCCTTGCCCTCTCCCTCGACCACGACGACGCAGCCGGGCACACCGGGCCGGACCGAGACCTCCAGCTCGTTGTAGAGCGTGAGCGCCATGCCGAGCACGTCGAAGCCGGCGCCCAGGTTCGAGGTCGTGGCCGGCACGCGGACGCGGACGCGGGCCGGCTTGAGCGCGCGCCTCATCCGTTCCTTCCGAGGATCTTCTTCAGCGTCGCGAAATCGGCCTTGGCCGTCGTCCACTTGTGAGGAAGCGATTTCGGCGTGTCCGGGTCCTTGAGCCCGTGCCCGGTGAGGATGCAGACGATGCGCAGCTCGGGGCCCGCGCCCTTGAAGCGCCCGGCCTTCGCCTCGCTCGCGAGCCCCGCGACGCCCGCGGCGGAGGACGGCTCGCAGAAGACCCCTTCGAGCCGCGCGAGCATCCGATAAGCCCTCAAGATCTCGGCGTCTTTGACCCGGCCGATCATCCCGCCGGATTCGTCGCGCGCCCGCAGCGCCTGCTCGCCCGACGCGGGGCGGCCGATGCGGATGGCGGTGGCGATCGTCTTCGGCTCGGCCACGGGCCTGCCGAGGACCAGCGGCGCCGCTCCCCACGCCTGGAACCCCATCATCTTCGGAAGGCCGAGCCCGTGGCGCGTGGCGATCTCGCGGTAACCCGCCCAGTAGGCCGTGATGTTGCCCGCGTTGCCGACGGGCATGAACTGGTAGTCGGGCGGCCGGCCCAGAGCCTCCGCCACTTCGAAGGCGCCGGTCTTCTGCCCCTGGATGCGGTAGGGGTTCACCGAGTTGACGAGCGCCAGACCGAGCTCGGAGGAGGCCTGGCGCGCGAGCTCCAGCGCCCGGTCGAAATTGCCGCGGATGGCGACGATCTCGGCGCCGTGGACGATGGACTGCGCCAGCTTTCCGGCCGCCACCGCCCCGTCGGGCAGCAGCACCACGCAGCGCAGCCCCGCGCGCGCGGCGTACGCGGCGGCCGAGGCGGCGGTGTTGCCGGTGGAGGCGCAGACGACCGCGCGCGCGCCCTCCTCCAGAGCCTTCGACACCGCGACCGTCATGCCGCGGTCCTTGAAAGAGCCCGTCGGGTTCATGCCCTCGAGCTTCAGCCACACCGCAGCCTCGGGCAGGCCGAGCTCGCGCGACAGCCGCGGGGCGGGGAGCAGGGGGGTCGAGCCCTCGAGCAGGCTCACGACCGGCGTCTTCTCGCTGACGGGCAGGAACGCCCGGTAGCGTTCGATGACGCCCTGGTTCATAGCATGCGGAACCAGGCGTGGCGGGGCGCCACTTCCGGGAGCCGCCGGATCTGCGAAAGGGCGGACAGGAAGTCGCGCTGGCGCGCGGGGTGCGTGGTCAGCAGGACCGGCACGCTGGACTTGCCGTCGGAGGTCTGCTGGTGGATGCGCGAGATGGAGATGCGCCGGCGGGCCAGCGCGCCGGTGATCTTGGAGAGGGCTCCGGGCCTGTCGCGCACGTCGAGCCGCAGGTAATAGGCCGACACGCTTTCGCCGACGTCCGTCACGCGCATCTCTCCCTCGCGGCGCCACACGACGCCGGCGTCCTGCCCGGGCCCGGCCATCATCTCGGTGGCGAGGAGGAAGAGGTCGCCGACCACGGCGGAGGCCGCCGGGCCCGCTCCGGCGCCCTTGCCGTAGAACATCAGGTCTCCCGCCGCGGACGCCTGGACCAAGACGGCGTTGTACTCGCCCTGGACGCCGGCGAGAGGGTGGTCCAAAGGCACCAGCGTCGGGTAGACGTGGCAGCAGACGGCGGGCGGCTTGGCGCTCCAGTCGAGGTCCACCGTGCCGATGAGGCGGACGGTGCGGCCGAGCGAGGACGTCGCGTACGCCATGTCTTCCGGCGCGACGCCGGTGATGCCGGCGTAGGCGACGGCCTGGGGCCGCACCCAGTGGCCGGTGACCAGGGAAGCCAGCACCGCGACCTTGTGCGCCGCGTCGGCGCCGCTGAGGTCCAGCGACGGGTCCTTTTCCGCGAGCCCGCGGCGCTGCGCCTCGGCGAGCACGGTCTTAAGCGGCTCGCCCGTGCGCGCCATGCGGGTGAGGATGAAATTCGTGGTGCCGTTGAGGATGCCGAGGACCCGGCGGATGCGGTTGCCGGCGAGGCTGCGGCGCAGCGTCTCGACGATCGGGACGCCGCCCGCCACCGAGGCCTCGAAATAGAGCCGCCGCTTGGCCGTGCGCGCGGCGTCGAAGAGCTCGCCCCAGTGATGCGCCAGCAGGCGCTTGTTCGCCGTGATCACGTGCCTGCCGCGCTTGAGCGATTCCAGCACGAGCCGGCGAGCCTCGTCGAGCCCTCCGATCGTCTCGACGACGACGTCGAGCAGGGGGTCGGCCGCGAACTTCTCGGCGCTGCGATAGCGGCGCACCGAGCGGGCGAGGCCGAGCTCCGCGGCCTTCTGCTCGATGCTGCGGTCGCAGACGGCGGCCAGCTCGAGCGTCGCGCCGAGCCGGCGGCGGAAGTCGGGCTCGGCGTCCCTCAAGATGCGCACGGTCTCGGCCCCCACGGTGCCCAGCCCCGCGATGCCGACTCGGATCGTCCTGAAAGGTGACATGTATTAAGACCCTCACCCCGACCCTCTCCCGCTGCGCGGGAGAGGGAGCAAATGAGAACGAATGGCGAATCGTATCATAAAACCGTCGGCGCTGTTGCCTTGCCCGAGCGGGCTCCCCTTCCGACGGAAACTGCTAAAATCTTCCGGTTCCCGATCTCCCACTGGAGGAAGAAAGGATGAACCCACTTCTTGAGCTCGCGCAGCAAGGACAAAGCGTCTGGCTGGACTTCATCACGAGGCGGTTCATCGAGGAGGGGAAGTTGGCGCGCCTCATCGAGGCCGACGGGCTCCGGGGCGTGACCTCCAATCCCACGATCTTTCAGAAGGCGATCTCGGGCGGCGCCGAATACGACGCGGCCATGGAGCGGCCCCTGCGCGAAGGCAAGGACGCGCACGCCATCTACGAGGCGCTGGCCGTTGAGGATATCCAAAAGGCCTGCGACGCCCTTGCGCCCGTCTACAAGACGACCCTGGCCGCCGACGGCTTCGTGTCCTTGGAGGTGAACCCGCACCTCGCGCGCGACCCCGAGGGCACGGCGCGCGAGGCGCTGAGCCTGAGCCGCAAGGTCGACCGGCCGAACCTCATGATCAAGATCCCGGCGACGCGCGAGGGCCTGCCGGCCGTCGAGCGCGTGCTGGGGGAAGGCGTCTCGGTCAACGTGACGCTGATCTTCTCGCTCGAGCGCTACCGCGAGGTGCTCGACGCCTGGCTCGCGGGCCTCGGCCGCGCCGGCAAGGCGGGTGTGGACCTTTCGAAGGTCGCCTCGGTCGCCAGCTTCTTCGTCAGCCGGGTGGATTCGCTCGTCGACGGCCTGGTCAGCGACGACAAGCTCAAGGGCAAGGCGGCCGTGGCCAACGCCCAGCTCGCCTACGACATCTTCCTGAAAGCCCAGGCCCGGCCGGAGTTCGGGGCGCTCGTGCGCAAAGGCGCGCGGCCTCAGCGGCCGCTGTGGGCGAGCACGAGCACGAAGAACCCGGATTACCGCGACGTCCTCTACATCGAGGAGCTCATCGGCAAGGACACCGTGAACACGGTGCCTCCGCAGACGCTGGACGCCTTCCGCGACCACGGCAAGGTGAGGGACGCCTTGTCCGGCTCCGCCGGCGCGGCGACCGACGTGATGCAGGCCTTGGAGCGCGCCGGCATCGACATGGTGCGCGTGACCGATCAGCTCGAGCGGGAGGGCGTGAAGGCCTTCATGGACTCCTACGACCAGCTGCTCGCCTCGATCGAGAAGAAGCGCCAGGCGCTCCTAGCTCACCGGTAGTTCTTCAAAGCCTGCCGCGGGTCGCGCGGATCCAGGCTTTTCGTCGCGGCCAGCATCTTGCGCCAGTCGCGGCCCTGGCGGTCGTATTCCTTGGCGAAATCGTCGAGGTCGTAATGGTAGCGGCGATACATCAGCACGACCGCGTTGTCGAGCGTCTTGACGGCGAGCCGGGGCCGGTAGCGCGCGAAGATCTCCTCGCGGCGCTCGAGCTTTTCGGCCTCGCTCGCTGGGCCGGCGTACAGCTTGTCCAGTTCGCCGTACAGCTCGTCGAAGAGGCGCGCGCGCTCGTCGTCTTCCTCCAGCGTCTTCCGGTACTCGGCGAGCTGCGGCGAGTCCGGGCCGAACCGCGCGGCCAGGAATTCCTGCGCGCCCTGGCGGCCGAAGAAGGTCGCCAGGGCCTCGTTGAAGTCGGCTTGGTCCTTGAAGTAGACGGCCGTGTGCGTCAGCTCGTGCAGCAGCAGCTCCGCCACCTCTCCCGGCGGCCGGCCGACCATCGTGGACAGCACCGGGTCCTTGAACCAGCGCAGCGTGCTGTAGGCCGTGACGCCGCCGACGTAGGAATCCCAGCCCGCGGCCTCCAGCCCGCCCTGCTCCTTCTCGGCGTCGGTGCGGTCGAAGTAGCCCTTGTAGGGGACGCGTCCCACGAAAGGGAACCACCAGGTCTTCGCCTCGAAGCGCGTCTTCCTGCACGCGCTGACGATGTAGGTGACCGCGTCGCCGGGGACCCGCGCGTACTGGGTGTAATTCTTCGTCGGCGGGATCGCCATGGGGCCTTCGGCGAAGCGGCGGATGTCCAAGACGAGCCCGAGCTTGTCTTTCAGCCCGGGCGGCGCCGCCGGGTCGGCACGGACCTTCTCGATCGGCCGGCGGCTCGCCATGAGGCGCGCCTGCCCGCGTGCCGCCTTGTAGACGTAGACCGGCGAGCAGGCCGAAAGCAGGCCGGCCGCGGCGGCGAAGATCCCGATTCGCACAGCGCTATTGTAATTGATAATCTGCGCTTCGTGACCGCCGTCGAGGACGCCCGTTGAATCACCTGCATTTCGTCGGCGTCGCCGGCGCCGGCGTGAGCGCGCTGGCCCAGTTCCATGCGATGGGAGGCGGCCAAGCCTCCGGCTCCGACCGCGCCTTCGACCGCGGCCTGGCGGGCGGCCTGCGCGCCGCGCTGGAGCGGCTCGGCGTGCGCATCACGCCGCAGGACGGCTCGGCGCTCTTGTCCGCGCCCGAGGCGGTCGTCGCCTCCACCGCCATCGAGGAGGACAACGCGGACCTCGCCGCCGCGAGGGCGGCCCGCGTCCGGATCATCCACCGCGCCGATCAGCTCGCGCGCTACGTGCAGCAGTACCGGACGATCGCCGTCGCGGGCACGAGCGGCAAATCCACGGTCGCGGCCATGATCTTCGAGATCCTCGCCGCGGCCGGCAAGGACCCCTCGGTCATCACGGGCGGCGGGCTTCGGGCGCTGGAGGAGCGCGGGCTGGTGGGCAACGCCCTGCGCGGGAAATCCGACCTGCTCGTCGTGGAGGCGGACGAGAGCGACGGGACGCTGGTGCGCTACAAGCCGTGGCTGGGCGTGCTGCTGAACGTGGACAAGGACCACAAGGAGGTCCCGGAGCTGGTCCGCATGTTCACCGAGTTCAAGGGCCGCTGCCGCGACTTCATCGTGCACGCCGAGGCGCCCGCGCTCGAAGGGCTGCGCCCCGGCAGCGCGACCTTCGGCCTCGGAGCGGGAGCCGAAACGCGCGCCGAGGACCTCGCGCTCGACGCCGAAGGCTCGACTTTCTTCGTTCGCGGTGTCCGCTTCCGCCTGGCCCACCCCGGCCGCTACAACGTCGAGAACGCGCTGGCCGCCGTCGCCGCCTGCCTCAAGGCGGGGGCGACGCTCGACGAGTGCGCCCGCGGGCTGGCGGAGTTTAAGGGCGTCGCCCGAAGATTCGAGCGGGTCGGAGAGGCCCGCGGCGTCAGGGTCATCGACGATTTCGCCCACAACCCGGCCAAGGTGCGCGCCGCCATGGCCGCGGCGCGCCTGCAAGGGCCGCGCCTGCTCGCCGTCTTCCAGCCGCACGGCTTCACGCCCACGCGCTTCAACCGCGCCGAGTTCATCGACGCTTTCGCTGACACGCTGGCGCCCGGCGATGTGCTGTGGCTTCCCGAGATCTATTACGCCGGAGGCACGGCGCAGAAGACGATCTCGTCAAAGGACTTGGCCGATCCCATCCGCTCGCGCGGCAAAGACGCGCGGTTCGTCCCGAAACGCGACGAGCTGCCGGCCCTGATCGCCGCCGAAGCCAAAGAGGGCGACGTCGTCATGGTCATGGGCGCCCGCGACCCGACCCTGCACGACTTCGCCCGCGCTGTCCTATCTCAATTGCAAAAGTAGCACATAAATCTAGCACTATTTTATATTAATTAGACGGGTAATATGTAATTAGTGATGTATTTATAATCATTATTTTACATATAATCCAGTATTGAAAAGTAGCACTTTTTGATATACACTCCGTTCATGCTGCCTGCACTGCCGTCTCGAACGACCGCCGAATTGGACGAGTTGATCACGAACGTCCTCGCGTCATCGGCCGCGTTGGGGAAGGGCCTCCATCCACTTATTCTCGATGAGATCGCGCGCTTCATGGTGAAGGTCAACAGTTACTACACCAACGCGATGGAGGGCAATCCATCCAGGCTTGCCGACATCGAGGCCGCGCTCAATAAGGATCTTTTGAAGGATAAGACAGCGCGGAATTTCCAGTTGGAGCATCTGGCTCATATCGAGGTCCAAGATGCGATGATCGAGCGTTTGCGCTCCGAGCCCGATCTGGAGGTATGCTCCGAAGGGTTCCTGCGCTGGCTGCACGCGCAATTCTTTCTCAAGCTTCCCGAGGAGATGCGCGTCGCCAAGACGGAAAGCGGAAAGATCGTGCGAGTCGAACCGGGTGAATTGCGCGACCGTGGGATAAGCGTGGGGCGTCATGAGGGACCGGCGGCCCGAGAGGAGATCAGGAGCTGTCTTGCCCGATTCGAAGAGTTGCTGAGCCCGGGGCGCCTGACCGGACCCCAAAAGATGCTCGGCTTCGCTTCATCGCACCACCGGTTCCTTTGGATCCACCCCTTCCCGGAGGGAAACGGCAGAGTCGCGCGCCTGATGACCACAGCCTACGGTTTCCGCATCGGGGTCGGCGAGAACATGCTCTGGACCGTTTCGAGGGCCTTCGCGAGGAACCGCGGCGACTACGACGCGCACCTAGCCATGGCCGACCTGCCGCGAAGGAACGACATGGACGGACGGGGACCGCTCTCGGAGGAGACCCTCATCGCGTTCTGCGTCTTCTTCCTACGCAGTTGTGAGGACCAGATCCGCTTTATGGAAGGCGTCCTGAAACTCTCCGAGCTGCAGCGGCGTTACGCGCGGCTTATTCAAGGCCTTGCGGCGGAGAAGAAGCTCTCGAAATCGAGCGCGCGCCTGATGGAGCGGCTTTTCCTTCAAGGAGAGATCCCGCGCGGACAGGTAGCGGACATCTGCGGAGTCAAGCAGCGTCGTGCTACCCAGATTGTCAAGGAGCTTCTTGAATCGGCGGCGACGCGAAGCGGGACGCCCTACGGGCCTTTGCGGCTGAACATCACGGCCGAAATGGGCACGGCATTGTTCCCCGCTCTTACGTGAGACGCCCGTTCCGCCCTGGCGCAGTTCAGCGGGCGAGGGAGTTGAGTTTTTGGCTGGCAGGCAAAGCGAAATCCGGCAGCGTGACCGGCATGTAACCTTTTCTTTGGCGGGGTATATATTTATTGTTGGATTTCAGGGAGACGTGGATTACTGGACGCAAGGAGGAAGAACCTGATGAAACTCGTGAAATACTTTAGCATCCCAGCGGCTTTGGCGCTGGTGGCGTGTCTGTGCGGCATGAGCCGCGCGGACGACAACCTGCTGCAGCAGACGGTGACGGTCAAGGTGCAGTCCCCGCAGCCGGACGCTTGCACGATCTGCGCCGGGGGAGGCTGCACGCCGACGAATATGCGTGATTCCGGCGGCGTGACGACGCTGCATCCGACGACCAACAACGGCGGCGTCGTGACCATCGGCCAGCATTACTGCGGCGACGGCGGGCAGTTCCAGTGCGGCGGCCAGATCACCTGGGACGGGTCTTGCTACCAGGGAACCACGCAGAACGGTGACGGCTCGTATAACGTCTCCGGCGGGCCATGGGGCGCTTGCGCGGCCAACAATCCGGTCAACACCGCGCAATCCGCCACTAACGGCGGGACGGTCAGGATGCCCGCGATCGGCTCGACCGGGTACTACCTGTACACCGCGAGCTGCGGCAACAGCGGCGGCGCGATGAACAGCCCGACCGTGTTCATCAACAAGCTGCACTGCTTCCCGGCGGGCACGATGATCCTCATGTGCGACGGGACGCAAAAGGCGATCGAGACGATCAAGCAAGGCGACTGCGTCGAGTCCTACAACACCGACACGGGCCAGTTCGTCAAGAGCACCGTCAACACCACCGTGACGGCCGAGGCGAACAGCCTCTACGAGATCACCACCGCCGAGGGCACGCTCAAGGTCACGCCGATGCACCAGATGTACGTCAACGGCAAGTGGGCGGAATCGGACAGCATCAAGCCGGGCGACATGCTGCTTGACGCGAGCGGCAAGCCCGTCCAGGTGACCTCCGTGGAGACCATCACCCAGACCGTCGAGGTGTACGACCTGATCACGTCCGACCCGCATGACTTCTTCGCGGAGAACTTCCTCGTGCACAACGTGAACGAGGGAGGGATCCAGCTGAATCACGGCTTCGTGGCCGGCACCAAGGTCGCGATGGCGGACGGCCGGCTGCTCCCGATCGAGCAGATCAAGGCCGGCGACAAGCTCGTGAGCTACAACAAAGACACCAAGCGCTGGTCTTTCAACGTCGTGAAGTCCGCGAACAAGCAGACGGTGTCCAAGATCAAGGTCATCAACGGCAAGCTCCGCATGGGCGTGGCCCAGCCGTTGCTGTTGGCCCAGATCAAGAAGGCTTCCACGAAGGCTCAAGCGAAGCCGTAAGGCCGGGTAGTAGACGCGACATCGAGGCAGGCCCTCAAGCGAGGGCCTGCCTCGAGCTTTAGAGGCTGGGAAAAGCGGCGCTTTCCGGCGGCGATGCTCTCTTCTCTTGCGTGAGCGGCGGCCCTAGGGGAACGTACACGAGGGTGTCGGGCAGGTCGCATCGGTCTGCGAGCAGACGGCGATGCGGATGCGGCAAGACGGGTTTCCGGTGCGGGGCAACCCCGTCGGCGACAAGGACAGTGGGGCTCCGATCGGGAGGCCGGACATCCAGCTGGGGCCGTTGCATATGCTGTAGCCGAACGGCCGGCCGCCGATCCTCGGCGGCGTGCCGAAGCTGGCGAGACAGCCGGTGATGTTCGGGGGGTTGGCCATGCAATCGGTCGTGGGCCACGGGGCAGGAGTGGCGCTGTTGGAAGCAAGGCACGACATGATGAGCCCGCTGGCCGCGTTCATGACGCCGTGGATCTCGTTGGAGGCCATCGCGTTGCGCGCCACCACCTTTCGCGACAGCATGGCGTTGAGGAACATCGCGCCGATCCAGACCATCAGCACGGTCAGGATCAGCACGTAGATCAAGACGACGCCGCGGCTCTTGGCTACCATGACGTCCTCGCCTGATTCGCGGCGGCGACCTCGACGCCGGTGGTCGAATCCGCCTTCGCCGTGTCCTGCGTCCCGGACATCAGCTGGATGGACGCCAGGACGGAGAACGAGACCGTGACCCAGTTGTTCGCGCCTAAGGTTTGCCCTCCGGCCGTGTTCTGCATCTGACTTCGCGCGAAGACGGGCAAGGTGATGTTCGACGTGCGGAAGGGCGTTACGGCCATATTGCCCACGCTTATGGTGGGGGCCAGCATCTCCGGCTGCGTCCCGCCGACGTACTTGGGCGTATAAGGATTGCCGCAGGCCACGGTGGTGGGGAGATTGATCAAACCGCTCCCCGAGTTTCCGGCCATGTCGTGATAGTAATAGAGCTTGCCGCCGGCGTAGCAGAACCGGAACCACTCGGCGTCGTCGGCCCATGTCGTCTTCCCGTTCTTGTTGTCATCCACCAGGCTGTTCCAGATGGAGGCGCCGCTTCCGCTGACGACAAGAGGGCACGTCGCCGGGGTCACGCCGGGCGGGCACGCGGTGGCGTCGTTCCCGAAAAACAACATGCAGGCGGAGCTCGGAGCGCAGGGCCAGCAGCCGGTGGCGTTGTCGCAATACATGTTCGAAGCATCCAGGTTCTTCCAGCCGACAAGCTCGTTGCCGGAATTGCTCGCCACGCCGGCGGGGAGATTGCCCGGAAGCGGCCACTCGATGAACGAGGCGGCGGCCAATTCCCGCACGATGATCCGCCGGGCGTAATCGCACTGGTTGCGGACCATGATGTTGCGCAAAACCCGGCCCCGCTGCTGCAAGAGCCCGTCTTGGAGCGCGAACATCCCCGCCAGGATCACCGCCATGAGCAGGGTCACCACCAGCACCTCCGCCAATGTGAACCCTTTTCGTCCCATGGCTAGTCCGGTTCGGTCCAGGTCATCACGACGTCGATCCTCACCCCGGTGTTCGAGGCGTTGACGTTATAGCCGAGCGTCGCGCCGTAAGGGCCCCTGAGCGAAGACGGGAGCAGGCCGGTGACGTTGTGCATGCCGACATCCAGAGCAAACGTCCTGTTGTCGTTGGGATAGGTCCAACCGCCGGGAGGCATGCCGACGGTCGAGGCGGTGTTCGCCGCGTAGGCTCGCAGGTCCTCCGAGACTTGGCGGGCGTACTGGTGCATCTGCTCGCGGGCCGGGCTCGTGGCGAGCGATTGGCGCACCGAAAGCACGCGGCGCGGCATCGACGGCCGGCGGTCGTGCTCATGGCAGCGGCACGATGCCGGTGTGGCACGGGAACGCGCTTCTGCATGCGGTGATATTAGGGTAACCAAGCCGCGTGCACACCCCCGGGTCGACGTCGCACTTGGCGCTGGGCTGGAAGGTCAGGGTGTCGGCGGTCGTGGGCTTTGTGAAGACGAACTTGCAGCACACCACCGCATCGGTTTCGCTCGCTTCCATGTTGCCCACGAGCCCGCCCATGGGAAAATCGATCTTGCATTGGATGGTGGTGGTGACCCCTTTCGCGTCGGGTCCGTAATTGGTCGCAGCCGCGTAGGCGCTGTAGCCGAGAGCATCGTTGATGGTGTCGTGGCCGCACGTATTATCCGACAGGCAGCCGCCGCACGTGCCGTTCGGCAAGCCCGTTGCCATCTTGGCGGGCTGTCCGGCTTGGCCGTAGGGATGCGCATCCTTGCCGTTGAACACGCCTCCGGTCGGCGGAAGTATGTTGAGGTTGCCGTTTGGGGTGACCAGATAGTGGTTGTAGATGTAGGGGGATTGCGCGGCGCCGGTGGTGATATTCATGCGATACGTCGTCGTGGCGCCCGGCACCAGCCATTTCATGTACATCGTGCTCGGCGGAGTGCCGGTGGTGTAGGTGCAGTTGGTGTTGGGCGCCGTCCCCGTGCAGGCGGCGCCGTACGTGGCCGTCGGGCCGAAGGCGAGCGGCCAATAGTTGAGGCAAGTCCCTCCCCAGAAGCAGAGAGCGTCGGTGTAGATGTCGCCGCCGACATCGAGGACGGCGAGGTTCTTGAGAGCGCCGCTGGTCGTCCCGGCGGTGGTGTAGCCCTTGATGAAGACCGGGCGCAGATTGACGCCGCAAGATTGGCTCACACCCGCGTCGTTGGTGTAGACGACGCCCGGGTTCGGCACGGTGCAGGTCGGGTTCTGCGGCACTAGAAGCACCGTAGAACCGGCGGTGACGCCGAACCGGGATTTCAGGTTCGTGGAAAGCGTGGCATAGGCGGTCGAGGCGGTGGCGGCGTTGGGCACATACATCGTCAGCGTCGCGGTCTGCTGGTGCGAAGGGCACACCAGCGACACGGGCGCGAACAGGATCGCCGCGGTCAGCAGCGCCCGCGCCGTCGGCCGTGGAACGCGGAGCCGGACGACGAAATCATGGCGCATCGCGACGCTCCATCACCACGTGCACCGCGGAGAGCCGTTGAGATAGAAGCAGCCGCCGAGCGCGACGTGGCCCTTCACGTGCAGGGTGTAATTCGTGTTGAAATTCGCGTTGCCGGCATAGGAGGGCGCCGTGCCGATGATGGAGGTCGGCGTGCCGATGCCGACGGTCCCCCCGTTCGGGACGAAGACGACGGAAGCGTTCGGGCAGGCGCCGCCGCAGGCCGGATTGGTCATCCCCGAAGGAGTGGCGCTGTCCCAGGACCGGCCGAGATTGACCGAGCCCGTGACGATCATGCTCTTCATCGCGCCGGAGGGCATCCCGTAGCTGTTATGCGGGCTCAACAGCAAACTGCCGGGATGGTCGGTGTCGGTCTCTCCGGGGGCCGCCATCCGCGGCAGGCCGAGATACAAAGCGGCGAGCAGCAGGCGCAGCCAGCCCGGGCCCAAGCGGATGGTCCAGGTGACCTCGTGGGTGACCGTTCCTACTGCCACTTGCATCTCCAGTTCTTTCCAGGGTTCATGATGGAGTAAGGGAGCCACAGGCAGCCGTCTATGTTCATCTTGGCGGTATGCGCTTGATTCCCGACCTGGAGCCGCAGCCGTTGCGCGACGGTGCCGTTCGCCGCGGAGCCGAAGACCGCGCCCCAGTCGTAGCCGATGTCGACCGCGGCGCCCGACTGGAAATCCGAGCCGATGATGACGCGGCCGGAATTCTGGGCGAGGATCGCGGCCCAGGACGGCGCGCCTACGGGCAATTGGCCCAACACGTCCACCGCGTCGTGATAGCCGGAGGGTATCGGGTAATAGACGTCCACGGTCGACACATCCGCCGCCGGAGAGGACAGCCGGGGAAATAGCACGCACAGGGCCAGGACCAGCGCGAAGCGCACCCCGGCCGGCGTGATGGACAGGCGGAGCTCTATCTCGTGCGTCACCATGCCCATACTCCGAATATAACCCCCGTCCGACGGGGTGTCAATACTAACCCGGTCCCGCGGACCGGCGCTTATTCGCTGGGGGTGAGCGCGCGCCGGAGGCCGTGGCCGTCCCCGCCCATCGCGACGAGGACGAAGGAGTACTGGCCCGGCTGGCTTAGGTACAGCGTGATATGGTTGTCTCCGGCGGGCGGCTCGACCGCGGTCCCGTTCTGGCCTTTGATGATGACCTTCTTGACGTTGCGCACCTTCCAGCGGAGAGTGATCGGCTGGGAGGCCGTCACGACCGACTTGTCGACGGTGAAACTGATGATCCGAGGCCGGCTGTTGTGGTGGAGGCTGAACGGCAGGACGATCAGGCAGATGGCTGCGGCCACGCCTGCGAACGCCAACGCGGGTCTGACTCCCCAGGGAAGGGCGGAGGGTTCCTCCTCCCCACCCAGGCGCAACATGACCCTATCCGCGAAATCAGAGGGCGCGCCTCATCTATGCCTTCGTTCTGCATGCTGCCACATATATATACACCTGAGGTGCCAAATAGTTACAGGTTTTCTAGACGCCTCCCGAAATGTTTCCACAAGAAGAGCTTCGCCCGATGGATGCGCACCTTTACGTTGCTCAAGGGCAGATGGAGAGCTTGCGCGATCTGCTGGTAGCTCAGATGCTTCATGTGCCGCAAAATGAACGCTTCACGCAATGTGGCCGGCAGGGCCGCCAGGAGCTTTTGAGCCAGCTCCTCGGCATGCTCCTGCTCCAGCGCGGCGTCCGGGAGAGCATCCGTGGCGGCCAGCTCGCGCGGGGCCGAATCCGAGTCCTCGCTTGGCGACGTGAAAAACTCGAGCGAGAGGAATCGAAGGATCTTGCGCCGCCGCAGGACGCGCCGGCATCGGTTGAGCGCGATCGTATAGAGCCAATTGGAGAGCTTGTGCTGCGGCCGATACTCGGGCAGATGGCGGTACACCGTGAGGAACGTCTCCTGAGCCGCGTCTTCGGCGTCTTGCATGCTGCCGAGCATCCGGAGGCAGAGATCGAAGACCACGTCCTGATGTTTTTCGATGAGCCGGCGGAAGGCGTCCGGCCGGCCGTCGAGCGTTTCCCGGATCAGCCGGCAGTCCTCTTGCTCGCTCATGCCGGGCAGTCCGCCGGGCATGGACGGTGTGGCGTGCCTGTCCGGGCGCGCCGCCCTTTCCAATGGCTTGGGCTTCATGGGGCTGACCATATCGTCACCCGAAAACCTGGAAAAATCAAGAGGTGATGATTATTGCTTCGGCTCGGCGCTGGTGCTCCAGTCCCCCGCGGTGTCGGTCGGGGTGATGGTGCCGTTGCCGGTGACGTTGTAACCCCAACTGTTGTAGGTCGCGCTGGTGCTGCCCACGCGGGTGGCGCACGCCCCTCCGGAGTTGGTCGGGGCGCCACAGTAGCCGGAGGAAAAGGTGTACGGCTTCATTGTGAGGTCTTGCCGGGCCAGATATCCGCAGTACATCAGGTCGCAGGCATTGGCCCCGCTGCAGCTGTCGGGGCTGCTGCCGTCCGGGCTGCAGGCGTTGAGAACGCCGGTGGCCCAGGCCTGATGGTCGATATAGAACTGTTTGTTGGCGGCGGCGATGCTTTGGACGGTGCCGAGGGCGTCGTCGGCCTTGGCGATCTCCATGCTCTTCATGAACTGCGGTATCCCCAGCGCGGCGAGGATGCCGATGATGAGCACCACGACGAGCATCTCGATGAGCGTGAAACCGGAGGCGGGGTTTTTCCTCATGATAATCGGTATGTAGCACTGAGGACGCCGGTTGTCAAGACGACGGGGTGAGAGAGCCGCTTTTGCTATACTATCGTTTTCATGATCAGGGCTTTCTTTTACTGGCTTTTCGGCTCCCCGAGCGAGCGCAGAATCAAGGAGCTGAAGCCCACACTCGAAAAGATCAACGCCCTTGCGGACCAGTTCAAGGCCCTCACCGACGAGCAGCTCAAGGCCAAGACCGCGGAGTTCCGCGCCCGGGTGGCGGAGGGCTTTAAGACGATCCCCGAGGGGCTCGAGAAGGAGGCCCGGGCGAAGGAGGAGAAGGTCGTCCTGGACCAGATCCTGCCCGAGGCCTTCGCCGCCGTGCGCGAGGCCTCCACCCGGACGATCGGCCTTCGCCACTACGACGTGCAGATGCTGGGCGGCATGGTGCTGAACTCCGGCGGCATCAGCGAGATGAAGACCGGCGAGGGAAAGACCCTCGTCGCCACCGCCCCGGTCTACCTCAACTCGCTCAGCGGCCGCGGCGTGCACGTGGTCACCGTCAACGACTACCTGGCCAAGCGCGACTCGGAATGGATGGGCCCTATCTACAAGTTCCTCGGCCTCACCGTGGGCTTCGTCCAGCACGACATGCCCAACGAGGAGCGCCGCGCGTCTTACTTCTCCGACGTGACCTACGTCACCAACAACGAGATCGGCTTCGATTATCTGCGCGACAACATGGTCGTGCGCGCCGACGACCGGGTGCTCAAGGAGCTGAACTACGCCATCGTCGACGAGGTGGACTCGATCCTGATCGACGAGGCGCGCACGCCGCTCATCATCTCCGGCCCGGCCGAGGAGTCCACCGAGAAGTACGTCACCATCAACCGCATCATCCCGATGCTCAACATCCGGTTCGTCACCGAGACCGAGGAGATCAAGGCCAAGTACACCGGCGAGGACCTGGGCAAGGGCTACGACGCGGTGGTGGACGAGAAGAACCACACGGCGGTGCTGACGGAAGACGGCATCAATAAGTGCGAGAAGCTCATCGGCATCGCGAACCTCTACGACGACCTGCAGGGCGAGTGGGTGCACCACATCACCCAGGGGCTTCGGGCGCACCACCTCTACAAGCGCGACGTCCATTACGTCAACAAGGACGGCGAGATCATCATCGTCGACGAGTTCACCGGCCGCCTGATGCCGGGCCGCCGCTGGTCGGAGGGGCTGCACCAGGCGGTCGAGGCCAAGGAAGGCCTCCCGATCCAGAACGAGAACCAGACCCTCGCCACCATCACCTTCCAGAACTTCTTCAAGCTGTACAAGAAGCTGGGCGGCATGACGGGCACGGCCATGACGGAGCTCGAC
>JAPLKK010000033.1:0-66582 GCA_026388115.1 Elusimicrobiota bacterium | reverse complement strand
GATGTCATCGAGGTCCCATCGAACCGGCCCTGCGTCCGCGTGGACTATCCCGACTACGTCTACCGCACCGAGCGCGAGAAATACAACGCCATCGTCGCTGAGATCGACAACTTATGGAGGAAGCGCCAGCCGGTGCTTGTCGGCACGCGCTCCATCGAGAAATCCGAGAAGCTCGCGGGCATCCTGCGCGAGAAAGGCATCCCCCACCAGGTCCTGAACGCCAAGTACCACGAGCAGGAAGCGCAGATCATCGCCCAGGCGGGCAGGTCCGGCATGGTGACCATCGCGACCAACATGGCCGGCCGCGGCACCGACATCGTCCTGGGCGGCAGCCCGGCTGACGCGGAGGACGCCAAGCTCGTGGTGTCCTTGGGCGGCCTGCACATCCTCGGCACCGAGCGCCACGAGGCGCGGCGCATCGACAACCAGCTGCGCGGCCGCTGCGGCCGCCAGGGCGACCCCGGCTCCTCGCGCTTCTACCTCGCGCTCGACGACGAGCTGATGCGCCTGTTCGGCTCCGACCGCCTCTCCGCCATCATGGAGAAGCTCGGCATGGAGGAGGGCGAGGTCATCGAGTCCGGCCTCGTCAGCCGCCAGATCGCGGGCGCCCAGCGCCGCGTCGAGACGCACAACTTCGACATCCGCAAGCAGCTCCTCGACTACGACAAGGTCTTGAACCTGCAGCGGTTGCGGGTCTACAGGCGCCGCAACGAGATCCTCGACGGCGCTGATGTCACGCCCATCATCCACGAGATGATGGCCGAGGGGCTCGAGGATAAGCTCGACGTCTGGGCTCCCAAGAACAAGCACGCGGAGGCTTGGGACGTCGAGAGCCTGGGGGCGTGGCTGGGGCGCACCTTCGGCGTCGAGTGGGGCATCACCCAAGATGAGCTCTACAGGATCGACCAGGAGACGCTGAAGGACGAGCTCCTGGAGAAGATCGAGGCGCGCTACGCCTCGCGCACCCAGGAGTTCGCCGGTTTCGACTTCAAGGACGTGGAGCGCATGGTGCTGCTCCAGATGCTCGACACGGCCTGGAAGAACAACCTCTACGACCTCGACCACCTCAAGAAATACATCGGCCTGCGCGCCTACGGGCAGAAAGACCCGCTCATCGAGTACCAGAAGGAGTCCTACGAGATCTACAACCGGATGTTGGAGCGCATCAGCGAGCAGACGGTGGAGTACCTGTTCAAGATCCAGGCGCCCAAGGCGCCGCCTCCGCCGCTGCCGCACGTGACCTTGAGCGGTCCCGAGGGTACGACGGCGCCCAAAGGCGACGGCAACGGCGCGCCGCCGAGGCCGGCCGCGAAAGCGCCGGGCTCGCTCTTGCGCAAGTCCGCCGTGCCCGCCGGCATCGAGAAGATCGGCCGCAACGACCCCTGCTACTGCGGCAGCGGCAAGAAGTACAAAAAGTGCCACGGCTCTTAGCCGCCGTCCTCTCGGGAGTCCTCCTCGCCCTCTGCTTCCCTAAGCCCAGCCTCTGTCCGCTCGCGTGGATCGGCTTGGTCCCGCTGCTTCTCGCCGCGCGCGGGGCCAAGAGCGCTTGGCGCGCGGCCGCGCTCGGCTGGGTCGCGGGCGCCGCCTTCTTCGCCCTGTTGCTTCACTGGATCTATCTCACCTGCCGCTTCGCCGGCGTGCCGGTCCCGGTGTCCCTGCTGGCCTGGGCCGCGCTCGCGGCCTTCGAGGGGGCCGCTTGGGCGGTGTTCGCCGCCGGCGTCTATCGGCTCGCCCGCCTTCCGGCGGCGCTGCGGCCTTGGGCTTGCGCGGCGTTGTGGGCCGCCCTGGAGTTCGCGCTCGCCCGCTGGACTCCGCGCGTCGGCTGCGACCTCCTCGGCTATACTCAATGGCGCTTCTTGACGCTGCTGCAGCCGGCCTCCTGGTTCGGCCCCCACGCCCTCGGCTTCCTCATCGTCGCCGCAAACGGCGTTTTGGCTTGCGCCCTCTCCCCCAAAGGGGAGAGGGCGGGGGTGAGGGAAAGCGTCGTTCTTTTAAGGAACGCTGTGGTCGTGGTGGCCCTCATCGCCGCCTGGTGGCTGGCCGGAACGATCTCATTGCGAACGGCGCCTACCCCCCACCCCAACCCTCCCCCACGAGGGGGGAGGGAGTACTTGGTCGCGATCATCCAGCCGAACGTCGACCAATATCGCAAGTGGGACGAGGGCGAGGTCGTGAGCATCCGTTCGAGCTTCGACCGCCTGCTTGCCCAAGCCGCCCAGGCCAAGCCCGCGCTGATCGTCTGGCCGGAGACTTCCGTCCCCGGCTGGCTCGAGGACAATCGGGTCTGGGTCTCGTCTTGGGCCGCGCGCAGCGGCGTGGCCCAGCTAGCCGGAGCGCTGACCGACCAGAATGGCTTTCACCGCAACTCGGCGGTGCTGGTCGACGCGTCGGGCCGCATCGCGGGCGTCTATCATAAGCGCGAGCTGGTGCCCTTCGGCGAGTATGTCCCCTTCCGCCGATACCTGGAGGGCTGGATCGGCATCCTGGGGCAGATGGGCGATCTCACCCCTGGAGCGCTGAAGCAGCCTCCGCTGGAGACCCCGATCGGCCCCGTCGGCGTCACGCTGTGCTATGAGGCGATCTTTCCTCGCTGGAGCCGCGTGAACGTGCAGGCGGGCGCGCGCGTGCTCGCGAACCTCACCAACGACGGGTGGTACAAGGACACCTGGGGACCCTTACAGCACTTCTACGCCAACCGTTTCCGCGCGATCGAGAACCGCGCCTATGTGATCCGCGCGGGAAACACGGGCATCTCGGCGGTCATCGATCCCTGGGGCCGCGTCACGGCGAGACTGGACTTGATGCGGGAGGGAGTGCTCTACGGCTCGGTCCCGAGCGTCGATCCGTTCCCTCGCCGCTCGCTCTATTCCCGCGCCGGCGACTGGTTCGGCTGGCTCGCGTTGGTCGCGGCGATAGCCGCGCTGGTTATTTAGCCAAAAGCTCCAGCAGCTCCGACGTGATCCGCGCCGTCGCGCCCCAGATCACCCGGCCGTCCGCATGATACTCGAGGCGTCCGTTCTCGCGGGTCCCTGACAATTCGCCGATGCTCACCTGGAAACAGTCGGCCACTTCGGCGGCCTGCGGCGTGAGCGGCGGGCAGGTCTCGATCCAGCCGATGACCGGCGTGATGGCGAAGCCCGTGATCGTGCGCCGCTCGGCGAGACAGCCGAGCACCTCGACCGCATCCCTGCCGAGCCCCAGTTCCTCTTCCGCCTCGCGCAAGGCCGTCGCCACGGCGTCGGTGTCGCCGGCGTGCCAGCGGCCGCCGGGAAAGCTGATCTGCCCGGAGTGCGGGTCGAGCGCGTGGGCCGTGCGCTCTATGAAGAGGAGCCGCGGCTCTCGGCCGCCGAGCATCGGCACGAGCACCGCCGCGCGGATCGATCCATCCATCGGCTCCCGGCGGGGTTTCTGCTTGGCGAGCGCACGGCGCAGCGCGTCCTTCAAAGGCGGCATGTGGGCGGAAAAATCAGCTCTTCTTCTTGAAAAGACTCCCCAGCGTCTTCGAGATCGCCTTTCCCGCCGAACGCAGGACGTCGCCCGCCCCGCCCGCGGCGTCGAGTCCCGAGCGGATCGTCGCGTCGAGGATCTGCGAAAGTATCTGCTGCGCGCTGTCGCCTCCGCGTCCTTCCCCCAGGCCTTCGAGCTTGAGATCCGGCATGGGCAGGAGCACCGGGCCGTCCAGGCCCGAGCGGGCGACGCGCAGCCGCGCGTTCCTGAGGACGAAGCGCTCGACGATGAGCCTTCGCTCGGAGGTTTCGCTGACGGCTCTTTTCCCGTTCTTGACCTTCGTTCCGGTCCGGGCTTCGAGGTTCTTCCGGATGCGTCCGAGGTTTCCTCCGCCCGGGCCGAGCTCCCAGGTGAGCACGGGGCTGTCGAGCACCATTTCCTTGATGCGGATGGTCCCGCTCAGGAGCGTCTTCGGCTCCAGCCGGACGCGGATATCGTCGACGCGAAAAACGCTTTCCGTCTTGAAGCCGGCGGGGTTGCCGATGACCAATCCGCGGATGCTCCCCGCGCCGGTCCACGGGTTGACCGAGACCTCGCGCACGGAGACCGCCGTGCCGGCGGCTTTGGACGCGTAGCGTTCGAGCCGGTCCTTGATGACGGAGCCGAGCTTCTTGTAGGCCGCGAAGGCGCCCACGCCCGCCAGGCTCAGCAGCCCGAGCAGCGCGCCCTGTGCTCTTCCCATGCACCCAGTATAGCCGCAACCGGGAACAAATCAACCTCTCCGGTGTCGAACCGGGCGATGATCACCGCGGCTCTGGCGCTTTTCCTTTCCCAGCCTGGCGGGCCCCTCGACAGGGTCGGCGGCCCCGGGCGGCTGGATCCGGCCATCGTGATATCCGAGGCCGCGCGCGGTCCGGACGGGTTGGAGCGGGTCGCTTATCTGTATGGAAACGAGCCGTATCTGGCCCAACGCGTGGCATCGTGGCCCGGCGAGGGCTGGCGCCATGAGCGCATCCCGGCCGAGGCGCGGCCGGGGAGCCGGGTGGGGCTCGCGATGGAGGACTGGAATCGAGCGCGCGTGTCCTTCGAAGCCGCGGACGGCTCGGGCCGGCTGGAAGCGGTGCGAGAGCGGTTCGGACAGTGGAGGATTTGCCCTCACCCCGGCCCTCTCCCGCCTTCGGTGGGAGAGGGAGAACGGCCTCTTTCCCTCTCCCGACGTTCGGGAGAGGGTAGGGTGAGGGCAAGCGTCGTTGCCGCTTTCCTCGCGCTCATCCTCGGCCGCTTTGGGCTCTTGGCGCGGCGGGCGCGGGCGCGGCGGGCGTTGCGCCGCGAGGCGGCCCTCATCGGCCGCGGCGCCTGCCATGACCTCGTTGTCCGGCGCGCGCGGGCGTGCCGGCTCAGCGCGGCCAGAGCGGCCGTGCTGCTCCTTCATCCTCGCGCCGCCGTCGTTTTCGTGGACGGGATGAGGCCCGGCGAGCTCTGGCTCAAGGGCTGGACGCTTTCCGCCGGCCGTCCGGGCTGGATCGAAGCGCGCTGCGGCGGCACCTCCGTCGAGTTCGCCCCCGAGCCGGGGTGGCTGCCCTGGCCGGGCGCGCCGATGAAGGAGGGGTTCGTAAGAGACCTGCGTGCCTGCTCCTTGTTTCCGAAACCGTGAAGAATTACAATGCTTTTTGCGCCTCGGGCGCCATTCGATGCGATCGATAGCCTTCGTGCTCGCCGGCTCCTTTCTGAATCTCAGCTGC
The DNA here is from genome assembly GCA_026388115.1 of Elusimicrobiota bacterium. Taxonomy (GTDB): domain Bacteria; phylum Elusimicrobiota; class Elusimicrobia; order UBA1565; family JACRDR01; genus JAPLKK01. Next base: position 61,393 of record JAPLKK010000033.1, on the reverse strand, counting down.
GCCTCCTTCGCTCAGGCTCCGGGAAGCGGCTTCACGGCCGGTCCCAGCATGCAGTCGGACCCGCAGATCGTCACCACCTTGCTGCAGCTCATGGACGTGAAGGACAACACGCGGCCGACGAACGACGATTACAAGAATACGGCGCTCAAGGACCTCATCACCCTGGGCACGCCGATGGGCTACCACCTGCGCAACCGCTACATGCACCTCGGCATCCCGCTGGCCGAGGCCCTGGCGCCTACCGAGGACCCGCGGTTGCACGACCAGATGCTGGAGCTGGCGCGCTGGGACCGCTACCCGGAGATCCGTTCCATCGGCCTGTCGCAGTTGGCCGTGCGCAAGGACCCCGAAGCGGGCAAGTGGTGCAACGAGGCCGTCAACAATCCCGACCCGGCGGTGCGCTGGGGGGGCATGGAAGCGCTGATGGCCTGGAACAAGGACCCCGACGTCAAGCAGATCCTTGAGCGTGTCATGCTCAGCGACAACCAGCCGATCCTCAAGGTGTTCGCCGCGCAGGCGCTCCTGCGCCGAGGCGACGACAAGGGGCGCGAGTACCTTCTGCAGCAGCTCGATTCGAGCGACTGGCTCGCCAAGGCCATGGCGGCCCGCTACCTGGGCGATTTCGGCATCGGCGACGACTACGACCTGATGCTCGACCGCATGGGCCGCGAGCAGACCAACAATTTCGTCGTCGCCGAGATGGCGATCGCGGCGCTGAAGCTCTTCCCGAAGAAGGAGGCGCCGGAAACGCCCGCGACGACGCCGGCCGCGGTGTCGCCCACCGGCGAGGACGAGCTCGACCCCCTCATCGTCACCAAGCCGCGCCTGCCGATACCGGCCACGGCGCTCATCGATACGCGCATCAACGTGAACCTCCTGCGCCTCTTGCAGACGCCCGATTGGCGGCCGACGCAAGACATGCAGCAGAACCCATCCGTGCAGACGCTCAATAATCTCGTCTCGCCCGCGGGCTTCCTGCTCAAGATCCGGTACACGGAGCTCGCGTTCCTGCTGACCGAGGGCTTGGCCGGCTCCTCGGACCTCCTGCTGCGCCAGCAGATCCTCAGCGTGGCGCACGCGGGGACCAACTCCACCGTGCGCGCGGCCGCGATCATGGCCCTGGCGTACAACCAGGACCAGGGCGACCGCGGGATGTTCATGGAGGCCATCAATTCCCAGGACTTCACCCTGCGCTTCGCCGCGGTGGAGGGCTTGGAGGTGTGGGGCAAGGAGGGGGCGATGGAGGATATCGGCAACGTGTCGCGCCTGGATCCCTCCATGTTCCTGCAGGTGTACGCGGCCGGCGTGCTGCTGCGCCGCGGCGACGCCTCCGGGCGCGATACGCTGATCCGCCACTGGGACGACCCGGACTGGGTCGTGCGCTCGCTCGCCATCCGCACCCTCGGCAAGTTCGGCGTGGCCGAGGATTACCCGCGCATCCTGCAGGCGCTGAGCAACGAGCATAACAACTTCGTCAAAGCGGAGATGGCCGGCGCGCTCATGCGCCTCGCCAGGCTGCAGCCCAAATGAACCTCGAAGGACTGCGGCGCCTCGCGTTGACGGGCGGCGACTGGGTCATCTATCTCTTGCTCGCCTGCTCGGTGCTCGCCCTCGCCATCATCATCGAGCGCGCCGTCGTCCTCATGCGCGAGCTCAAGGGGCTTCGATCGCTGCGCGGCTGCGTGGAGCAGCGCCTCGGCGTCGACGACCTCGCCGAGGTCGCCAAGGAGGCGGCCAAGGTGCCGGGCATGGCCAGCCGCGTGCTGTGCGTGGGCCTCGCCCACGCCAAGGCCGGGCCGGCCGTGGCCGAGGAGGTGATGGCCGCCGAGAGCCTCGCCTGCCGCCAGGACGTCGAGCACCGGCTGCTGATCCTCGGCACGCTCGGAAACAACGCGCCGTTCGTCGGCCTCTTCGGCACGGTGCTGGGCGTCATCAAGGCCTTCCACGATCTCTCGGCCAACGCGGGCGCCGGCCCCGAGGCGGTGATGCAGGGCCTCTCCCAGGCGCTGTTGGCCACGGCGGTCGGCCTCTTCGTGGCCATCCCCTGCGTGGTCGCCTACAATTTCTATCAGAAGCGCGTGAAGGACCTTACGGCCGGCATGGAGTCCTTGAACCGGCTCCTGCTGGCCCGGCTGAAGACGAGGTAGCCGATGGCGGGGACGGCCGAAGACCAGGACCCGATCACCAACATCAACATCACGCCCATGGTGGACGTGGTGCTGGTCCTGCTGATCATCTTCATGGCGACGGCGCCGCTGCTCTCGCGCCGCGCCCTCAACATCCAGCTGCCGCGCTCGGCCAAATCGGAGCGCGCGGCGACGCAGACCGTGCGCGTCGAGCTCAACGACAAGCACGAGCTGATCTACGAGGGCCGCAAGCTCACGCTGCCCGACCTGGAGCGCGAGCTCAAGCGCCTATTGGACATCGAGCCGGCGACGCACGTGGCGCTGGCCGCCGACGAGAAGCTGCCCTACGGCGAGATCGTCGGCGTGCTCGACACGATCAAGGGCTCCGGCATCAAGCGCATCGGCCTTGAGGTGCGGCCGTGACCCTGGCGCTGCCCGCCAGGTCCGTCCGCGGTCCCGCGCTCTTTCGGGCCTCGCTCGGCGTCTCATTGGCGGCTCACCTGCTCTTGTTCGGCTGGATCGAGCGCAAGCGCGCGCTGACGCCCATCAGCGAGTACAAGCCGGAGGTCATCGACGTCGACATCCGCACGCCGTTCCGCCCGCGCGACCCCAACGACCACCGCCTGCCGGGAGCGATGAAGGGCGCTCCCGCGCCGCTGACCTTCCAGCGCGCGCCCGTCCCCTTGCCCCTGCCGCCCGAGCAGACGAAGCCCTCGAACGTGCCGAAGCAGGCCGAGGAGGGCCCGGTGACCGGCGCCAAGCCCCAGCCTTGGGTCCTGCCGACCCCGGACACCAAGGTCCTGAACAAGCCCACGCTCGACGGCTCGTCGGCAGTGCAGCGGCCCGCCTTCACCTCCAAAGACGGCACGGGCCCCGGTGGGATGAACGGACAAGGTCTCGGGACCGGTGGCTCCGGCACCGGGGGGGACCTCGTAAATCGCCCGCCCAGGCTGATCAACAAGGAAGAAGTGATGGCGAGCCTCAAGCGCCTGTACCCCGAGGTCGAGCGGCGCGCCGGCCGGCAGGGCAAGGTGGTGCTTGAGCTCGATATCGACGATCACGGCGTGGTGCGGGACGTGGCGGTCGCCGGCTCCGCCGGCGATTTTTTCGACGACGCCGCCAGGTCCGTCGGCAGGATCATGCGCTTCGAGCCCGAGCTGAGAGCGTCGGTTCCCGTCCGCTCGCACAGAAAGCAATCCGTCTACTTCCAGCTCACCAACGACTAACACCAACCTCTTCCACTGGGTCTTTTCGGCGCGTTATACCGTCGATATCGGCGCGCACACGTTTCCCACCCTGAAGTTCCAGCGCACCGCCGAGAAGCTCATGGCGGAGGGCGCGCTCGATGCGGACCGGCGCGTCGAGCCTGAGATGCCGTCTCCCGAGGCGCTGGGGCTCGTGCACGCCGCCGATTGGGTCCGCCGCGCGGGCACCGGCGCGCTCACCTTGGACGAGGAGACCATGATGGAGCTGCCATGGTCGCGCCCGGGGATGGAGGCGCACGCGCTCGCGGCGGGGGGGACCCTCGCGGCCGCGCGGCTGGCGCTCGAGGGCGGCCTGGGCCTGCACATCGGCGGCGGCGCGCATCACGCTTTCCGCGACCATGGCGAGGGCTTCTGCATGTTCAACGACATCGCATTCGCCATCGAGACCTTGCGGCGCGAGAAGGTCGTGCGGCGCGCCCTCGTCGTCGACCTCGACGCGCACCAGGGCAACGGCACGGCGTCGATCTTCGCCGGCGAGCCGGACGTGTTCACCTTCTCGATGCATCAGAAGGACGGCTATCCCCAGCCTCGCCAGAAGAGCACGATGGACATCGAGCTGCCCACCGGGACGCGCGACATCGAGTATCTGGAGCTCTTGCGCTCGCGCCTGCCTACCGCTCTGGACGGTCACGAGCCGGGCCTCGTCGTCTATCAGGCCGGCGTGGACGTGCACGAGCGCGACCTCTTGGCGAGCCTGAAGCTGACCGCCAACGGCATCGCCGCGCGCGACCAGTTCGTGTTCGCCGCCTGCGAGGACCGGCGCATCCCGGTCGTCTTGACGCTGGGCGGGGGCTATGCCCCCAAGCTCGAGGACACCGTGGCCCTCCATGCCCGAACCGTGCAGGAAGCCCTCGCCGTATACCACGCTCTCCCTCTCCCGCCAACGGCGGGAGAGGGTCGGGGTGAGGGTTCATAAGTCCTTCCGATATCCTAAAATACGTCGATGGCAGACCCAGCTTTCCGTGAAGCCGGCGACCGCTTGGGCAAGTGCCGCGAGACGCTGGCGCGCCTGGAGAAGCTGATCCATGTTCCCGTCAAGCGCCAGGACATCCTGGCGCGGGAGGCGGAGGCGGCGCAGCCGGCGTTCTGGGCCGACTCCGCCAAGGCCAAGAAGCGCTCCAAGGAGCTCAACGACATCAAGAAGCTCGTCGCCGAGTTCGACAAGGCCACACGGGCCCTCGGCGACCTGCAGGCGCATATCGAGCTGGCCCAGGAGGTCGACGACACCGCCGAGCTGAAGGAGGTGGTCGGCGGCATCGATGGCCTGGTGCGCCAGCTCGAGGACACGGACAGCCGCCTCAAGCTCTCCGGCGAGTTCGACGGCATGGACGCCATCTTCTCCATCCACGCCGGCGCCGGCGGCACGGAGGCGTGCGACTGGGCGGAGATGCTCTTGCGCATGTACACCCGCTGGTGCGAGCAGCACGGCTTTCAGTTCGTCATCACCGACATCCTGAAAGGCGAGGAGGCGGGGGTCAAGAGCGTGACCGCCTTCGTGCGCGGCGACCACGCCTACGGCTACACGAAGAGCGAGATCGGCGTGCACCGCCTGGTCCGCATCTCGCCGTTCGACTCCGCCAAGCGGCGGCACACCTCCTTCGCCTCCGTGGACGTGCTCCCCGACATCGAGGAGGACATCGAGATCGAGGTCGCCGATTCCGAGATCAACGTCGACACCTTCCGCGCGGGCGGCCACGGCGGGCAGAACGTCAACAAGGTGGAGACCGCGGTGCGCTTCACCCATATCCCGACCGGCATCGTCGTCGCCTGCCAGACCGAGCGCTCCCAGCTGGCGAACCGCCTCAACTGCATGAAGATGCTGAAGGCCCGCCTCTACCAGATCCAGCTGGACAAGAAGCGCGCCGCCGCCGAGAAGCATTACGACGACAAGGGCGACATCGCCTGGGGCCACCAGATCCGCTCCTACGTCTTCATGCCCTATCAGATGGTCAAGGACCTGCGCACCGGCCGCGAGACGTCGCGCATCGACCTCGTGATGGACGGCGACCTGGACGCCTTCATCCACGAGTATCTGAACTGGCTCGCCTCCGGCCGCCCGCCGCGCGTGAAGGCAGGGAAAGAAGACTAGGGTCGCGAGCGTGCCGTACTACGTGTACGTCGTCGCTCTCGACCCCGCCGTGAAGAAGAGCGCGCGCTTTCGCGACCGCAACCCGGGGCTCGCTTCGGACGCGCCCTGCTACTATGTCGGCCAGTCGGCTCATGAGCCCGATTGCCGCTACCGCCAGCACAAGGAGTGCCACGGGCCGGTGATCCGCTTCTCCTGCATCTGCGCCAAGCCCCTGGGCGATTTTTCCCGCAACCTATCGAACCGCTACGTGCGGGAGTATGGACGCTTCCTCAAGCGCGAGCTTTACGAACATCACAATCCGATGAGGACGCGCGCGGAGGCGGAGCGGCGTGAGGCTGGGCTGGCGAGCGAGTTGCGCGCGCAAGGCTGCGGCGTCTGGTGGGGCTGAGCCGGCGGGTCAGCCCGCGGCGCGGGTCAGCGTCCGCGTGATGAGCGCGGGCGGCTGGAGCAGATGCTTCTTGACCGTGCATAGGTTCACGGCCGACACGAGCGCGTCGCGGTATTTCTCGGGGAATCCGTCCGGCAAGATGACGTCGAAAGTGATCTTCGTGGCGCGGTGCTCGGTGTCGTCCCAATCGACGTGCTGGACGATCTCCAGCCCCTTGGTCGAGAGGTCGCGTTTCCTGCAGAAGCTCAGCGCGAAGATGCCCGCGCAGGTCCCCAGCGACGCCAAGAAGAGCTGGAAGGGGCTGGGCGCCGTGCCGTCGCCGCCCGACTCCTTCGGCTGATCGGTCAGCACCGTCATGCCGTCGAACTCGGCCGAGACCTTCTTGTTTCCGGGGAAAGCGATCTTGATGTCCATGCGGGTCTTTATACCTTTTTGCAACGCAACGGCCGAAGCCTTGCCTGCTTAGTGTATTAAGGAAAGTCGGAATTTCTTCGGGATTCGGTGGCGCCCCGGGGCTAACCTAAGAGTTGCGCCTAAATTCAGATAAAACGCTAAATCGGCCGGCAGGTCGTAGTTTTTTGAAATCCAGTACCTCACTCGCGGAGCCAGCCGAATAGCCGGGATCAAATGCTTGGATTTTGTGGCCGCCGAACAGCCCGTTCCGCCGCCTGTCGCCTGGTCGGCGCCCTCCTGTCGCTGGCGGCCGTCTCTCTCGTTCCCGCTTCGGCCGAGGCGGCGCATAGGCGCCGCGTCGAGCGCATGCCGTCCTTTCGCAATGCGGAAGTGCTCGCCGGGGAGGCACTCGTTCTCTTCGATGAGGGCGTGGACGCGAAGGTACGGGCGCAAGCGTTGAGGAACGCAGGGATGTTGGTGCAGCGGCGGCTCGGGCGAAGCGCCGCTCACCTCGTCTTCATGCCCGAGGGCATGCCCGTCGCCAATGGGCTGGAGATATTGAAGGCCTTGCCCGGCGTGCTCGACGCCCATCCCAACCGCGCCCACCGGGCGCTGCTGAGCCCGAACGACCCTCAACTGGGCGGCCAGTGGTACTTGAACAACGTGGCCGCGCTCGCCGCCTGGAGCTACGAGACGGGGAACACCAATCCGGTCTCGATCGCGATCATCGACTCCGGCATACAGGCCGACCATCCCGACCTTGCCGCTAAGATCGACGCGTCGCATAGCCAGGACTGCTCGAGCGGCGTCTGCGTCGGTGAGAACCCGCCGGTTCCGGCCTGTTACCACGGCACGGCGGTCGCGGGCGTCGCCGCCGCCTCGACCAACAACGGGATCGGTGTCGCGGGCATTTCGTGGGGGGCGAAGGTCGTCTCGCTGAAAGTATTCCCGAGCGACGGCTCCTGCGACTCCTCCTGCGGGGGAAGCGCTTGCGTCGCTTCGGACGCTTCCGTCATCGCCGCGCTTGGCTACGCCGAGACTTTGACGGGTCGCGTCGTCGCGAACCTCAGCCTCGGCGCGGCGGGCCCGTGCGGCGCGCCGCTGCAGAACGCGCTCAACGCCGCCTCCGCAGCGGGAATGACCGTCGTTGCCTCCGCGGGAAACGATGGGAACGCGGTCAACAACCCCGCCAATTGCGCGAATGTGATCCCCGTGGGCGCCACGGACATATCCAACGCCGTGGCCGCCTATTCGTCCCGCGGCCCCGAGCTCGCCGCCAACGGCCTCGTCGCTCCGGGCGGCGACGCCGTCAACGGGATCCTCACCACCGGCCTCAACGGCGGCTACGTTTCCGTGGCCGGCACGTCGTACGCCTCCTCGCTGGTCGCGGGCATCGCGGCCCTCATGCTCTCGGCCATGCCGACGCTGACGCCGGCGCAGGTGCAGACCAATCTGAGAAGCTCGGCATACGCCATCGGCGCCTCGGCGGCGGCCGGCGCGGGGCTGGCCAACGCGTACCGCGCGCTCCGCCTGACCCTGAGCGGCGTGCTCCCCCCGGACCTGTCGGCGATCGCGCCGAGCTACCCGCCCAACTACGCGTATTTGAACGTCCAGCCGAATTTCAATTGGATCGGCCTCAGCACGGTCTCGGCCGCCGGCCTGCCGGGCGGCGCGCTGTATCTCCTCCAAGTCTCGAACAACGACCCGGCCTTTGCGCCATCGAGCATCGTGATCAGCATAGCGACGCCCGTCGTCGTCGCCGCCGGCCTTCCGACGGCGGACGGAGCGTACGGCTCGACGTTCACGCTCACCGACAATACGACCTACTATTGGCGCGTCGCGGTGGCCGACGCGCAGTCCGAGGTGCTCGGACCGTGGTTGATCCAGACCGGCATGGGTTTCTTTCCCGCGAGATTCCAGACCGATTTTACCGCGCCGGCTCAGGCCGCGGGTTTCGGCACCCGCGTCTCGACCTATCCGCCGGCGGGCGAAGCTCAGCTCCAGAGCTTGGCGGCCAACGTGACCGCGCAGATCGGCGTTCAAGACGCCGGCACCGGCCTCGCGGTCTTTCCGAGCCCGCCCACCATGGACGGGCACGACTATTCCAGCTGGAGCAGCCCCTTCGGCGTCCTGTATTCCACCAATGCCGGCCGGACTTGGATCGATTCGCCGAGCCCCAACATCGTCTTTGCCGGCAGCAGCACGACTCACGTGTTGGCCCTTGCGGCCTTCAACAACAAGGCCTATGCCGGCACCACGAACAACGCGGGATTGTACGTCTCGGCGAGCGGCGGCAGCTGGACCCAGGTCTTCAGCAGCACGTTCCCGGGCGGAGCCGGCGAGACCCAGATCCAATCCTTCGCCCCCTTCAATGGAAAGCTGTACTTCGGCACCTACGGAAAGGGAAAGATCTTCTCCTCGCCCGACGGAAGCACTTGGACGGCTGTCTTCACTTCGCCGGTCCAGGCCGGGGCGCAGGGCATCGAGAGCATGGTCGTGTTCAACGGGAAGCTGTTCGCGGTGAACAGCGTGACCTCGGTGATCTATGTCTCGGGTGACGGGGCGAGCTGGAGCCCGGTGGGCTCTCCGGGTCCGTCGGTCAACACGCTCGGGGTGTTCAACGGCAGGCTCTATGCGGGCGCCAACGGCGTGCTTTTCGTCTCGGCCGACGGCGTCAACTGGGGGCAGACCTCGATACCGGGAACGACCGCGATCCGGAGTCTCGCCTCGTACAACGGCAGGTTGTTCGCCGGAACGGAGCCCAGCGGTGCGGTCTACGGCTCCGCGAACGGCGTCGATTGGACTCCGGCGCTGACCGGCACCGGCGGAGCTTCCATCCGGAGCCTTGCTGTCTTCAATGGGAAGCTGTATGCCGGGACATACATGGGGGGGATCTATGCCTCGCCGGACGGGGCGACATGGATGCCCGTATTCAGCAGCGCCGCGGCAGGCGGAGTCGAGGGCTTGGCGGCATTGAACGGAAAGCTGTATGCCGGGACCGACGGCGGAAAGATATACCAGTTCACGCCGGTCCAGGCCGGGCTCACGGGAACGAACGGTGCGACCGGAGCGCAGACGCTCAGCGCCTTCAACCTCAGCTTGGTGAACTCGTCGAATTCGGTCGTTTGCGGCGGGGTCTCGCCGTGCGGCGCGACCAACCAGGTGCTCTTCACGGCCTCGGACCTGGGGGGCAACGTGCTCACGGCCGGTCCGTTCGCCGTCCTCATTTCATCGATGCCGAGCGCGCCCCTGAGCTTTGCCCGTCGCGCGACGGGCGTCGATTCGATCCAATGGTCTTGGACCGGCGCCTCGCCGAACCCGTCCGGCTATCGCGTGATGGCCGCGAGCGCGAACGTGTCGGGAGACCTGCCGCCCGACGCGACCGGCTGGCTGCAGACCGGCCTTTCGACGAACACGCGCTACGGTCCCTATGTCGTCCGAGTCTTCACCTCGAGCGGGACGGCGGATTCGGCTTCCGTTTCCGGCTATACGCTGGCGGCGGTGCCCGCCGGCTTCGCCGGCAGCGTCGCCGGAGCGAGCAGCGCGACGTTGAGCTGGTCGGCGAACGGCGACCCGGCGGGCACCGTATGGGACCTTGAGCGTTCGAGCGACGGCATCAACGTCAACAGCATCTTCCAGTCGAGCGCGGCGGCGAGCTATACGGACTACGGCCTGCTGCCCGCATCGACCTATTTCTACCAAGTGCGCGCCAAGAACGGCGACGGCTTCTTCACCGCGTTCGCGGCCACGGCCACGGTCATCACCCTTCCGGCGCTCTCCACCGCCGTCCCGACGTTTCCAGTCGATGGATCGTATGTCAACATCCAGCCCAACTTCGATTGGATCGGGCTCAGCACCACCTCGGCCGCCGCTCTGCCCGCGGGGTCGGCGTACTATCTCCAGGTCTCCAACAACGACCCGGCTTTCACGCCGTCCAATATCGTGATCAGCATATCCACTCCGGCCGTCTTGACGAGCACGAGCGTGCGGACGGCGGACGCGGCGTACCTCTCCACCTTCACCCTCACCGACAACACCACCTACTATTGGCGCGTCGCCGCGAACAACGGCGCATTCGGGGCATGGTCGCAGGCGTCCAAGTTCTACGCGGACTTCACGCCGCCCGTTCAGTCCGCGGCCTTCGCCAGTCTCAGCGGGACCTCCACGCTGGTCGGCGAGGCGCAGATCAATCCGGGGTTCGGGGGAGCGGCCCGGCTCGGCGTCCAAGACGCCGGCACCGGTCTTGCGGTCACCCAAGGCCGCCTTGCATTCGCGGGGGACGGGCATGACGGCCCGGGTTCGAGCGGGGGCTGCGGCGTCCTCTATTCGACCGACGCAGGCAAGAGTTGGGTCGATTCCTACTACATGACGCCCACCTTTTCCAGCACCGCGGCCGTATCGGTGCCGGCTCTTGCCTCCTTCAACGGGAGATTGTACGCCGCGACCGCGAACAACGCGGGATTGTATGCCTCGGCGAACGGCGTCACCTGGAATCTTGTCTTCAGCAGCACGTTCCCGGGCGGCGCCGGCGAGACGCAGATCCAAAGCTTCGCCGTATTCAATGGGAAGCTCTTCTTCGGCACCTATGGGGCCGGGAAGATATTCTCATCGTTCAACGGGACCACCTGGTCGGCGGCTTACACCGCGCCGGCGCAGGCGGGGCCTCAGGGCATCGCGAGCCTGACGGTGTTCGGCGGGAGGATATACGCCTCGAACAGCGCCGCGTCGATGCTGTATGCGTCGTCCGACGGCGCCGGTTGGAGCCGGGTGCCCGCTCCGGGTCCTTCCATCGGGACGCTCGGCGCGTTCAACGGCAGGCTCTTCGCGGGAGGCGCCGGCATCCTGTTCGCCTCCGTCGACGGCGTGAACTGGAGCCAGGCATCGTTGCCGGGGGCGACGGCTATCCGGACCCTGGCCGCCTTCAACGGCAAGTTCTACGCGGGGACCGAGCCGGCGGGCGCGGTTTACGCTTCGGCCAACGGCTCCGATTGGGCCGCGGTCCTGACCGGCACCGGAGAGACCGCGATCCGGAGCCTCGCCGTCTTCAACGGCAAGCTCTATGCCGGCGCGGGACCCGACGGCGCGATCTATGCCTCGCCTGATGGAGCGCGGTGGATGCTCGTCTTCAGCACCGCCGCGGCAGGCGGGATCGCGAGCTTGGCGGGGTTTTCCGGCAATTTCTACGCCGGGACCAATGACGGCAGGATCATCCTAAAGAATCCGCTCTTCCCCAACCTCGGCGGCGCGGACGGCACGACGGCGGCGCAGACGCTGAGCGTCTTCGGTCTCGCGCTTAACAATTCATCCAATACGGTGACCTGCGGCGGAGCCTCGCCTTGCGCGGCCACCAACCAAGTGATCTTCACCGTCTCCGATCTCGCGGGGAACGTGCTCGCGGCCGGACCTTACGCGATCGTGGTGTCCTCGCCGCCGCCGGCTGCGGCAAACTACATGCACAGCGCCGTGGGCGTGGATGCGATCCAATGGTCGTGGGTCAGCACCGCTACGATGATCTCCGGATTTCGCGTCATGTCCGGGACGACGAACATCTCGGGCGACCTGCCGCCGGGCACGACGGTGTGGTTGGAGCTCGGCCTCGCGACGAACACGAGGTACGGACCGTACTTCGTGCGCATCTTCAATTCCACCGGCGCCGCCGACTCGTGGTCCGCTTCGGCCTTCACTTTGGCGGCGGTCCCCGCGAATCTCGCGGCGACCGCCGTGGGCCCGAGCAGTGCGACCGTGAGCTGGGACGCGAACGGGAATCCGAGCGGGACGTTCTGGGACTTGGAACGCTCGACCGACGGCGTGCTATACGCGCCGGTCTTTCAATCCAGCGTCGCGGCGAGTGTCGCCGACGGCGGCCTGACGCTCTCGGCGACCTATTACTACAAGGTCCGGGCCAAGAACGGCGACGGCTATTTCACCGCCTTCGCCGGTCCGGTTCCCGTCAACGTCTCGGGCTGGAACCTCGCGGCGCCGACGGCCCCGGGCTTGTTCGCGCATGCCGCCGCCGGCCCGGATGCGATCCGCTGGAGCTGGGTCAACAGCGTGCCGAACGCGGCCGGTCTACGGGTCATGTCCGGATCGACGAGCATCTCCGGCGACCTTCCGGCGGGGACGACGAGCTGGCTGCAGACGGGACTGTCGATCAACACCCGCTACGGTCCCTATTTCGCGCGCGCCTTCAATTCATCCGGCACAGCGGACTCGTCTTCCAATTCGGGCTTCACCTTGGCGGCGGCGCCCGCCCAGTTCTCGATCTCGCCCCTCGGCGCCGGCGGCGCGACGCTCTCCTGGTCGCCCAACGGGAATCCGCCCAATACCATATGGGACCTTGAACGCTCGACCGGCACGACCCTGGCCGCCGTCTTCCAATCGAGCGCGGCGCCTACGTTCACCGACGCTCTGCTGCCCGGCATCACCTACACGTACTGGGTCCGGGCCAAGAATGGCGAGGGGATCGCGACCGATTTCGCGGGCCCCGTATCCCTCGCGCTCACGCCGGTGAGCCTCCTGCCGACCTACCCGGCCAACGGCGCCTACGTGAACCTCCAGCCCAACTTCGATTGGATCGGCGCCAGCACGGCGGTCGTGGCCGGCATGTCCTCCGGCGCGTCCTATCTCCTTCAAGTGTCGAACAACGACCCCGGCTTTTCGCCGGCAAGCATCGTCATCGGCATCTCGACGCCGGCAGTCGTGGCGAGTACCGGCCTGCCGACGGCGGACGCGGCCTATCTCTCTACTTTCACTCTCACTGAGGCCGCCACGTACTACTGGCGGGTGGCGCTGAGCGGCGACAGCGTCGGGCCGTGGTCGCCGACGTTCAGCTTCGTGACCGACTTCACGCCTCCCGCCCAGGCCGGGGCTTTCGCGAGCCTCAATTCGAGCGGCGCGGCCGTGAGCGAATCGCAGGTGAACGACCTGCGCTCGACCGTGACGGTGCAGATCGGCGTCCAGGACGCGGTCAGCGGCCTGGCGGTCTCGGCGAACGCGCTCGCGCTCGTTGGAGACGGGCACGACACCCCGGGCTTCGTGCAGGGCTTCGGGGTGATGTGCTCGTCGTCGGCTGGAAGCGCGTGGCAGGACTTCGCCAACATGGACTGGCCCTATTGGAATTCCGGGGTGCAGAGCCTGGCTTCCTACAACGGAAAGATATTCGCGGGCTCCGCGAATAGCGGCGCCGTCTACTCATCCTCGGATGGGCTCGCCTGGTCGACGGAATTCGTCACGAGCGGCCGCTCGGTCAGGAGTTTTGCGGCTTTCAACGGAAGGCTCTATGCGGGTACCGTCGCAGGCGCCGCCGTATACAGCACGGGCGGAGGTGGCGCCTGGACGCGGAACTACGCGGTGGCGGGGGACGGCGTCGCCTCCATCACCGCTCTGGCTTCATTCAACGGCAGGCTCTACGCGGCGAGCACGGGCGCGGTACCTTCGGCGCTGTACAGTTCTCCCGACGGCATCAACTGGTACCAAAACCCTGCGCCCGGCCCTCCGATCCTCTCGTTGATCTCATTCAACGGACAGCTTTATGCTGGAGGCTCCGGGGGGATTTACGCTTCGGCTGACGGCGTGAGCTGGACGCACCCGGCGGTGAACGGGAATGTCTACAGCCTCGCGATATTCGGCGCACGATTGTACGCCGGGACCGACTACCACGGCCAGATCGCCTCATCCGCCGACGGGCTCAATTGGACGGCGGGATCCACCGTAGAGGGGACGATCACGGCGCTGTCCGCGTTCAACGGAAAACTGTACGCGGCCAATTCAAACGGGCCGCTATTCACCACGCCCGACGGCGTGAATTGGCTGGTGGTAAACTGGCCTTGGTCGCCGCGTAGTCTGGTAAGCCTCGCGGCCTTCAACGGGAAACTGTACATCGGGTCGTGGACTAATGGTGGGATCGCAAGGGCCGCTCCTTTGGCATCCGCCTTGTCCGGTGCCGACGGGACGACGGCGGCGCAAACGCTGACCGGGGCCCTGCTGAACCTATCCAACTCGGCCGCTTCCATGGTCTGCAATGGAATCTCGCCTTGCGGGGCGACCAATCAAGCGATCTTCACGGCATGGGACCGCGCCGGGAATGTGCGGACAGCCGGACCGTTCGCGATCCAGGCAGCCGGGCCGCCCATCGCGTCGTGGCTTTCCGGTCGGGCCATGGGGACCGGCTCGATGCTCTGGTTCTGGCCCGCCCCCGCATCTCTCGTCGTGGGCTATCGCGTCATGTCCGGCACGGTCAACCTTTCCGGGGATCTTCCGGCAAGCGCCACGAGTTGGCTGGAGGTGGGCCTATCGACGAACACCACCTACTACCGCTTCCTCCGCACTTTCAATTCGACTGGTACGGCGGATTCTTACCAATTTCCGGGGGCCACATCGGCGGCGCCGCCAACGAGTCTGGCGATATCTCCGGTCGGGCCGAGCAGCGCGACGTTGAGCTGGTCGGCGAACGGCAACCCCGCGGGCACGACTTGGGACATCTTTCGATCCACCGACGGCGTGAGCTACGCTTGGCGCTCCCTCTTGACGACGGGGGCGACGAGTTTCACCGACACGAGCCTCGCTCCGTTGTCCACTTACTATTTCAAGGTCGCGGGCAGGAATCGGGACTCCATCGACAGCGCGCTGGCGGGCCCGGTCGCGCTGCCGCCGCTCATCGCTCCGCCGTCGATCTTCGCGGGCACGCCCGTCTCCACGCGCAGCATATTCTGGTCCTGGAACGACAAGTCCGTCCTCGGGACGCGCTATCGCGTCATCTCCGGGAACGCCAACGTGTCCGGCGACCTCGCGGGCAACACCACCACCTTCCTTCAGACGGGCCTCACGCCCAACACTCTCTACGGTCCGTATTGGGTGACGGCCTTCAACGGGGCGACCAACGCCACTTCCGCCCCCGCCTCCCGCTACACCCTCGCGGCCGCGCCTTCCGGCTTGGCCGCGGTCGCGGCGTCCTCGTCCGCCGTCGGCTTGAGCTGGTCGGCCAATGGGAATCCGGTGACGACGCTTTTCGATCTGCAGCGCTCGACGAGCGGGACGTTCGTCTCCATCGCGCTGACGACGGCGGCGACGTTCTTGGACACGGGGCTGAACCCTTCGACGATGTACTGGTATCAGGTGCGGGCCAAGAACGCCGAAGGCCTATTCACGGATTTCGGCGTCATGGCCTCCACGCTCACCGCGGCACAAGGCCCTCCGGTCGCGCCCAAGGGGTTCGCCGGCAAGGGCGTAGCCACCACCCGCATCGCGTGGAGTTGGTCGAGCGGCGCGACCAACGCCCTCGGCTATCGCGTGATGGCCGGCGCCACGAATCTTTCGGGGAACCTGTTCCCGGACGCCACCTCGTGGATGCAAGATGGGCTGTCCACGGCCACGTGCTACGGCCCCTACCTGCTGCAGGCCTTCAACGGGAGCGGCGTCAGCACTTCAAGCTCGGCCGCCTCCGCGTGCACGCTGGCCGCCCCTCCCACGATGTTCTATCCCCTCGCGGTGAGCACCACGTCCGTGACGCTATCTTGGTCCACCAACGGCAACCCTCAAGGCACGCGATACACAGTCTCCGCGTCCACCGCAGGCTCCCCGTTCCTGAGCCAGACGACCGCGACGGCCACGGTGACGTTCGGCGGACTGCTGCCCGCGACGACGTACCTCTTCTCGATAGTCGCGATCAGCCCGTCCTCGGACACCTCTCAGCAAACGGTGACGTCCGCGCGCACGGCGGATGCCAGCGCGCCGGCGGCGGCGACCGGTTTTGCGGGGGTCGCCTTGGGCACGAGCGCGGTGCAATGGAGATGGACGGTCAACTCGGCTGTCGCCGCCGGCTATCGCGTCCTGGCAGGAACGGCGAATATCTCCGGGGACCTCCCGCCGAGCCTGAACAGTTGGACTCAGACGGGCCTGTCGCCCAACCGAATCTACGGCCCTTGCCTCGTCGAGGCTTTCAATTCGGGGGGCACGGCCGATTCTGGCCTGGCCTCGCGCGCTACCCTTGCCGCCTCGCCGGCCGGCTTCGCCGCAGTCCGCATCTCTTCGACCTCGGCGACGTTCTCCTGGTCGGCCGCGGGCAATCCATCCGGCACGCCTTACCGGCTTGAGAGGTCGACGACGGGGGCGACCGCGAATTTCTCGCCTTGGATCACGACGCTGGACACCGCGGCGACCGATGGATACTTAAGTCCCGCGACGACCTTCTACTACCGCCTGGCCGCCGTCAACGCGGACGGCGTGCTCAGCGCCTACACCCCGGCGGCGGCCGTCGTCACTCCCTCGGCGGACGCTCCGCCCGCGCCGACCAACGTCTCGGGCGCGGCGGTCGCCCGAAACGCCATCCGCTGGACTTGGACCGGCAACTCGATGAACGAGACCGGCTACCGGGTCCTCAGCGCGGGCGTGAACCTTTCCGGCGATCTGCCGCCGTTCACCGTCGTATGGCTGCAGACGGGCTTGTCCACGAATACGCAGTACGGCCCGATGACCGTGCAGGTTTTCAACCACGGGGGCGCGTCCGTCTCCTTGCCTCCCGTATCGGCTTACACCTTGGCCGTGGCGCCGGCGGGCTTGGTCGTGTCGGCGGCGTCGACGACGGCGAGCTTGAGATGGTCGGCCAATTCGAACCCAGCGGGCACGCTCTATGAGGTGGACCGCTCGACCGGCGGCGTCTTCCTGTTCGTGGCCAATGTGCGCTCGACGACGTACCTGGACACGGGGCTTTCGCCTCTCGTCGCCTACTCCTACCAGGTCCGCGCGCTCAACGGCGACGGGGTGCCGACGGCCTTCGTCCGCTCGGGGATGACGATGACGTCGTCGCCCGGCCCGCCCGCGGCGCCGCGGTGACGGCCCAGTCGCCCACGAGCGTGGCTCTCGCCTGGGCGGCGGGAGGCAATCCCGCTCAAACGGTCTACGAGCTCCAGCGCTCCACCGGCGGCCCCGCTTCGACGCTCGCCTCGCAAAGCTCCTTCGCGTTCATCGACACGGGGCTCGCGCCCGGCACGAGCTACTTCTATCAGGTCCGAGCCGTCAACGGCGCCGGGCTCAAGAGCGCCTTTACTCCCGAGCTTGCCGCGCGCACCAACGACCTGAGCGCGCCCGTTCCCGCGTCGGCCTTCGGCGCCCGCGCGCTCGATGGCGCCTCCATCGAATGGTCCTGGACACCGCATGCGCCGGACGCGGCAGGCTACCGCGTGATGTCGGGCACCTCCAACCTCTCTGGGGACCTGGCGGCTGCCGCGACGACTTGGGTGCAGTCAGGCCTGCAGGCCAATCTCCCCTACGGGGCGTACCATGTCCAGGCGTTCAACGCGGGCGGTTTGGCGAACTCGGGCTCCGCCTCGCGCTATACGCTCGCCGGCGCGCCGTCGTCATTGTCCGTCACGGCGGTCTCGTCGGTCTCCGCGAGCTTGGCGTGGTCGGGCAACGACGATCCCGACGGGACGATCTTCGAGCTGGAGCGCTCTGCCGGCGCGAGCTTCGTCAAGAGATGGGCCGGCGCCGGTCTTGCTGCCGTTGACGCCGGGCTGTCGCCCTCGACCGCCTATTCCTACCGCGTGCGGGCGGTCAACGGCGACGGGATCGGCACGGCGTACGCCGGCGCGGCGGCGACGGCGGCGGATCCGGGCCCGCCCGCGCCCATGGGCCTGTCCGTCTCGGCGATCGGCGACTCCGCCCTGCTGTGGACATGGACCGCGGTCGCCGGGGCATCGCAGTACCGGCTCTATTACGCTTCCAATCCGACGGTATCCGCGGGGGTCGCGGACGCTCTGCCGTTCGTGTCAGGGGGCCTGGCGCCGAACACTTTGCAGCGCCTCGTGGTCTCCGCCGTGAACGCGACGGGGGAGGGCCTCCGCTCGGCGCCGGCGCAGGCCTACACCTTGGCGGACCCTCCGGCGCTGGCCGTCGCCGATGTCGAGATCACCAGCGCGGCGTTCGCCTGGTCGATGGGCTCCGATCCACCCGGAACGCCGGTCGAGCTCTTAGTCTCCACCGACGGCGCGACGTTCAACCGCGTCTTCCAAGGCATCGGTACCTCGGCCACGGACTACTACCTGCTTGCCTGCCTGCCGGCCTTCGCGAAGATCCGCGCGATCAACGGCGACGGCCTCGCCAGCGACTATTCCCCGCCGGTCCAATTGGTCACGCAGGCCCAGGCGCCGCTTCCGGCGGGCCGGCTCTCCGCCATGTCGCTGGCGAGCGATCGGATCCGTCTGCAGTGGTCTCCATCGCCCTCCGAGGGCGTCACGGGCTACAAGCTCTATTACGACGCGGGGACCGGCCAGGTCGATTACGTGCAACCGCTTGCCGAGCTTCCGGCGTCGGCGACGGGCTACCTCACCGACGTCCTGGTCTCCAGCCCCGCCTACCGCTTCAGCCTGCGGGCCGTCAATCGTTGCGGCGTCGAGGAGCAGGACGCCGGCGTGTCGGCCGCCGCGGCCGCGCTCAACAGCTTGGACGGCGTGCGCGCCGCGATCGCGACGCCAGAGGCGGGGAAGAAGATCATCGGCAACCGCATCACCGTCCAGGCCCAGATCGTCCTAGGGGACGTCGCGCAGACCCGCCAGGTCCTGTTCCAGTACAAGCCGTCCTCGGCCGCGGTCTGGGCCGCGCTGGCCGCCGCCGAGTTCAACCATCCTAACCCGGCCTCGGCGCCCCCATGGTACGTGCATTGGAACGCGAACCTGCTCGCCCCAGGCTCCTATGACCTTCGCGCCCTCGCCACGGATTTCTCGGGCCGGGCCGACGCGACCCCGCCGGCTATCACGGTCGGCGTGGACCCGGCCCAGCCCGACATCCAAGAGACGGACCTCGGGGGCGGCAGCGTCCAGACGCAGCAGAAGGTCAATAACGGGGCCGCGACCACCGTCCAGTCGGGAGACGCGGGCTCGGGCCAGCTCTCCTCGGTGGCGATCCCCGCCGGGGCGCTCGCTTCCTCGACGGTCACGATCACCGTGGTCAATAACCCGCTCGACGCGCCGGCGTTCACCGCGGCGGCCGTGCGCGCTCTGGCGCGCGTCCTCAACGCTGACCCTTTGCCTGCGAACGATTACGTCGAGATCACGCTCGACAACGGGCAGAGCGCGCTCGTCAACGGCATGACCGCGGCGGTCTCGATCTCATACCCGGACGCCGACAACGACGGCATCGTAGACGGCACGGGTCTGCGCGCCGCGGACCTGCAGATGTGGGCCTATGACCCGGTCGCCGAGCAATGGCGCAAGGATTTCTTGTCGACCGTGGACGCGGTGAACCATCGGGTCACGGGCAACACGCCGCACTTCAGCCTCTTCGGCCTCTTCGCGGCGCCCGCCCACGCCGCCCTGAACGAGGTCCAGATCTACCCAGTGCCGTTCAAGCCGAACGGCGGCAACCCGGACGAGGGGCGCCCCTTCAGCCCCTCGGACCCGGACTCCGGCATCGTTTTCAATAAGCTGCCTCCGGGAGCCGTCGTCACCATCTACACGGTGAGCGGGCGGCGCGTCAAGCGGATGACGAGCGAGGCCGGCGGCAGGCTGCAGTGGGACGCCCGCAATGAGGACGGGCGCGACGTGGCGACGGGAGGTTACATCGCGGTCATGACGAGCCAAGGCCAAGTGGGCGCCACTCGCGTGCTCGCGATCATTCGATGAAGAGGACTGCGGCAGCGATCGGGGTGGCTCTGGCCGCGTTCGCCGCGGGCGGCCGGGCGCTGGCTGCGAGCCCGGGGGCCGAGCCCTTCGATTTCCTTTCGCTCGACGCGGGGGCGCGCGCCGTGGCCATGGGAGGGGCCCAGGCGGCGCTCGCCTCCGACGCCGAGGCCCTCATCTACAATCCCGCCGCGCTCGGGCGAGGCGGGCGCTACGAGGCGACCTTGATGCACAATCAGTATGTCTCGCCGATCACGCAGGAGTACGTCGGCTTCGCCACGCCCCAGGGCCTCGGCCTCCAGCTCAATTACCTGACCTACGGACACGTTCCCCGGACGACCGTGTCGAACCCCGACGGCACGGGCGCGTCTTTCGGTATCACGGACACGGCGCTGGGGCTTGGATTGGGCCGGGAGGTGGCCGAAGGCCTGCGTGTCGGTGGCGCGGTGAAGTTCATTCGCGAGTCGATCGACAATGTTTCAGGCTCGGCCTACGCGGCCGACGGCGGCATCCTCTATGCGACGCCGGGCAGGCGGCGCTGGCTCTTCGCGGCGGCCCTGCAAAATATGGGCTCCACAGTGCGCTTCCAGAGCGCCAACGAGAAGCTGCCAGCCCAATTGCGGCTCGGCGCGGCTTATGAGGTCCGCTCAGGCGCCGAGGCTCCAGCTTCCTTCGACTGGGTAGATAATCTCCTGGCCTTGCCCGTGACGTTCGAGCTCGACCTGATCAAGGAGCGCTCCGACAATGCTTTATTCTCTTTCGGCGCGGAAAGCTGGCTCGCCCCTTCCTTCGCGGCGCGCGTGGGATTCAACGGCCGCAACGACGCCGGCATCGGCATCACGGCCGGCTTCGGCTGGCGGCATGACGGGTTCCAGCTCGATTACGCGTTCACACCGCTGGGCGACCTGGGCTCTGCGCACCGATTGAGCGCAACCTTCCGCTGGGGGGGCGCGAAGGCACCTGCCGTGCCGGTGCGGGTCCCGGAGCGGGACCTCGCGGGCTTGTCAGTCGACGAACGCATCGAGAAGCATCTCAACGCGGCCGAAGAGTTCTTGAGGCTGGGTATGTTTGCCCAGGCGCAAGACGAACTGGGCGAGGCCACGGCCTTGCTGGTGCCGACGGACCCGCGCGAGATCCGCCGCCTGAGCCTTCTCGGCGGGCTGCGCCTGCAGCAGAAGGATTTCAGCGCGGCCCGAGTCGCGTTCATGGACTCGCTGACCATGGCGATCAAGAGCGGCCTGCGCGACCGTTACGTGGCCGACGCCTACGCGGGGATGGGATTCTGCCTCCTTGAGGAGAAGAATACCGGCTATGCGGTCAAGTTCTTCCGCAGGGCGCTCGAGGGCAACCCGTCGCCCGAGACCGCGCGCTCGGCGCAGAAAGAGCTGAGGAAGCTCGGCGGCGCCGATTAATCCGGCTTCGACGCGCCGGACTTTCCACCGCCGCGGACCTTGTCCGCGCGGAGCTGGATCTTGCGCACGATCTCGGAGTACGCCTCGCCCGTCAGGATCTCGATGCCCTGGCTGACGTGCGTGACGGCCCACAGCTGGAACTTGCCGTCCTTGACGGCCTGGGCGATGTCGGCGCGCAGCATGAGGTCCGGCACGTTCGTCGCCGGGATGATCACGCCTTGCGTCCCGTCGAGCGACTTGCCCGCCGCCTTCAGCTTCGCCGTGATGATGTCGTAGAAGCCCTCGATCTTGTAGTTCACGCCGCCGATCGGCTGGACGTTGCCGAACTGGTCGGCCGAGCCCGTCATCGCGATCGACTGCTTGATCGGCACGCCGGACAGCGCCGACAGGGTCGCGTAGATGTTCGTCGAGGTCGAGGAGTCGCCGTCGATCTGAGAGTACAGCTGCTCCTTCTTCACGCGGACCTCGAACGGCAGGCCGCGCTCCTTGGCGAAGACGTGGTCGAGGAAACTCTCGAGCACCGCGACGCCTTGCTTGTAGAACGGCCCCGCGAGGCCCGCCTTGTCGTCGAGCGCGGTCACGCCCGAACCGCCGGCCTTCACGGTCACGGTGGCGCGCGTCGGCAAGCCGAAGTCGCCGTAGACCGTGAGCGCGTTCGTCTGTCCGACGGCCGTGCCCTCGGTCTGGATATGGAAGATGTCCTTCGAGTACATCTCCTGCATGTGGCGGCGCGCGCTGCCCTCGAAGTCCAGCTTCTTCTGGATCGCGGCGGCCACGTCGGAGCCCGTGACCTCGCTATGGCCGGCCTGGCGCGCCCAGTAGGTCGCCTCGGTCATGAGGTCGAGCAGCGGCCTGAACCTCGCCGTCAGCTTCTCGTTGGAGCCCGCGAGCTTCGCGGCGTACTGGAGAACCTCGACCATGGCGTCGCGCGTCATGGAGAGGACGCCCGCGGTGGACGTCTCTGCCATCGACCTCATGAAGTGGAGGTAGCCGGCGATGTTCTCGACCGCCATGTTCATGGACGATTCGAACTGCGAGGCGGCCTTGAAGTGGCGGGCGAAGTCGGGGTCGTGTTCCGCAAGGAGCATCTTCAACGAGGTCGAGCCGATGAGCACGACCTTGACCTTGGCCTGGACCGGGTGGCGCTTGGCGTTGGCGCCTACAAGGGCTCCCATGGCCCCGCCTTCCGCGATCTCGGCCTGGCCGGCGCGAACGGCGCGCATCAGGGCGGCCCAGGTTCCCTGCTCGCGCAGGACGTCCATGAGGTTGAGCACGAGGAAGCCGCCGTTGGCCTTCACGTACGAGCCGCTCTTGAGCTCCGGGCCGCCCGGGGCGTCGGCCTTGACCATGCCGGCGCCCGGCATCATCAGGACGCGGCCGTCGCCCTCGACGGAGCCGAACAGGTTCTCGAAGCTGGGCGAGCGCTCGAAGATGACGGGCGCGCCCGAGCCGGGCTGGTTGGCGGCGAGGACGCTCACGACGTACGCCTCGGCCGGGTCGCCCTTCTTGGCGGCCATGAGCGCGGCAAGGGGATTGCCGCCCTCCTCGCGCTGCGGCAGGAACGCCTGGTAGTTCTTGGCGATGTCCGCGAGGAGCATATCCACATAGGCCGAGGCCTTGGCCTGCGCCGCGGTGGGCGGCGGGTCGCCGGCGTGGAGCGCCCCGTGCTCCTTCTCGAGCTGTTCCGTCAGCTTCTTGAGCCCGTCGCGATATTCGGTGACGAAGGTCTCGATCTCGGATTGGATCTTCTCCCAGTCGGCCTCGGACATCTCGCCGGAGAAGATCATGCCCATCAGCGTCTCGCGGCCGACCGGCTTTCCGTCCTTGGACAGCGAGGGCACCGGCTGGGTGCCTTCCTTGGTCTGCGCCATGCGGATGACGACCAGGAACGGCCCCACCTGCTTGGAGCCGTGCGTCTTCTCGAACTCCTGCATCAAAAGCTTGGCGCGCTTCTGCAGCTCGGCGTGGCGCGCGTCGTCGTGCGCGGCCTCCGGCCGGGCCAGCGCCTTGAGCGGAGCGCCGAGCTGATGCACGGCCGCCGCCGCGGTCTTGGCGTCGATGGCGACGATGGCGCCCTGCGCCTGCGCTCCGGCGGCGGCGATCATCCGCGCCAGCTGCATGTACTGCTGGCTGACCTGCTGGGCGACGCCGGGGAGCTCCTTCATCGCCTGCTCCCACTCCGCGGCCGTGAAGGCGCCGGCTTCGATCTTCGCCTTCTCATCCCCCTTGGCGAGGGGCTCGCCGTTGAAGGTCGGGGCGATGACGAGGGTCACGTGCCCCTCGCCGTCCTCTTGCGGCTTGGCCATCACGCCGAATTTGCCGTTGGCCAATTTGACCTGCGACACCTGCTCCTGGAACTTCGCCTCGGCCCCGGCGGCGGCCTCCTGGAACGCGTCGCGGATCTCGTGTTTCTTCGCCGCGGCTTCTCCCGAGCCGAGCAGGGCGGGAAGCCCCTTCTTGAACGCGGAGAGCAGGCCGTTCAGCCCTGCCTTGAAGGACGCGGCGGTGCCGGCCGGCAGCTCGAGCACCAGCGGCTGCTCCTTCTGCTTGAGATTCGTGACCGCCACGAGGTCCGGCGGCGTGTCCATGGAGGGCGCGATGCGCTCGAGCATGCGCCGCGTCGCGGTCTCGCGGCCGGAGCCGTCCGGGCCGGTGATGATGACGTTGTGCCCGTCGCCCGACATCTTGAGGCCGAACTCCAGCGCCTCGAGCGCCAAGTCCTGGCCGACGACTTCCTTGGCAGGCGCGGGGAGCGCCGCGGCCTGGTCGAGCATGGCCGCGTCGGGTGTCCAGCGCAGGCGGTCGGTCTTTACCTTATAAGCATCCGCCGGGACGGGCTGCGCCTTGGGACGCCGCTCTTCTGCGCGGGCCGCGGCGTAGCGCTTGAGCGAGGCGGGGACGAGCTTGGACTGCGCGAGGCGCTCCCATAGCCCCGGCTTGACCGCCTGCGGAGCGGCCGCGGCCGGAGGGACGCCGTTCTCGAAGATGTTGTCCAGCGCGACCTGCCGCGCCGGGCCCTGAGGCGTCTCCACCGCCACGGCCAGTCGGACGAGCGTGTCGCGCATGCCGCCGGCGGGCAGGGCCTCGGCCGCGGCGCGCAGCTTGGCCGCGTCCGCGGGCGAGTCGATCGTCTCGGGAAGGGCGACGCCCGCCTGCTGGAGGCGGTTGATGAGGTCGATGACGGGATGCCGTTCGACCGCCGGCGCCAAAGCGGCGGCTTGAGGCAGGGCCGTCGCGAGGGCTTCGGCCGTTTGCGCCGAGGCGGCCGGCGCGGTCTGCGGCGCCGAAAGCGGGAACGGATTGGCGAGCGGCAAGGCGCCGGGCAAGGCGACAGGCGCGAGCGGCAGGACGCTCGCCTGCGGGAGCGCGACCACCTGGGCGCCGGCCGCCGCGGAGATGCCCACGGCCGAGGCGGCGCCATGCGCCGCGGCGCCGACGGTCTGCGCCCAACCCGTGCCGGCGGGCCCGCTCAAAAGAAGACTGGCGGCCAGGAAGATGGGGAGGATGCGCGACCGGCGGAGATTCTTAACCATAGTGGCAGCAATTCTAGGATAGGCGGGGGAGGGTCCGATTGAGCCTTTGGGGTTTCGCAGGCGCGGTAGTAGGCCTATTAAGGAATAGACCCTAGGGTGCAGATTCCCGATCGCGCCAAGATCCGGACCCTTCGTCACGATTGACGACGTCCGGCTCGGACTTTTGATATAATCGCGTGTCGGCGTTCAGAATCCGACGCGGGCGTGGTTCAATGGTAGAATGCTACCTTGCCAAGGTAGAGACGAGGGTTCGATTCCCTTCGCCCGCTCCACTTTAAGGCCATGTTGACCGTCACCCGACACATCCTCGTCAGCGCCCCGAAGGAACGCGTCTCTGAGTATCTACGCGACGCGACCCGTCTCGCCGACTACGAACAGAAGGTCGACCAGTGCAAGGTCACCTATCCGGACGGCGAAACGGCGCTCGCCGAGGTGTCCGGCCGCTACTTCGGCTTTCCATGGAGCGGCTCGTTCAAGATGGTGTACACCGGTGACGGCGGCTACCAGAGCGAGATGCTGAAGGGCCCCTTCCGCAAAGGGCTGGGCGGCTTCGAGCTGACGAAAGTCGCCGGCGGCACGCGCGTCATGCACCTGGAGAGCTATCACCTTCCTCTGGCCCTCAAGGTCCTGCGCCCCATCTTGCGCCGCTGGCTCGGGCGGAGCATGGACCTCGAGCTCGGTATCATCAAGGAAGGGGCGGAAGGCCTGCACCGCCGCCGCCTGCTCGAAGACATCGACCGCGACGTGCAGCTCGACTCGCGCTAGCGCTCGAGCCGCGTCAGCGTCTCCCGTCTTTCTCAGCCAGTCTTCGCGCGCGCCGTCTCGCGGCGACCGATCGTCAGGACTTGGCGATGCCGTGGCACTTCTTGTACTTCTTGCCGCTGCCGCACGGGCAGGGGTCGTTGCGGCCCACGTCGGGCGAGGACTTCACGAAGGTCTCGGGCTTGGCGGGCTGAGCTCCGCCCTCGCCCGCGTCGATCTCCTTCTGGTGGGCGGTGATCCACGCCTGCACGGCTTTCGGATCCTTCACGTCCACGCCGTCGGCCCGCATGCGCGCGGCGAGCGCTTGGACTTGGCGCAGGAAAGCGGGGTTCTTCCAATGGCGGAAGAACTGCCCGAGCATCCCCTTCTTCTCCAGCTCCTTCAAGTCGGGCATGGCGCCCGCCTCGCCGCCCTTGGCGGCATCGGGCAGCGCGCTCGTCACGGCGGCGGCCGCGGCCTGGGCCGCTACCTCGGCGGTCTTTCCCGTGATCTTCTCCTTCAGCTTCTCTAATACCTTCCAAGCCATGGTCTCTCCTTGCGCGTTTTCTAAAGACGATAAGGCTCCCAGCCCGTCCCCTGGTAGCCGAAGGCGAACTCCTTCGGATGCAGGATCTCGGCCAGGATCTCGAGCGACTCGGCCAAGCGCGGGCCGGGCCGGTTGAAGAATTGGTTGCCGTCGGCGGCGCAGGTGCGGCCGGACTGGACCGCCTTGAGGCGGCACCATTCCGGCTTCGAGGCGAGCGCGGACATCTCGAGGCGCGTGCGCATCAGATTGAAGCCGCAGGGCATCGCGACGATGGCCTCCGGCGCGGAGCCGGCGAGGGCGTTCCACTCGCCGCCTCGCTCGGCCTCCACGCTGCGCCCTCCGGCCATCGCCACCAGCTCCGGTATCCAGCCGCCCGCGAGCATCAGCGGGTCGAGCCAACTGAGGCAGGCGACCGGGACCGGCGGCAGCTCGGCGGCCTTCTCCGCCACCGCGTGCATGCGCGAGCGCAGGCGATGGACGAGGGCCTCGCCCGCCGAGGCCGCTTCCAGCGCGTCGGCGATCTTGCGGATATCGTTGAAGACGTCCTCGAGCCGGTTCGGCTCGAGCGCGACGATCTTCACGTCCGCCCGGCCGCCCAGCGCGGCCTCCACGTCTTTGAGGCTCACCGAGAACAGGCTGCCCCGGGCCGGCGCGATGACGACGTCGGGAGCGAGCGCCTTGAGCTTCTCGACGTCCAACGCGTCGGCGGAAGCGCCGGAGGCGGCGAGCTTGCGGACCTGATCGTCGATGCCCTTGCTCGACGTGTTGACGTTGAGCTTGGGAGCGGTGAGCGCCGGCAGCTGCCCCGCTTGCGGCGGAAAGTCGCACTCCTGCGAGCGTCCCACCAGGCGCTCGCCCAAGCCCAGCGCGTAGACGATCTCGGTGCTCGACGCGATCAGGGAGACGACGCGCTGGGCCGCCACGTCGCGCGTTAAGCCGCCGCCTTGGCGTGCGGGTGAGGCTTGGCGGCGGCGCCCTCGGGGAAGCTCAGCTTCCAGGACAGGTTGAAGCCGCGCTTGTGCATCTCGGCGAAGAACGGCTCCGGCGGGATGCCGAGCTCGACCGGGAAGGCGCCGGGCTTGTTGATGACCTTGGAGGCCAGCATCTGGGCGACGATGGCGGCCGGGAATCCCGTCGTGCGCATCATGGCGGTCATCTTCTTCTTGTCGTCGTAGTAGTCGAGCATGTCGTAGACGACCTCGGCTTTCCGGCCGTCCTTGACGCCGCGGACCGTGCTGTGGATGATGACGAGGTCCTTGTCGGCGGGCCGCTCGAAGTGCTGGCGGAAGAGCTTCGCGCTGAGATCGCGCGGCTTGAGGCTCCCGCCGCTCAAGGCGATCTTCTCGGTGCCGAAGAACCCCATCGCGTTCATCGCGTTGATGATGCCGATGTGCCCCGGATAGCGGATGAGCTTGTTGTCCATCGTGCGGATCTTGCCCTCGTAGGTGTGGGCCAAGGTCGAGAGCCCGCCCGAGGCGTGCGCCGCCTCGCAGCGGCCCAAAGTCGGCACGTCGATCTCCTCGACCTCGGAGAGGCCCGGCACCTTGACCCGCTTGTAGTCGCGGATGGCGTAGGCGTCCTCGACGTACTCGTTGATCAGCCCGTGCTCCGAGAAGGTCAGCAGGTAGTTCATGGGCGGCCGCGGTTTCTGCGGCAGGCCGCCGTCGCGCAGATGCACCTCGTCGGTCTTGTCGAGCTGGCTGATGCCGTGGGCCGCGATGGTCGAGAGCATGCCCGGGCCGAGCCCCACGTCGGGTAGCAGGGTCACGCCGGCCTTCTCGGCTTGGCTCGTGAGCGCCAGTTCCTTCAAGACGATGTCCGTATTGCCGCCGAGATCGATGAAATTCGTCTTCGCGTGGATCGCGGCTTTCGCCAGCTCGAGGTTGAAGAAATAGGGGACGCAGCTGATGAGCACGTCTTTGCCGCGCGCCAGCTCGGCAATGCGTTTGGTGTCGCCGGCGTCGACGCGGACGGTCTCCACCTTGGCGGTCTTCAGCCACGATTTCGCGGAGGCCAGGTTTTCGGCCGAACTGTCGGCGAGGAGGACCGACTCCGTGTCCGGATTGCGCAATAGATCGAAGGCGCAGGCGCGCCCCCCCCCCTTGTGGGGGAGGGTCGGGGTGGGGGGATTATCTAGCGATTGCCCAGTAGCACGCGGCCGACACCAGCGCCGAGGCGGGGATGGTGAGGATCCACGCCCACACGATGCGGCCGCCCACGTCCCACTTGACCGCCGAGAAGCGCCGGAGCGCCCCCACGCCCATGATGCCGCCCGTGATGGTATGAGTCGTGCTCACCGGCACGCCTAGGGCGGAGGCCAGATACAGAGTCAAGGCGCCGCCCGTCTCGGCGCAACATCCGTCGAAGGGCCGCAGCTTCGCGACCCGCTGGCCCATCGTCTTCACGATGCGCCAGCCGCCGAACATCGTGCCCAGGCCCATCGCCGCGTGGCAGGAGAGCACGACCCAGAGCGGTACGTAGAACTTCGGGCCGAGCAGGCCGGCGGAGAACAGCAGGATCGAGATGACGCCCATGGTCTTTTGCGCGTCGTTGCCTCCGTGGCCAAGGCTGTAGAGCGCAGCCGAGAGAAGCTGTCCCTTGCGGAAAATATGGTCGACGCGGCCGGGGCTCGCATTGCGGAAGATCCAGTAGTTCGCCACGCCGATGACCGAGGCGGCTGCCATGCCCAGCAAGGGCGCTAGGATCATGAATGCGACCGTCTTCTCGATGCCGGGCAGGACGAGCGCGCTTGGGCCGACCTTTACGAGCGCCGCGCCGATAAAGCCCCCGATCAGGGCGTGCGAGGAGCTGGTCGGCAGTCCGGCGTACCACGTCCAGAGGTCCCAGACGCATGCGCCGACGAGCGTCGCGGCGATGACCGCGCTGTCGACGATCGCCGGGTCCACGATCCCCTTGCCGACGGTGTTGGCCACGTGCAGCGGGAAGATGAGGAAGGCGATGAAGTTGAAGAACGCGGCCCATATCACCGCCGCGCGAGGGGAAAGCACGCGGGTGGAAACGACCGTCTCACCGCGAGAAATAATCTCCCCAACGTGGGGGTGGGGGAGTGAGAGAAGGTGTTTTTCATGGTGCGGAGGATCTGGTTTGAACTGTCCGGGGCGAAGCACCCCTGGTTGCCGTGCCAGGGCTTGCCGGCGTTGCTGGCGAACAGGCGGCCGACCGCGTTCTGGAATGCAAGGTCGCCCGCGTTCTCGAGGCGGTTGATCTCGATGCAGTAATCGAGCAGGCGCCTCGGGTTCGAGAAATCCTTGAGCTCATGCATCGCCTTGCGGATGTTCTCGGTGGACTGCGCGAGGATGTCGGCCATCTCGACGAGGTCTGGCGGGATGGCCGCGATGCCGAACAGTTTCATGCGCGCCGACACCGACTGGATCAGGTCCACGATGTCGTCGAGCTCGCCGGCCAGCGCGTGGATGTCCTCGCGGTCGAAGGGGGTGATGAAAGTGCGGTTGAGCCGGTCGATGACCTCGTGGGTCGTGATGTCGCCCTCGTGCTCGATGTCGCGCAGCTTGTCGAAGATGTCCGACTCGGGGTTCCACTTCTGCATCAATTCCTTGAACGCCCGCGCCGCCGCCACGTTGTGGGCCGCCTGCGTCTCGAACAGCTCGAAGAATTTCTCTTCCTTGGGAAGTAGCGAGAATGCCATGGCGCGATGATAGCGAAATTTGACTCTCGATTCTCCCTCCCCCTTGTGGGGGAGGGGAGGGGTGGGGGGATGCTACAATGGCGGCGGTGATCGGATGAGGCTTCGCGCGCTGTTGTTTCTCACGGCGGCATTCGCCGCGTCGGCTCAGGCCGCCGAAGTGGCTGTCAAAGAGCGGCTCACCCTGTCCGGCCGCGGCGGTAAGCTCTCGGGCCTCGCTTTCTCTCCGGACGGCCGTTCCCTGGTCTCGGCCGCCGGCGGCGAAAGCGGCTCCGAAGTGCGCCTGTGGGACCTGGACGGGGGCCGGCAGAAGCAGGCGATCGCCGCGCCGGCGAGCCTGTTTCTCGTCGCCTTGGCCGCCGATCCCAAGGCCGCCATCCTCTCGCCGTTGCCTGGCGTGGGCGGCCTGCGCTATTGGGACATGGCGACCGGGACTCAGCGCGCGCTCGATGTCGGTCTGCACCGAGGCGAGGTGCGCGCGCTCTTGTCGCCGGAAGGGTATCGTCTTCTGTGGGACTCGGAGGACCGAGGGCTCTCGCTCTTCGACATGCGCCGGCTGGCCGCCGCCAGGCTGGAAAGCTCGTGCGCCGCGACCGAAGCCTTCGCCTTCTCGCCTGACGGCCTCATCGTAGTCGCGGCTTGCCGCGACGGATCCCTGCGTGTTTGGGACGCGGTCACCGGCGCGCTCGCGGCCCAAGCTCCCTCGGGAGGGCGGATGCACGCGCTCGTCTTTTCGCCCGCCGGGACCCAGCTGGTCTTTCTTCGCGACGGCGGCTCCCGCATGGAGTTGGC
The DNA here is from genome assembly GCA_026388115.1 of Elusimicrobiota bacterium. GTDB lineage: Bacteria > Elusimicrobiota > Elusimicrobia > UBA1565 > JACRDR01 > JAPLKK01. Next base: position 30,830 of record JAPLKK010000033.1, on the reverse strand, counting down.
ATTGTGGGATTTCTCGGCGCGCAAGGAGGAGTGGAAGAGCGACGCGGGAGCGGTCGCCGCGGCGAACGCGGTCGCCTTCTCTCCCGACGGCCGCCTCTTGGCCCACTCCGACGCGGAAGGTGCCGTGCTTTTCACGGATGCCCGCACGGGCCGGCGGGCGGGCAAGGCGGACGGCTGGACGCAGGCGGGGCGGCCGGTGGTCATCGAGCGCCTCGTGTTCTCTCCCGAGGGCGACGCGCTCGCGGCGGGGGGGCGCGACTCCGTCGGCCCGATGAAGATCTCGGCTGTGGCCCCGCCCGCCGCGGCGCCGCCTGCCGCGCGCAAGACTCAGCGCGCCAGCGGTCGTCCACCCGCTAAACTCTCCCTCAGGGTCGTTCTCCCTCCCCCCTTGTGGGGGAGGGCTGGGGTGGGGGGTGAGGGCAAGCCTCCGGTCTCCCTCTCCCGCGTTTCGGGAGAGGGTGGGGGTGAGGGCAAATTCGTCGTCGCCGCCCTTGCTGCTCTAGTGATCGTTGCCCTCGTTCTGGCGGTCAAAGTCCTTCGCCAAAACAAAACCGCCGGCTGATGTCAGCCGGCGGCAAACTGGCGGAGAGGCAGGGATTCGAACCCTGGAGGCGGGGTTGCCGCCTAACGCTTTTCGAGAGCGTCCGTTTCAACCGCTCACGCACCTCTCCAAAATCTGGCGCGGCGGACGACAGTATACCTAACGTGCGCCGTGTCGAGAAATCCGATTCTGGTCGGTCAGCGGGCAGGCAGCGGCTCGATCTTCCAGATGTCGCTCATATCCTGGCCCAGCGGGTCTCTCTTGGAGGACGGCCGGTACCATATCCGGGCCTTATCGCCCGATCTCAGCCAGCGCAAGGCGCATTGGAACATCGTGTCGTTCGGCACGGACGCATCGCGAAAGGCTTTGCCCGAATCTCCCAGTTGGAGCATGATCGAGTAGGAGATGGGTCCCTGTCCCGCGCTGGTGCCGGCGTCGACGACGCGCGCAGCTTGGAAATCCCCCGGCTGCCCGCTGACGCCGTCCTGGCACGTCTCTTGAGGCCGGGCGGCGCCGTCAACGGGGGCTATCTCCACGAGTTCAAGACCCGTGCCGCGCTTGAGCGGGTTGAAGATGCCGACTTGGTGGTACTTGATCACGACGTACTGACCGCGATACGGCGCGATCCGCGAGGCCTTGCCCGGGTCCGCGCTGAACCGCCAAGGATTGATTCCTCTGATGAATTTGCCGTAGCCCCGGTAGGCGGGGGCGGACTCCCGGCCCAGCCAAAGCTCGCCTTCGCCGGAGTCCGTGAACACGCCTCGGACCGAGAAATCTTTCAGCATGCCCATGCTGTAGCCGTCGCTGAAGCTGCCGAAACCCGGATAGTCGGGCTGCGCTTGCGCCGCGTCCGTTGGCATCGCAGTCAGATGGAGGCCGCGCATGGAACTGGTGAGGTTCTTTGCGAGGGCGCTCGCATCCTCGCCTGACCCGGTCGTCAGCCACTCCGTGTCGTCGGCCCGTGCCGTTGCCGCGGCTAGGCAAGCCAGGATGGACACAAGAGCCAAGGGGATGCGCCAACGGCAGGAGGAGTTCATACCCGACAATATACGGAGGGCCGGGTGGAGTGACCTGGGCCGAACGGGCAAGCTTCGCCCAATAATGGACCCAGCTGGTCTCAAGGGATGAGCCGGAGGCCGATCCCGATTGCTAGGTCAGGCGAAGGGGGGACCCGAACAGCCCTCCGTTCCTCCATGCCAAGGCTTCGGCCACCGACCGGCAGCTGGGGTGGACCGCCTCTATGTGGCGCTCGCCCGTGCTCGGATTGAGCATGGATAGGTACACGCACCTCATGCCATCGATCCTTAATAGCAGCAGCTCATAGGAGCTTTCCCGGTCAATCGTTGTCGTGCCGAACGCCTTGGCGATCCTTTGCATCCCCACCTTCCGCGCGATCTCCTTGCGAACCTCGGCGTTCGTCTCGTGCAGTATTCTCCTGGGATTGAACTGGTCTGCCGGAGTGGTGACGAGGTCGTCGGGCACCTCGGCACCGTGGAGGAACCAATAGCGGGCTGCGCCTTCCCACTCGATGGCGGGGCCGGCGGGATTGTGCGGCCGGCCCGCCAGGAGATGCACGACGGGCCGGGGGCAGGCGATGACCTCGGCGCGAGTCACCCAGAGCAGGAAGAGCCCCGCCTCGAAGGCGCGCGCGAACGGTTCTAGAAATGCCCCGCGCTCCTGCGCGGTGGCGGCCAAGATCGCCAAGTCATCCGCTTCCGCCGTCCAATTCGCCGCGCGCTCCGTGTCGGCTATGGCGCCGCGTGCGACCATCCGGACCTGCGGAGGCATCCGATATCGTGCCGTCTCGGTCGCGGCCGGATACTTGAAGGTCCGGATGAGCCTGCGGACGGAGGCGACGGCGCCCGACCAGCGTGCGTGACGCACCGCCCTCTTGCCGGTGGCCCTGGCCTGCCGCAACGCCGATTGATGCGCTTCTACGCCGCCCGCCGCCGGGTTGGCGACCCAGCGCACGGGCAGCGTAGGCAGGAGGAGCGCGTCTAGGTGCTCGCTCAGGGCTCTCTCCGCGGCCTCCTTGTCGAGCACCGCGCGACCGAGGTCGATGCCCGCCAGACGCTTGATGATCGGCGAATGGCGGACCCAGGCCGTCGTCAATCAGCCACCTCGCGGGTGCGCTCGGCCCAGTAGTCATACTCGAGGACGCGAGAGACCTTGTATCCGCCGGGAGGCAGCTCGATGGGGCCGTGTTCCTCGTGGAGGATGGTGAATGGGACCCCGGCGCGGAGGAACATTTTGCCTCGGGCATCGATGAGCGTGAGACCGTCCATCGCGCTGATGCGATGCGCATGGCCGGTCGCCTCTCCATGCGCGAGGATCAGGCTGCCATCGACCGGCTTGACGGCTCTGCCTTCCGGGATCGCATCGGGCTCTACGGGGCGCAGCAGCACGTCTCCTTGTTGCCAGTATTTCATGGGGGCTCCTCCTGGAACGACGGGGAGGGAGCATATGCTAGGGGGGCGTTTCAGTCAAGCCGCAGGAGTGCGCTGGACAACCCTGCATACTCCTCGCTGGCTCAAGATGCGATGCGATGATGGTCTCAGCGAAAATATATCACCAAGCAACGCTCGGATGATGGTGGGCCGGCCTCGACGGGGAATGCCTCATGGATTCGCGACTGCGGCGCAATAGAGAGGGGCCGCGGGGCGGGGCCTGACTAAGGCATGACCGTTCGGCGGGACGGAGCCTTAGCCGAGCAGGCGGATGGAAACGTATAATCCGCGCGAGCCCGTTCGGGTCGGAGGCGCGATGGCGAAGCTGTACTTCTATTATTCGGCGATGAACGCAGGGAAGAGCACGTGGCTGCTCCAGTCTGCTTACAACTACCAGGAACGCGGCATGGCGACGGTGATGTTCGTTCCCACCATCGATGCCCGGTTCGGAACGGGCAAGGTCACCTCCCGCATCGGCCTCAGCCGGGACGCGGTATCCTTCGACGACAAGTTCGATTTCTTCGCCCACGTGGCCAAGGCCGTCGAGGGCAACGGCAAGATACGCTGCGTGCTCATCGACGAGGCGCAGTTCTTGAGGAAGGCGCAGGTCGAGCAGCTCAAGCGGATTTCGATTGAACTGGGGCTGCCGGTGCTCGCGTACGGGCTGCGGACGGACTTCATGGGCGAGCCCTTCGAAGGCAGCAAGTACCTTCTTGCCTGGGCGGAGGAGATGACGGAGATCAAGACCATCTGCCATTGCGGCCGAAAGGCGACGATGACACTGCGGGTCGACGACAAGGGCCGCGTGCTGCGCTCAGGGGAGCAGGTGCAGATCGGCGGCAACGAAAGCTACGTGTCCGTGTGCTACGGGCATTTTGTGAAGGGACAGCCGCAGTAAGAAACGGCGCTTGCCCTCACCCCTGCCCTCTCCCGAACGCGGGAGAGGGGGAACGGCGGAGGCTCCCGCCCTAGGCGGGAGAGGGAGAAAGACTTTAGTTCTTCGGGCGGCCGCGCCAGACGGTGCGGCGGCGGTGCAGGATCGGCTTCGGCTTGGGCTGCGGCGGCGGTTCGCCGAATCGGCTCGGCTGGGCTGAGGCGGCCGCCTTGGCCGCGGCCGCCGCGTCGAGAGCGGCTTCGCTGCTTTCTTCAGGGCTGGCCTCTAGACCGGCCGCCGCCTCCAGCACTTCTTCTTCGTGCGCGTGCTTCTCTTCCTCGTCGGCCGTCACGACCGTCACGACCTCCTCGCCGACGACGCGCACCTCGTCCTTCTCGGCGTCCTCTTCGGTGCCGGGGCCGAGGCCGACGGCCTCGACCGCTTCCTTCTCGGCCTCCTCGGCCAGGCGCCGCCCGCCGGTGTGCGGGTTCTTGTAGGCCTTGTACTGGTCGCGCAGCTTCATGTTCGAGGTGCCGATCTTATCGAAATACCGGTCCAAGAGCTCCACGCCGTGCAGGGTGACCGTGCCGTCGGCCGCCGCCTCGGCGGTGAATCCCATGGCGTGGAGCATCTTCTGGAGCGCCTTGGCGAGCCGCTCGGGCAGCGCGTGGAGGGTGAGCGCGGGGGCGCGCTGGAAATGCGCGCAGGCGTCCACGACCCCCTTCACGCACGCGACCTTCCACGCCGGGTTGGACCAGGCCCACCGCGGCACGCCGGCCTCGCCGGGCTTCCTGTCGGGCTTGAGGTCGAGGCGGTCGAAGAATTCCTCGAAGCCTTCGCAGGGCAGGCGCGCCTCTTGGGCCTTGCCGTTGTCCACCATCTTCAGCAAGGGCCTCACGCCGAGCAGCTCGCGGGTGAGGTTGGCCCAGGTGCCGGCGAAATTCTGACCGATGCGCCGGTCGGCCGTCATGACCAGCTCGGTTGGTTGCCGCTGCGCCGTCATGATGGTCACGCCGACCCAATAAGCGAGGGATTCGGACGGCTCCGGGACGCGCGGGCCCTTCGGCTCGGCCTTCCCCTTCGGCGCCTTCTTCTGCGGCGGCTGCGGGTGCGGCTGCTGTTGCTGCGGGTGCGCCTGCTGCGGCTGCGGCGGCTGCGCCTGCTGTTGCTGTGGGCGCGCCTGCTGCGGCGGCTGCGGCCGTTCGGCCTTGGGCTTGGCCGCGCCTCGCGGCGCGCGCTCGCGCCGGGGACGCTCCTCGCGCCTCGGCTTCTCGGCCTTCGGCTTGCGTTCGCGCCGGCCTTGGCGCTCCTCTTTTTGAGGCTGCGCCTTGGCCTTCGCCGCGGCGGGGACGATGTCGCGTCGCGCCGCGGTCTGGCTGACGGCCAGATATTCGCGTCGCAGCTCCCCGACCGGCGGCAAAGGAACGTTGTATTGATGCGCCAGCATCTGAAGGAAATGGTAGGGCACGTTGGATTTGCCGCCGACCCAATCGTTGACCATGTCCGTCTCGACCTCGCAGAGCTTCGCGATCTGGTCCGGCTTGCCGTGCGATTGCTTCCTGATCGCGGAGAAGAACGCTTCGCGGTCCGCAGGCTTCAAGATGGCGCACGTGACCGGCAGGTATTCCTCGCGGGTTCTAAGTATTCCCATGGGTTATTATGTGATCGTCGCTGTAGTGGCTGTAGGTTAGGTCGCGCGGTCGACGGCCGCCGAATCTCGGGGGCGGTCGACCGGGCTGAGGTTTCTATTGTAGCTTAATGGTAAGCTATATTTCTCGGCGATGCTGAGCGTTTTTCAGTCGTTGCGGGGCGCGGACCATTGGCTCTTCCATCAGGTGAACCAGGTCTGGACGTGCTCTTTCCTTGATAAGACCATGCCGGTCGTCACCGATCTCCACAAGGTCCGGCTGGTCGCTTTCGGCGTCGTGCCGGCTGCGCTGGCCTACTGGGTGTACAGGCGCGGCTGGGCAGCGGCAAAGGCCATCCTGACCCTGGTCCTGGTCATCGGGCTGACTGATTCGGTCGCGCACAGGATCATTAAGCCGTATTTTCATCGCGCCCGGCCCCAGAAAGCGGGGGTGGAGACGGTCTTGCGCACCCAGCCCATGTACGGCATGAGCTTCCCCTCGAACCATGCGGCTAATTGCTTCGCTGGAGCGACGTTTCTGAGCCTGGTCGAGCCGGCGACGGCTCCCTGGGTCTTCGGCTTGGCCGTGGTCGTGGCTTATAGCCGCGTGTATGTCGGCGTCCACTTCCCGCTCGACGTCACCAGCGGCGCGCTCCTTGGCTTGGCCTTCGGCCTGGCCGGCGCCTTCTTCCTGCGGCGACTGTCAAAGCCTCGATGCCCGCCGGCTGGCTGAATTTTCTATCATTCGAGCTTCCTCCGGCCCCGGAAAGGGCCTTTCTTTGCGAAGGGTCATGAATAAATTCATTTGGATGCTGCTCTTATGCTTCGCGCCGGCTGTACGCGGGCAGGAGATGCCCGCGGCCGAGGCGCCGCAGAGCGCCGAGGAGCGCATCAAGTCGCTCGAGCAGCGTCTCGCGGCCATCGAGGGCGCGCCGGCCAAGGCATCGATCTCCTCGTTCAACCCGGCGATGGGCATGGCGCTCGACACTGTGTTCCGCAACACGAGCGACAAGGCGACCTTCGACTTCCGCGCGGCCGAGTTGAACCTGGAGGCGGCGGCGGACCCGTTCGCCAAAGTCTTCGCCATCATCACCGGCTTCGATGGCGGCGTCGACGTGGAGGAGGCGGCCGCCCAAACCACGTCCCTTCCCTATAATCTCACGGTTCGAGGCGGGCGCGTCTTCGCGCCTTTCGGCCGATCACGGGCTCCCGATGGTCTATCGGCCGAATTCGCTGGTGACCTACATCGGGTCCGAGAGCCGCGCCGACGGATTGGACGTCAATTTTCTCTTCCCGACGCCGTTCTATCTGGAAGGCTACGTCGGCGCCTACAACAAGATCGGCGCCAGCAATGTTCGCGCCGACAATCAGCCGGCGCGGCCGCTGGACCGGTTCACCTATCTGGGGCGCCTGCACGGCTACGGCGACCTCGGCGACTCCTGGGGCGCGGACCTCGGCGCCAGCGCGGCCTGGACGCCTAAACGTCAGGTCGTTTCGACGGTGAACGGCGCAGGCCTCGCCCTGAACAAGAGCTTCCGCGCGCTGTCGGGCGTGGACCTGACCGTCCGCTATCAGCCTCCGGTCGGAGGCCTCTACCACGGGATCATCTGGACGACCGAGGTGCTGCAGGACAACGAGGAGGCATACGCGCCCGATCTGAGCGCCCCCGCCGGGCGCGTGCATTCCTACGCGGGCTACTCGAACATCGAGACCAAGCTCGGCCGCGACACCCACGTCGGCGGCTTCGTGGACGTGACCGAGCTCCCCGGCGACCGGGCGAAGGTCTCGAAGACCTTCGCCGGCTATCTCACCTTCGAGATCACGGAGTTCAACCGAGTGCGGCTCCAGTACTCGCGCACCGTCAACAACTTCCGCGAGGCGGTGACCGGCGTGGCCGGCACGGACTTCGGGGCCAACGACCTCTTCGCCCTGCGCGCGGGGCACATGATCGCGCTACAGTGGACTTGCGTGATCGGCTATCACGTCCACGGCTTCCGCGGACGCTGGGGAGCTTGAGGAGAGCCTCGTGAATGGGATGATTTTCGCGGCGGCTCTGCTGGCCGCCCTTGCCGCGCCCGCGCACGCGGCCAAGCTCAAGGTGCTCGCCACCATCCCGGAGTTGGCCGACATCGCCTCGCAGATCGGCGGCGATGATGTCGACGTGCAGGGTTCGCTGGCCCGGGGGACCGAGGACATCCACCAGGTCGTCATGCGGCCGAGCTTCGTGACCAGGCTCAATCGAGCCGACGCGGTGATCTACTTGGGCCTCACCGTCGAGCATTCGTTCCTGCCCGGCCTGCTCGACGCGGCGGTGAACCCCAAGATGCGCACCGATCCCATCCGCGAATGCGTGGGCCCGGGCTGCATCGACGTGTCGGAAGGCGTCCAGATCCTGGAGAAGCCGGAGACGCTGAGCCGCGCGGAGGGGGAGCTGCACCCCTACGGCAATCCCCACTACAACCTCGGCCCGCAGAACGGCCCGCAGATCGCGCGCAACATCGCGGCGGGGTTTTCTCGCATCGACCCGGCGCATGCGGCCGATTACCAGAAGAACCTCAAGGCTTTTCTCGCGGAGATGGATCCCAAGATCGCAGAGTGGAGGAAATGGGTCGCGTCTCTCAAGGGCGTCAAGGCGATCTCTTACCATAAGGACGTGGCCTACCTGGGCAAGTTCACCGGCCTGGATTTCATCGACACGGTCGAGTTCAAGCCGGGCGTGCCGCCCACGCCGACGCACCTGGAGCGGCTCGTCGAGGAGATGAAGGCCCAGAACGTGAAGCTCATCGTCCGCGAGCAGCATTTCGAGACGAAGACCGTCGAGTGGCTCGCCGAGCAGACGGGCGCCAAGATCGCCGTCATCGGCGTCATGGCGAATTCCCTGCCGGACACCAAGACCTGGGTGAAGCTCCAGGAGAAGAACCTCAAGAACATCGTGACCGCCGTGACGGGCAAGGAGCCTTCCTGATAGAGCCGCTCTTCAAGTTCAGGCACGCCTCGTTGGGCTACGGCAAGAACGCCGTGCTCGCGGGAGTGGACGCGGGCATCGAGGCGGGCTCGTTCGTCGGCATCCTGGGCCACAACGGCTCGGGCAAGACCACGTTGCTCAGGACGCTCCTGGGGCTGATCCCGCCGCTCAAGGGACAACTCGTCCGACGGGGGGCCGGTCTCGGCTTGGTGCGCTTCGGCTACGTTCCCCAAAAAGAACGGCTCGACCCGCTTTACCCGCTCTCGGCTTTCGACGTGGTGGCCATGGGCACCTATCGCAACGTCGAGCTGTTCCAGCGGCTGCGCGGCCTTGGCCGCCGCGGGTTCGTGCAGGACTGCCTGGCGGCGGCGGGCGCGCAGACGCTGGCCGACAAGCTGTACAGCGACCTTTCCGGCGGGCAGAAGCAGCGCGTGCTCATCGCGCGCGCCCTCGCCGCCGAGCCCGAGGTGCTCGCCTTGGACGAGCCCTTGGCCGGCATCGACGTGACGACGCAAAAGGCCTTGCTCAAGCTCCTCGGCGAGCTCAAGCAGGACCGCGGCCTGACCATCCTCATGGTCAGCCATCGCATCCGCGCCGAGAAGGGCTTGTTCACGCACATCCTCTGGTGCAACGACGGCAAGGCCGCCATGGGGACGACCGAGGAGATGCTGACCGGCGAGCTGAAGGAGATCTTCCACGGAGAGGCGGGATGAGCCAGCTCCTTGAGATCATCAAGCCCGACTTCCTCCTGCACCATGCGGTGTACGGCAGCCTTGTGGTGGGCCTCGTCTGCCCGCTCGTCGGCGTCTACTTCGTGCTGAGGCGGCTCGTCTTCTGGGGAGTCGCCTTGCCTCAGGTCTCGGCGGCAGGCATCGCTTTCGCCTTCCTGCTCCAGGGCCTGGGCCTCAACTATTTCTCGGGCAGCGAGAGCCAGGAGAAGCATCTGGCGATCATCGGCTCTCTGATCTTCACCGGCTTGGCGATCCTGATCCTTGCCTGGCTCGAGCGGCGCAGCCAAGGCATGTCCGAGGGCCGCATCGGCGCCATCTACGCGGCGGCCGGGGCGGCCTCCATCCTCTTCGTCGCCTGGAACGCGGCGGGGGAGACCGAGATGCTGGGGCTGCTCAAGGGCGAGATCGTCTCCATCTCCGAGGCCGACTTCCACGCCATGCTCGACGTCTTCGGCGTCGTGGCGGCCACGATGCTGGTGTTCCAGAAGGAGTTCCTGCTCGTTTCCTACGACCGGGACATGGCCGTGACCCTGGGCCGCAACGTGCTGCTCTGGGACGTGCTCCTCTACGCGCTCGTCGGGCTGACGATCTCCTTGGGCGTCATGACGGTCGGCCCGCTGGTCATCTTCGGCTTCCTGGTGCTTCCGCCCATGACGGCATTGCCCTGGTCGCGGGGGATCATGTCGTTCTCCGTCTTGTCGGCGCTTCTCGGCGGCATCAGCGCCTTCGGCGGCTTCTACGTCTCGTACACCTATGACCTGCCGCTCGGCCCGGTGGTCGTCGCCATGGCGTTCATCCTCCTGCTCCTTTCGAGCGCCGTGCGCGGCGTGCGCGCTGCCTTGTCATGAACCGCTACCTTCTGCCGATGGGCTTTTGCGCGGCCTCGCTCGTCTCCACGCTCCTTGGAGGCCTGGGGGCGTTCCGCCTGCGCAAGCGGATGCACCTGCTGATGGGCCTGGCCGCCGGCGTCATGCTCGGCTTGGTGACCTTCGACATCCTCCCGGAGATCATGACGCGCGTGCGCGACCTCGGCGTCTCCGCCCGCGGGCCGATGATGGCTTTCGCCGCCGGCTATCTTATCTTTCACGTCCTGGAGCGCGCGATCGCGATCCACCACGGCGAGGGCTACTGCGACGCGGGGCACCGCCACCCGCAGGCGGGGATATTGTCGGCGGTGGCGCTCATCGGCCACAGCATGACCGACGGCATCTGCCTCGGCCTGGCGTTCCAGGTGAGCCACGCGATCGGCATCACCGTCGGCGTCGCGGTCATCTCGCACGACGCCATCGACGGAATGAACACCGTCGCCGTGATGCTCAACTCGGAGAATTCAGACCGGCGGGCCGCCGCCCTGCTGGTCGTGGACGCGCTGGCGCCGATCGCGGGCGTCATCCTGACCTTCTTCATCCAGCCTTCGCCCCAGACGCTGACGATCTTCCTGGGATATTTCGCCGGCTTCATCCTGTATATCGGCGGAGCCTATCTCTTGTCCGAGGCCCACAGCGAGCAAAGCACGGCGGGAACGGTCGTGGCGACTGTCTTGGGGACCGCGGCGGCCTTCGCGGTGAGCGCGCTCGGCTGATCAGGAGCCGGGCTGGCCGGCGGCCGCCGGCGCCTGCACGGCCTGCTGGGTCGCCTGGTACTGGCCGGGCTTGTCCTCGTAGCCCAGCTCCTGCACGAGCTGTTTGATCGCCGGGCGGCCCTGGCTGTAGGCGTAGCGCACCTTGGCGAGGTGCTTGACGTACTCGACGACGAACTTCGGCGTGTCGGGCCGCTCGACGGTGACGGTCCACAGGTACATGAACTTCTCGCCCGAGGGGTCCATCCAGGTCATGAGCGCGCCCTCGTCGTAGAAGGCCTCGACCTCCTCGTCCTGCACCTGGTCGGAGAGCTTCTTGGCGTCCTGCAGGTGCTCCATGCGGTGGCGCGGCTCGTGCGCGCCGAGGGTGGGGAGGATGAACTCGCCGAGCTTGCGCGCCGCCTTGAAGAGGGCCGGCTGGGCGAGCATCATCCCGTCGACCGCACCGTCTTTCGCGCTCTCGGCCACGTTCCAGACATAGGCCGCGACGGCGTTCTTCGGGAGCTGGCCGTCCGTGTCCTTCTTCACGCGGTCCTGCCCGACGAGGTCCTCGAAAGCGGCGTAGTCCTCGAGGATGCGGTTGTGCGCGTCCGGCGATTTGGCGATCGGCGGCGGCGGCTCGGAAGTCACGAGGCCCTTGAACTTGCGCAGGGTCGCGGCCACGTCGGCTTCCTCGGCCGGGTCCGCGGTGAGCGCCTCGGGCCGCTGCCATTCGCCGATGCCCGTCACCGGAATATGGTGAGTGTCCTGCGCCTGGTCGAACATCCGCTGGGCCCTGACGTGCAGGCCGGCCGGGTCCGCGTTGACGTCGGCGAGGGCGTCTTTGATGTCGTCGATCTTATTGTCCAGTTCGACCGGCTGGACGAGGGTGACGGCGGCTTTTGCGGGCAAAAGGGCGGCGCCGCAGAGGATTGTCAGCGCCGAGAGGAAGCTCCAGAACCGTCCCATGACATCGATATTATAAGAGGAAGGGGGGGCGGCTCCCCTGGGCCTTAGGGACCTATGCCGAATAGGTCCAAGGGCCTATATGTCCAAACTTTAACCGAAAGGCTAACGGCATTTTGCCTGGGACAGGCATGCTATGGGCGAGAGAGGAGAAAATGGAGACCCTGGCCTACGTTGAACTCGCCGAAGCGGCCAAGGCCGCTCCCCGCCCTGCCCCGCAGGCGCGGCGGACCGTTGCCCGGCTGAGCGCGCCTTCGGCGTTCGTGGCCCAACTGCTTTTCGCCGCGGGCGTCGCCTCTTTCGCCATCTTCGAGGCGCCGAAGTCCGCCATCGAGCCGGCGGTCGAGCCTTCCGCGGCCCCCCTGCCGCAACCGGCCCCCGAGGCGGCCTTGCCCGCGGCCGCCGCACCCGAGATCCTCGCGCCTTATGACCCCGCCCAGGCGCTCACGCCGCAATACGAGGACGGCCTCGTGCCCTTCTCCCTCGCCGCCCCGATCGTCAACGAGTCCCCGGTCCTCCCCGCGCTTGGCGCGGCGCCCGCGGCCGTCGCCGCGTTCGCGGTCCAGCCGGCGCCGGAGGAGAAGATGGTGGAGCATGTCGCGCGGCGGCCCAGCCTGCGGGCCGCGAGCTCCGAATGGCTCTCTTCCGACGCCGACCCCGCCGGCTTCAAGCGGCTGCACTTCGTCTCCTCGCTCTGGCACGCGGGCGGGCCCGGCCTGCGGGGGAAGGCGGCGCTGGCGGGCAGCGTCCTCGCCGCCGCCATCGTCCGCGGAAGCGTCGGCGTCAGGGAGGCGATGGCGAACATCAACACCGACTACGCGCGCCACGGCATGTTCGCTAATTGCAGCGGCCTGGGGACGCGCTGCACCACCGATGCGCAGGGCCGGCCGGCCGTCGACTTGGGCAACGGCCAGAAGTGGATCTACGGGGGCTACGACCAGTCGAAGGATTTCGGACAGCGCAACACCATCATCATCCAGGACGCGCTGGGGAACCAGACGGTCACGCACATGAGCCCGCTGGTCTTCGACCTGTCCGGCCGCGGCGTGCGCGTCTCCGACGGGTTCGCGCGCTTCGACCTGTCCGGCGACGGGCGGATCTCGACGATCCATGACATCGGCTCGGGCACGGGGGTGCTCGTGTTCAGGAACCGCGACGGCGTCGCGGGCGGCAACGGAAGCCAGCTCTTCGGCGACCGCACGGACCTCGAAGGCCGGGGCCGGCCGGACGGCTTCGTGGACGGCTTCGAGGCGCTCGCGGGCCTGGTCAAGAAGGCCGAGCGCGAAGGGGTGCTGCCCGAGGGGACCCTGGCCGGCGGCCGCCTCGATGCGCGCGCGCTCGCCGCCCTCGCGAAGGCGTACGGCCTGGGCATGCGGCGCGGCTCGTTGACCGCCCGCACGGTCTCCTTGGAGGAGGCCGGCGTCGGCGAGATCCGGCTCTCGAACGCCCCTTCGATGCGCACCGCCGATTTCGACGGCCAGGGCTCCGACGTCGTCCGCCGCGCGGGCGCTTCTTTCGTCCGCGCCGACGGGACGACTGGCTCCTACGAGGACGTGTTCTTCTCCTACCAGCGCCCGACTCTTTACAAAGTCGCCCTCGCCCGCTAAACTCGGCGCATGGCCGTCCTCTCGCGGTCGCACGAGGTGTTCAGCTGATGCTCGACGGCGGGCAGATCGTCGCGCGCGCTCTCGAGGACGCGGGCGTCCGGCGCGTCTTCGGCGTTCCCGGCACCCACAACGTCGCCCTTTACGACGCGCTGGCGGGTTCGAAGGCGCGCGCCGTGCTCGTCACCGATGAGCGGGCCGCCGCCTTCATGGCGGACGGCGTGTCGCGCGCCTCGGAGGAGACCGGCGTCGTCAGCCTCGTTCCCGGCGCGGGCCTGACCCATGCCCTCTCCGCCGTCGCCGAGGCGTATCTGGACCAGGTGCCGATGGTGGTCCTCGCCTGCGCCGTCCGCTCCGACTCCGGCCGCGCCTTCCAGCTTCACGACATCGACCAGGCCGCCTTGCTCAAGCCCGTGACCAAGGCCGTGCTGCGTCCTAGAGCGGCCGGGGAACTCTACGGCGCCGTCCGCGAGGCCTTCGAGCTGGCGCGGGCGGCGCCGGCCGGCCCCGTCGCCGTCGAGGTGCCGGCGGAGCTGTATCTGTTGTCGCACCTCTGGCCGAAGATGGAGCATGCGGCCAAACCGCCGGCGCCGCGCGCTCCCGCTCCGGCCGCGGTCGAGGAGGCCGCCCGGTTGCTTGGCGCAGCGAAGCGGCCGGTGCTGTGCGCCGGCTACGGGGCGCGCGGCGCGCAGGCGGCGCTGACGGCGCTGGCGGAGAGGCTCGGCTCCCCGGTCGCCACCACGATCCAGGGCAAAGGCGTCTTTCCGGAGACGCATCCCCTTTGGCTCTGGAGCGTGGCCGGCTGCGCCGCGCCGCGGTTCGCCGCGCGCGAACTGGAACACGCGGACGTCATCCTGGCGTTGGGCTGCCGCTTCAGCGAGGTGGGGACGGGCGGCTACGACCTGCCGGCGCCCCGCTGCCTCATCCATGTCGACGCGGACGCGGGCGTGTTTGGGAAGAATTTTCCGGCGAGCCTGGCGATCGAAGCCGACGCGGGCGCGTTCCTGGACGCGCTGCTTCCCAAGGTCGAGGCCCGCCCGCGTCCGGAGGAGCTGGAGCGCCGCCTGAAAGAGGGCCACGCCAAGGCGCTTGCTTCGGGCGAGGCCGAGCCGGGCCGCGTTTCGCCGAAAGCTCTTTTCGACGCGCTGCAGCGCGCGGCGCCCCGGGCCGTTTACACCGCCGACAGCGGCAACGGGCTTTTCCTCGCGATGGAGCGCCTGCGCCTCGACAAGCCCGGCCGCTTCCTGGCCCCGGTGGATTTCTCGTGCATGGGCTACTCCGTCCCCGCCGCCATCGGCGCCAAGTTCGCGCGTCCGGAGGCGGACGTGATCGCGGTGGCCGGAGACGGCGCCCTGCTCATGACCGGGCTCTCGCTCATGACGTCCGTCCAGGAGCGCGCCCCCGTCGTGGTCTGCGCGCTGAAAGACGGCGAGCTGGGGCAGATCGCCCAGTTTCAGCGCCTCGCGCTCGGCCGCGCCGCCGCGACGAAGCTGCCCGATTACAGCATCGAGGGCCTGGCTCGCCTGTGCCGCGCGGCGTATTTCCTCGCCGGTTCCGACGACGAGGTTCCCTATGCGGTCGAGCGGGCGCTCCGGACCGCGCGCGGGGGGAGATCCGCGGTGATCGAGGTCCCTGTCGACGTCTCTCAGCCGACCTACTTCACCAAGGGCGTCCTGCGCGCGAACTTCGCCCGCCTGCCGCCCGGAGACAAGCTCCGCCTCGCCATCCGCAAGTTCTTCCGCCGGGCGACTAGCTGGCGCTGATCGTGTATCCGAGCCGCTCGTGGTGTTCCTGCAGCGACTTGACCGTGAGCGGCGACTCGCGAAGCACGGCGATCGCGTGCACGGCGGCTTGGCAGGAGTGGATGTTGGTGATCGTCGGGATGTTCAGCTCGAGCGCGGTGCGCCGGATCCGGTAGCCGTCGGAGCGCGCGCGCTGGCCTGACGGCGTGTTGATGACGAGGCTGATGTTCCTCTGCTTGAGCAGGTCGATCACGTCCGGCTTGCCCTCGCCGAGCTTGAAGACCGGCTTCGTCTCGATGCCGTGGCGTCCGAAGAACGCGTGCGTGTTCTTGGTGGCGAAAACGGTGAAGCCGAGCTGCCCGAGCGCCGCGCCGACCGCCAGCACCTCCCCCTTGTCCTCGTCGCGGACGCTGATGAACACCGAGCCGGAGGTCGGCAGGGCCATGCCGGTCGCCGACTGGCTCTTGCTGAAGGAGCGCGCGAAATCGGCGTCGATGCCCATCACCTCGCCGGTGGACTTCATCTCGGGGCCGAGCGTCGGGTCCACGCCGCGGAACTTGATGAACGGCAGCACGACCCCTTTCGTCGCCGTGTAGGGCAGGGGCTGGGGCGAGCCCCATAGCGCCTTCGGGATGAGCTTCTTCAGCCGCGTCCCCGTCATCACGCGGGCGGCGATCTTGGCGAGCGGGACGGCGGTCGCCTTGCTGACGAAGGGCACGGTGCGCGCGGCGCGCGGGTTCGCCTCGAGGACGTACACCACGTTGTCCTTGATCGCGTACTGCACGTTGATGAGCCCGACCGTCCGCGTGCCGAGGGCGAGCTTCTTCGTGCACTCCTCGATGCGCGCGAGCTGGTCCGGCGTCAACGAATGCGCCGGGAGCGTGCAGGCGGAGTCGCCCGAGTGGATGCCCGCCTCCTCGATGTGCTCCATGACGCCGCCGATGAACACGTCCACACCGTCGCACACCGCGTCCACGTCCACCTCGGTCGCGTCGGATAGGAAGCGGTCGATGAGGAGCGCGGGGTGCTCGCAGGCCTGGAAGGCGCGGCCGACGTACTCCTTGAGGGCGTCGTCGTCGTAGACCGCCTGCATCGCGCGCCCGCCCAGCACGTAGCTCGGCCGCACCATCACGGGGAAGCCGATGCGGCGGGCGAGGGCGCGGGCAGCCTTGACCGTCTTGGCGATGCCCCAGGCGGGCGCCGGGACCCTCAAGCGCTTGAGCAGCGCGCCGAAGCGCTCGCGGCTCTCGGCCATGTCGATGGAGGAGGGCTGGGTGCCCAGGATCGGTATGCCTTCTTTCTCCAGGCCGAGGGCGAGGTTCAGCGGCGTTTGCCCGCCGAACTGGACGATGACGCCGTACGGCTTCTCGCGATGGAGCACCTCGAGCACGTCCTCGAGCGTCAGCGGCTCGAAGTAAAGGCGGTCGGAGGTGTCGTAGTCGGTGGAGACCGTCTCGGGGTTGCAGTTCACCATCACCGCTTCGAAGCCCGCCTCGCGCAGGGCCTGGACGGCGTGGACGCAGCAGTAATCGAACTCGATGCCCTGGCCGATGCGGTTGGGGCCGGAGCCGATGATGACCACGCGGCGCTTCGCGGCCGGGCCTTTCGGCCTCGGATCGTCGCCGCCCGACTCATAGGTCGAGTAGAAGTACGGCGTGCTCGCCTCGAACTCGGCCGCGCAGGTATCCACCGATTTGAAGGCCGGGCGGATCCCCCATTTCCAACGCAACCGCCGCACCGCGGATTCCGGCTTGCCGGCGAACTTCGCGAGCTGCGCGTCGGAGAACCCCAGCGATTTGGCCTCGCGAAGGAGCTGGGGCCCGAGCGGTTCGGCCCGCAGCCGGCCCTCGAACTCCACGAGCTCCTGGATCTCCGAGATGAACCAGGGGTCGATCTTGGAGAGCCGGGCGATCTCCTTCGGGAAGAGCCCTGCTTCCAGAGCCGCCTTGACCCAGAAGATGCGGTCGGCGCACGGCATGGTGAGCTTGCGCAGGAGCTTGTCTTCATCGGCGCCGGTGGGCCTGGGGCCTTTCCAGTCGCTCTCCAGCCCGCTCTTCTTCACCTCGAGGCCGCGCAGGGCCTTCTGCAGGGACTCCTTGAACGTGCGGCCGATCGCCATCACCTCTCCGACCGACTTCATGGCCGTGTCGAGCGTGTATTCCTCGCCGTCCGACTGGAACTTCTCGAAGGCGAAGCGCGGGACCTTGGTGACGACGTAATCGATCGAGGGCTCGAAGCCGGCGGGGGTCTTCCTGGTGATGTCGTTCGGGATCTCGTCGAGCGTGTAGCCGATCGCGAGCTTGGTCGCGATCTTGGCGATCGGAAAGCCGGTGGCCTTGGACGCCAGGGCGGAGGAGCGCGACACGCGCGGGTTCACCTCGATGATGACGCGCCGCCCCGTCTTGGGCTCCACCGCGAACTGCACGTTGCAGCCCCCCGTCTCGACGCCGATCGCGCTGATGGCGCGCCGCGCCTCGTCGCGCATCTGCTGGTACTGCCGGTCGGTCAAGGTCTGCGCGGGAGCGACCGTGATGGAGTCGCCCGTGTGCACGCCCATCGCGTCCACGTTCTCGATGGAGCAGATGACGACGAAATTGTCCTTGGCGTCGCGCATCACCTCGAGCTCGTACTCCTTCCAGCCGATGACGGACTCTTCCAGGAGCACGCGCTTGACCGGCGACGCCTCGAGCGCCGCGCCGACTTTGGCGCGCAGCTCCTCCAGGTTGTAGGCGATGCCGCCGCCCGTGCCGCCCAAGGTGAAAGAAACGCGCACGATGACGGGGAATCCCAGCTCGCGGCCCGCTTCTCTCAGCTCGCGCACGTCGGTGACCATGCGGCTTCTGGGAAGGTCCAGCCCCGCCGCCTGCATGGTCTGCTTGAAGAGCTGGCGGTCCTCCGCCTTCTGGATCGCGTCAAGCTTGGCTCCGATCAGCTCGACGCCGTATTTTTCAAGGATGCCGCGCTCGGCGAGCGCCGTCGCCAGGTTCAGCGCCGTCTGCCCGCCCAAGGTCGAGAGCAGGGCCTGCGGCCGCTCGCGCGCGAGGATCAGCTCCAAGAACTCCGGCGTCAGAGGCTCGATGTAGGTCCGGTCCGCCTGCGCCGGGTCCGTCATGATCGTCGCCGGATTCGAGTTGACGAGGATGACGGTGTAGCCCTCTTCGCGCAGAGCCTTGATCCCCTGCACCCCCGAGTAATCGAACTCGCACGCCTGCCCGATGACGATCGGCCCCGACCCCACGACCAATATCTTCTTGAGGTCCGTTCTCTTAGGCATGAATCTTCTTCTCTACCATCACCTCGCCAAATCGTTTGAAGAGATACCTCGTGTCATGCGGCCCCGCCGCCGCCTCCGGATGATATTGCACGGAGAAGAGCGGCAGCTGTGTGTGCGCCATCCCCTCCGAGGTCCCGTCGTTGAGATTGACGTGCGTCGTCTTCACCTCGCGCGGCAGGGAATCTATATCCACGCAGAAGCCATGGTTCTGCGTCGTGATCTCGATCTTTCCCGTGGTCAGATCTTTGACCGGATGATTGGCGCCATGATGGCCGAACTTCAACTTGAACGTCTTTGCGCCCAGCGCCAGCCCAAGAAGCTGATGGCCGAGGCAGATGCCGAACAGCGGCGTGCCTGTCTCGATGAGCCTCTTGATCGTCTCGATGGCGTAAGTGACCGGTTCCGGGTCGCCTGGGCCGTTGGAGAGGAGCACGCCGTCCGGCTTGAGCGCGAGGATCTCCTCCGCCGTCATTTTCGCCGGCACGACCGTCACGCGAAAACCGAGCGTCGCAAGGCAGCGGAGGATGCTGTATTTCACGCCGAAATCCACCACGACGACATGCAGCGGTCGCCCGGGCACCAGGAACTCGCCAAGGCCCGAGGGTCCCGCCTGGAGCTTCTCCGTCCAGGGATGCGCCTTGTCGCAAGTCACCGTCTGCGCAAAGTCGCTTCCGGCCATCGACGGCAGCCCGCGCGCCTTCTCGACCAGCCGTTTGCCGTCGAGGTCCACGGAGGATACGATCGCGCGTAAAGACCCTTTATCGCGAAGCTTGAGCGTCAGCGCGCGCGTGTCGATGCCCTCGATCGCGCACACGCCGTGCTTCTTGAGGAAGAACTCGACCGTCTCGACCGACTGCCAGTTGGAGGGATGCCGGCACAGCTCCCGGACGACGAACGCCTCAAGAAATGGCTTTTTCGATTCGTTATCTTCCGCGGTGATGCCGTAATTGCCGATCTGCGGATACGTCATCACGACAAGCTGGCCCTTATAGGAGGGGTCGGTGAGGACTTCCTGGTAGCCCGTCATCGAGGTGTTGAAGACCAGCTCTCCGCCCGCCTCGCCTTCGGCCCCGCATGAAAAACCCCGGAAGACGCTTCCGTCTTCCAGGGCCAGAACCCCGCTCGGCTTGCTCACCTCGGCAGGGAGTGTAGCAAAAGTCCTGTGGAGGTAGGCGCGGCTGGACGCAAGCAGGCCGACAGCGGCAAGGGCGTAACCTTGACGAGGCTTCGATGGATGCTGTCGACGCCCAGACCAAGCTCCTCCAGCGTCAAGGCTCCGAGAAGCGGGTCGGACTCCGCGTCGCCGAATACGACCCATGTCGGAGTCTCCTCGCGCCGGACGCGGGCGGTGACCAGTCCTACGCCGCGGTGGACGATCCGTCCGTCGGCGAGCTTGAACCGGCCCGTGCGCGACGGCTTCACGCCGATGCCGCGCAGCAGCCTTCCGGGAATCAAGCTGTAGGCGGCGCCCGTGTCGACCAAAGCATCCAGTGAAATCTTGCGCCGCCGGTTGGACGGATTCAAAACCTCGATCGGCTCGTGGAATGTCCCCATCTTCTTTCGCGCCACAAAGTCAGTGTATCAGCGCCCCCTGCTACCGTCAAGCGGAGCGCGGGCCCTCCCCTGGCGCGGCCCCCACCCACTAGTACGAATCAGGAGCGAAAAGGTTCCCTTCGCCTCTCCGTCAGCCCCGCATGGAAAACCCCGGAAGACGCTTCCGTCTTCCAGGGCCCAAACCCCGCTTGGCTTGCTTACCTAAAGAGCGATTGTGGCAAAAGCACTTCCCAGTCGTGGCGAATTTCTTGCTTCGGGTTTCTCTCACATGCATTTTTGGGCCAACTCATTCGCACATAGTGGGTATGGTACAATCACACAATCCGCTTTGCCTGATCCTGAATCTAATGTTGCTGACTGCCACACTCTCCCAGCGTGCGCTCCCTGACAGTTCCCGCCCAGTTTCGGCGAAAACGTCCCCCTGTTTGATGAACAAAGACAGAACCCGGGCGATATGATCCTGAATCCACAGCGAATCGCAACCAGGGAGAAACTCATCCTTGTTGGCCTGTATCTCTCGAAATATGATTCGACTGGCTTGAAGAAACTCGGCTTTGAAAGCTTCGCGGAGGCGTTTAACGCAGTTGGATATGCGCTGGGAGCAAAGCCAGCTTCGATTAAGAATTACCGTGACGAGTTCGACCCTCTGTTTCCCAATCGCCGAAAGGGTTGGCACGGACGACCCACGCGAGACTATTGCCGCAAGATGTTCGAGGAATATAAAGGTTTGGACCTCGAAACATTTTCCATGTTGATCAAGTCTTTTGTCTCATACAACGAAAATGCTTGGAGCGAAATATCAGGAAAGGAAGATCGCAAGTCCTTCTTCGCCGAACGCCTCATTACGGGTCTGGCCGCGGAACAATACTTCGAAGCGGTTCGGCAGGATATCCCTCAATTCAAGGGTTATGCCCTAGAGAACACAACACGGCTTGGCTGCGGCTATGATTTTCGACTCGAAACAGACGCCCGAAAAGATTTTCTGGCTGTCGAAGTCAAAGGTCTCAAGGAACGGACGGGGAGCGTATCTCTAACACCGAAAGAGTATGAGACCGCTTCATCTTTGGCTGATAGGTTCTTTCTATTCGTTGTGAAGAACTTTCGGGAGTCTCCATTCCACGAAATTTATCAAGCCCCGCTGTCAGGTGCGCTAAGATTTAGGAAAAGAGAGAGAATCACAGTTCAAACTTCTTGGCTCACCACCGTCTAGCAACCAGAATGCGAGAGAGAAGAAATTTATGCTCGACTTAGCAATTGCTATCGACACCGACGCAACAGGAACAACGATTGTCGAGACAAACCACGGGACCCAACTTAAATCGCCACAATGGCCTCGGGACTGCGACTTCCAATTAGTAGCCTTCAGCACCTCTCGCAAGGTCTGTGATGTCGTTTGGACAGCCGATTTGGCCGATGACATAGGCCATGCAATCAGAGCACTTGAAAAAGCAGGAGCACCGAAAGGCAGAAAACCAAGTTGGTATCATCGGCTGTCGCGCTACGCAGAAGTAAGCTTGATTCGTGGGGACGAATGATCCGATGATCGGTTTTCTCGCCACGCTGTCGATCGGCGCCGCTGCGGCGGTGGTCGCCGGCCTCATCATCAAGTTCGGTGGCCCGCGCAGGAAGGCGTCCCTCATGCCGGGCGAGCGCGAGCTCGGCGCTCACGCGGCGGATCTGGAGGGGAAAGTCGGGGTTCGCTGACGGCCCTTACGGCTCGCAAGAAGCCGGGAGGAAGCCCAGCAGGAAGAGCGGCCGCCGGTCGCCCTCCAGAGAGTCCGACGGGGTCAGCAGCACCTTTCTGCGCGCCTGGTAGCCCTTGAACTGACGCCGGCCCTTCCCCTTGCCTCCGACCTCGACGACGACGTCGCCGTCCGGGTCGGTCACCAGGAAATCGGGGGTCTTGCCTCCGATGGGGCTCTTGAGGTAGTGGAACTCTTTCCCGGCCATCCTGAGCGTCTCGGCCGCGAAGTCCTCTCGCAGCCCTCCGATCGCCTCGTCGCGTTCCTTGTAGAGCAGCCGCAGCGGCAAGGACATCAGTATCTTGGGCTCCCGCAGGACGTTGGTCCCCGCCGGCAGGACGGGGTCGAGGACGAACGCTTTGTCGAGCAAGGCGACGTACTGCTCGGCCTTGTACTTGGTGATTCCCAGGTTCCTCGAGAGCGAGCTGTAGCTGATGTCGTCGCACGCCGACTTTCCGACGAAGCGGACCAGCTTCTCGATGAGCGCGGGCTCGTCCGTCCGCAGCCCCGCCGTTCGGGGGATATCCCGCTGGAAGATCTTCTCAAGGATTGCCTCGAAGACCGCCTTGGTCTCCGGCTGTTCCATGCGGAAGGGGAAAAGCCCCCCGGTAAGATACTCGTCGAAGAGATGGCCCTGCCGAAGGTGCTCGGGGTCCCAACGCTTCTCGAGGATATCGGCGAGGCTCAACGCGCGCAGCGGCCTGCCGTGGACGAAGTCGAGGTACTCGCGGAACGTGAACGGCCAGAGCCGGCGGAGGACCGCCCGGCGCGACAGGTCCTGCGCGCTCTGGACGAGCGACAGCGCCACCGAGCTCGTGAACACGACGCGCAGGCCGAGGAAGTCGTGGATCTTCTTGAGGTCCTCGGCGTACCCCTTGGCGAAGTGGATCTCATCGAGCAGCAGCAGGCGTACGCCGTAACGCTCTTCCAACTTCTTTGCGGTCTCGAAGAGAGTCGCGTCGTCCAAGGTGTCCACGGAGACATAGAACGCGTCGGGAACCTCGCGCAGGAGCTGGCGGAGCAGAACGGTCTTCCCGACGCCCCGCGGACCGATGATCCCCGAGAAGGCTCGCCCTTCGTCCGCCTTTAGCCGCTCAAAGATCGGGCGCTTCTTGGTGTATCTCCCGGCTTGCTTCTTTGCGAGGTCGTTGAGCTCTAGAAGTGTATCCATCCACCAAGATTATGGTGTTTATGGCATCTTTTGTCAAGTGTGTGTACAAGACGATATATATCTTGTAAACTCATTATACATAACATACGTGTTGGTCCTCCGCCGCAAGCTTCAAGGTGCCGAAGGCGTGTAAACTTCTCAAGGCTTGGGATGGGCCTTGAAGAACTCCCAGACGGTCTCGGTGGCGTCGATGTTGGTCGTAGTGGGGCCGAGCATCCAGGTGACCAGGCCGCGGCGTCGGAGCGGCGCGTGTTTTGTGGGCCAGCGGTGGCCCATCCCGTCGACGATGTACTGGACCACTTCGACGCCTGACTGACAGCTCGTGTAGGCGTACTTGCGGACCTTCGTGCCGTCGTTGGCCTCATCCGGCAAGTCGGCGGTTTCCGGCGGCGCCTTGCAGCCTTCGCGTTCAGCCCAGAAGGCGCGCGTGCTCTCGGCGGAGTCCGTCTTGCCGCCCGCGCCCCAGTGGCCCTTGCCGCCGACCTGCCCGCCGTTGAAGGGCACCAGCTTGTCGGCGGTGCCTTGGATCATGATGATCGAAATCGGCTTGGCTGGGCGGCAACTGTCGCGATAGTCCAAGGGGAAGCCCGCAATGACCGGACCGGCGGCGGCCAAGACATCGGACAGCTCGCAGGCTAGGCGATGGGTCATGAAGCCGCCGTTCGAAGGGCCGGTGGCGTAGATGCGGCGCGGGTCGACGCTGTGCTCCTTCGAGACTTGCGCGATCAGCTCGCGGATGAAGCGAACGTCGTCGACGCCTCCCTTGGCCGGTTTGGTGGTCCCGCGCCCATCATTCCACTTGTGCGCGATCGCGTCGGGATAGGCGACGATGAAGCCCTCGCGGTCGGCGAGGTCGTTGAAGCCGGTGAACCTCTGCGCGCCCTTGCTGGATTGGCCGCCGCCGTGGAGGACTATTACCAACGGCAAGGGCCTATCGGGCGAAAGGGCGGGGACGTGGGGCAGGTACGCGCGCGGGCGGTCGTCGATGATGAGCGATAGCTGAGTATCGCGGGGGGAGGCGCAAAGCGGGAGCGCGACAGCGAACGCCAGGGCCAGTTGCGGAAACATCGGGTGTAGTCTACAAAACGGCGACTGCCCTCACCCCTGCCCTCTCCCGAACGGCGGGAGAGGGGGAACGACGAAAAACGGCTTAGGGTGCGGGTTCGATCTTTATTTCGACGCGGCGGTCGGGTTCGTCCACCAGGACGATGGTCTTCCCGAGGGTGATGGTGAACTCAGTCTGGATTTGGAACGTAGAGATGGGGTTGACCTTGAGCGAGGTCTCGGGCGCCTGCGGGCCCGAGAGCTCCGCCTGCAACTGGGCGTCCACCTTGTCGCTGTCGAACACGACGGCGGGGAGGATGTTCACGATGGTGCCGTATTTCTTGAACTCGATGCCCGTGCCCTGTTTGGTGATTACCTCAACGGGATCGTCGCCGCCGATGACGTAATTCGCCTGGGTGCCGCTCTGGACCGTGAAATTTCCCGAGCTCTCGAGCCTCTTGAACTTGAGCTTGAAGGAGACCTTAAGGTTCATGTCGGAGAGCGCCGTCGAGGGCGCCTTCGGGGAGAAAGTCCTGTTCTTGGGAGCGCGGGCGGGGAGATTGCTTTCGGCTTTCTTGTCGGGCGGATTGGGTGGCTGGGCGAAGGATGGGACGGAAAGGACGGCGGTCAGCGCGGCGATTGTCAGGATCATAATTTGCCCTCACCCCTGCCCTCTCCCGCTTCGCGGGAGAGGGAACAACGGCCTAATGTCTGAAGTGGCGCATGCCGGTGAAGACCATGGCCAGATTGTGCTCGTCGGCGGCCTGGATGACCTCGGCGTCGCGCACCGAGCCGCCGGGCTGGATGACGGCGGAGATGCCCAGCGTCGCGGCGGCCTCGAGGCCGTCCTTGAACGGGAAAAAGGCGTCGGAAGCCAGGACCAGCGGCTCGGGGGCCGGGTGGTCCTTGAGATAGGTCCGGTACTTCACTCCCGCGAGGAGCACCGAATCCACGCGCGACATCTGGCCCGCGCCGATGCCGACGGTGGCGTCGGTGCCGGCCAGGACGATGGCGTTGGACTTCACGTGCTTGCAGGCGACCCAGGCGAAGCGCAGCGCCGCCTCCTCTTCCTTGGTCGGCGCGCGCTTGGTGACCACCTTGAGCGAGTCGCCGAAGGTCATGCGGTCCGGCTCGGTCGCCAGCACCTCGGCGCCGACGGAGCGCAACTGGACGTCGTGCGAGGGCGGCTCGCGCCGCACGAGAAGCCGCAGGTTCGGCTTCTTCTTCAGGAGCGCCAATGCCTCGGGCTCGAACTCGGGCGCGGTGATCACCTCGACGAAGCGGTTGGCCAACAGCTCCGCGACCTCCTTCGGGAACGGTCGGTTCACCGCGAGCACGCCGCCGAAGGCGGAGAGCGGATCGCAGGCCCAGGCCTTCTCGAAGGCTTCGAGCAGGGTCTTGCCGGTCGCCATGCCGCAAGGCGTCACGTGCTTGAAGAAGGCGACGGCGGGCGCGGGGAACTCGCTCGCCGCGTCCCAGGTGCCGGCGGCGTCGAGCAGGTTGTTGTAGGAGAGCTCCTTGCCGTGGAGCTGCTCGAAGCTCGTGCGGCCCCGGGGCGCGTACAGCGCCGCGCGCTGGTGCGGGTTCTCGCCGTAGCGCAGGTCCTGCGTCTTCTCGAGCGAGACGGTGAGCCGCTGGGGAAAGCGCTCCAGGCCGGCCGCGGGCAGCGGCTTCTGGCCTTCGTTCCACGCCGACGAGATCATCGCGTCGTAGCCGGCCGTGTGCTGGAAGGCGGCGAGGGCGAGACGGCGGCGGGTCTCCAGCGCGAGCTGCGCCTGGCTCACCTCGAGCTCCTTCAAGACGGCGCCGTAATCGGCGGGCGAGACGACGACCGCGACGTCCTCGAAGTTCTTGGCGGCGGCGCGGATCAAGGTGACGCCGCCGATGTCGATCTGCTCGATCACCTCGCGGGAGTACGGCGACTGGGCGCGCGCCGCCGCGGCGGCGAAAGGATAGAGGTTGACGACGACCATGTCGATGGGCTCGAGCCCCAAGGCGGCCGCCTCCTGCGCTTGCTCGGGGTCGTTCCGCCGCAGCAGGATGCCGCCGTGGATCTTGGGGTGCAGGGTCTTCACGCGGCCTTGCAGGATCTCGGGATAGCCCGTCACCGTGTCGAGCGAGCGCACCTCGATGCCCGCCTCGCGCAGGGCGCGGGCCGTGCCGGAGGTGGAGACGATCTCGACGCCGAGGTCGAAGAGGCCGCGGCAGAACTCGGCCAAGCCCGCCTTATCGGAGACCGAGACCAGGGCGCGCCTCACGCGCGGCGACTCGTCGCGGTGGGAGGGCAGGACCGAGACGGAGAGGCCGTCGATCCGGAGCTTGCCCTCGCAGAAGAGCCGCACGGCCTCGGGATAGGCCCAGTGCTCCTGCGCGCGCACGCGCGCGGCCAGGGTGGCGGGCGTGTCGCCCGGCAGGATGGGCACCGGCGTCTGGGAGACGATGGGGCCGGTATCGTAGCTCTCGCCGACGAAATGGACGGTGCAGCCCGTGACCTTGGCGCCAGCGGCCAGCACCGCCTCGTGCACGTGCCGCCCGTACATCCCCTTGCCGCCGAAGCCCGGCAGGAGCGCGGGGTGGATGTTGAAGATGCGCCCGGGGAAGGCCGAGAGCAGCGGGCTCTTCAGATGCAGGAGGAATCCGGCGAGACAGATCAGCTCGACGTTGCGCTTCTTGCACTCGGCCGCCAGCGCCGCGCAGTACTCCTCGCCGGTGGCGAATCCCTTCGGCTTCAGGACCAGCCGTTCGACGCCGGCTCGCTCGGCGCGCCGTAGTGCCCCGGCGTCCTCGTTGTTCGAGACGACCAGGATGATCTCGCCGCGGATGCGGCGGCTCTTCGTCGCGTCCAGCAGCGCCTGGAGATTCGTTCCCTCGCCCGACGCGAACACCGCGATCTTGGTCATCCCGGCTCCCCTATTCCTTCAGCGCCCGCTTCTTCATCTCATCGAGGATCTGCTCTTCCTTGCCCGAGTCCGGCCCGGCCGCCTGCTGGGGGGCCTTCTGCGCGGGCGTCTCGGAAAGCGAAGGCCTGCGGCCGGCGGGCTTGGCCGGCGAAGGGGTGATGCCCTTGCGCACCTTCGCCCGGACGAGCTCGAGGACGTCTTCGACGCTGTTGATGGTCTCGGTGCCGGTGACGCGGGCGGAGACGCGCAGGCCCTCGTAGGCGTCGGCGAAAGCCACGTGAAGCTCGTTGTAGGGGGCCGAGGGGAGGCTGCCCTCGGGCTGGCGGGCGAAGAGCGCGGATTTCTGGTTCAGGGAGCGCAGCTGCCAGCCCCGGCTCATCAGGGCGCGCGCGGTGACGTCCACGACGGCGGCGTGCTTGTCGGAAGGCATCATCACCTCGGTCCGGTCCGTCGGCTTGACGAGGACGTGGGAGCAGGCGGCGGCGAGCAGGACGGCGACGATGAGAGACGCGCGCTTCATTTGAGCAGTACCTCCGCGCGGCCGCTGATGATCTCGCCGATGAGGCGCGCCTGGGGCAGGATCTTCAGCGCGAGCTGCAGCGAGTTGGGCCGGATCACGACGCACATGCCGATGCCCATGTTGAACGTGTTCCACATTTCGGCGTCGGGAACGCGGCCCTTCTCCTGGATGACCTGGAAGATCGACGGCACGTGCCACGCCTTGGTGTGGATCACGGCCTTGCAGCCGCGCGGCAGCACGCGGGGGAGGTTTCCCGGGATGCCCGCGCCGGTGATGTGCGCGAGGCCGAGGATGATGTGCCCCGCCTCCTTGAACCCGCGCTGAAGCAGCTCGATGTCGTGGACATAGATGTGCGTCGGGGTCAGCAGCTTCGGCCCCCACTTCTTGAGGTCGCGGCCCTTGAAGACCCGGCGCACGAGCGAGAAGCCGTTGGAGTGGAGCCCCGAGGACGGCAGGCCGAGCACGAGGTCGCCGGGGAATATCTTGTGCCCGTCGATCACCTCGTTCCTGGGCACGATGCCGACCGAGAATCCCGCCAGGTCGTACTCGCCTTTCGGATAGAAGCCCGGCATCTCCGCGGTCTCCCCGCCCAAGAGCACCGACTGCGCCTGCCGGCAGCCTTCGAGGATGCCGGCCATGATGCGCTTGGACTTGTCGAGGTCGAGCCGGCCGGTGGCGTAGTAATCGAGGAAGAGCAGGGGCTTGGCTCCGCAGGTGATGAGGTCGTTGACGCACATCGCCACGAGGTCGATGCCGACCGTCTCGTGCTTGTCCAGCACGAACGCGATCTTGAGCTTGGTGCCGACGCCGTCGGTGCAGGCCACCAGGCAGTACTCCCCCGCGCTCGCGAACTTCAAGGGGAAAAGGCCGGAGAAGCCGCCGATGGCGGGCGATTTCTTCTGAAGATGCTCGACGAGCTTGTCGGCGAGCTCGGCGTCAACGCCTGCTTTCTTGTAAGTGAGCATGGTGGTCATTGGATTATGGGGGGTGCCTGGCTCCGCGGAGCGGTGCCGGGCACCCCTCCTATTGGCCGGCTTCCCGGCTTGACGGCCGGGCTGCCCTGCCGGCAAAGGGGGCACGCCTCCGCTTTGTACGTTTTGATGTCCAGCTGGAGCAAGCTCGCGACGGGCACGCCCAGGGCGGCGGCGTCCACGCCGCGGTTGATGACGGAGAGCGCGCCGGCCGGGATCGCGCCCGCCTCCACGAGCACCTCGATCACCTCGCGCGTCGACTTGCCCGTGGTGAGCACGTCCTCGACGACGAGGAAGCGGTCGCCGTGCTCGACTTTGAAGCCCCGGCGCAGGGTCATCAGGCCGTTCTCCCGTTCGGTGAAGAGGTGCGGAACGCCGAGAGCCTTGGCCGTCTCGTGGCCGATGAACAGCCCGCCCATGGCGGGGCTGACGACGAGGTCCGCCACAGCCGGCGAGAGCGCGGCCAGGGCCCGGCCCAGCTCCTCGGCGAACCGGGCGTCCTTGAAGAGCTGGGCGCACTGCACGTAGCGGTCGGAGTGCAGGCCGGAGGAGAGCAGAAAATGCCCGCGCAGCAGCGCGGCGCGCCTCTCGAGCTCTTCGACCGTGAGATTCATTGTTCCCGTTCCAGGCTGTGCGGCGCCGCGTGGCGCATCTCCGCGAAGATGTCGAAGGCGGCGCGGAGCGGGTTCGCCGCCCCGGTGATCGGCCGCCCGATGACCAGATAGCGGATGCCGAGCTGGGCCGCCTCGCCGGGCGTCATGACGCGGCGCTGGTCGCCGACGTCGGAGCCTTTCGGCCGGATGCCCGGCGTGATGAGGCAGGTGTCGTCGCCCAAGGTCTTCAACAGCCCGTCGGCCTCCTGCGCCGAGCAGATCACGCCGTCCAAGCCGTGGTCCAGGCCCATGCGCGCCAGATGGGTCACCATCGGCTTCACCGCCGCTTCGGGATGCAGGAACTTCAGGTCCTCGTTCGTCAGCGAGGTGAGCACCGTGACGCCCCAGAGCTTGGGCCTCGGCCGCACCGCCGCCGCCGCCGCGACCATCGCGGGCCCGCCCCACAGGTGCAGGGACAGCGAATGCACGCCGAATTTCTGCACCTCGTGCACGGTCTGCGACACCGTCTGCGGGATGTCGAGCAGCTTCAGGTCGAGGAAGACCTTGCCGCCGTGGTGATGCACGAGGTCGATCGAGCGCTTCCCGTGCGCGGTGAACAGGCGCAGCCCGACCTTATAGAAGGTGACGGAGTCCTTGAGCTTCTTGAGCAGCTCCTCCTCATGCAGGAGCGAGTCCACGTCGAGGGCGACGATGATCTCCGTCACGGACGCCCCTGGCTCGCCACGGTCTCCGGCTGGCTGCGGCCGACGGCGTCGGCGATGCGCGCGACGCCGTTCTGGCGCAGCAGGCGCACGAGCCCTTCGTTGATCTCGCGGGCGAGCCCCGGCCCCCGGTACACGAGCCCCGTGTAGACCTGCACCAGGCTCGCGCCCGCCGAGATCTTGCGCCAGGCGTCCTCGGCCGTGAAGATGCCGCCCGAGCCGATGATGGGGATGCGGCCCCGGCTCACGCGGTACGCCTCGGCGATGAGGCGGGTGGAGCGCTCGCGCACGGGGGCGCCTGAGACCCCGCCGGGCTCGGTCGCCCAGCGCGGGGGCACGTCCTGGCGGGAGGTCGTGGTGTTGGAGATGATCAGCCCCGCCGCCTCGGCCAGCAAGAGCGGGATGAGCGAGCTCAATTGCTCGGTCTCGATCTCAGGCGCGAGCTTCACGAAGACGGGCTTTTTCTCCTTGTTGCGGATATGGATCTCGGTGAGGATGCGCTCGAGGGCGAGCCGGCTTTGGAGCTGGCGCAGGCCGCCGGTGTTGGGCGAGCTGACGTTGACGACGAAGTAATCGCCGAAGCCGCGCAAGACCTCGAAGGCCTCGGCGTAGTCCTTGTGCGCGCGCTCGGGCGGCGTGTCGGCGTTCATCCCGATGTTGATGCCCAGCGGGACCGAAGCCCTGCCGGCTTCCGTCAGCGCCTCGGCCGCCGCGCGGGCGCCGTGGTTGTTGAAGCCCATCCGGTTGAGCAAAGCGTCGCACTCGGGGATGCGGAAGAGGCGCGGCGCGGCGTTGCCGCGCTGCGGCCGCGGCGTCACCGTGCCGGCCTCGATGAAGCCGAAGCCGAGGCAGGGCGTCATGCGCGTCAGCAGGCAGTCCTTGTCATAGCCGGCGGCGAGGCCGACGGGGTTGGGGAAACGCAGGCCGGCCAGCTCGACCTGGAGCGCCGGGTCGCGTACGACGAACTTGGAGGCCAGGAGCTCGCGCGTCCAGCCGAAGCGTCCGGCGAGGGCGAGCGCCCTGCAGGCGCGCTCGTGCGCCGTCTCCGGGTCCATGCGGAACAAGAGCGGCCGCGCGAGGTCGTAAAGGCGCATGTTCACAATCTAGGACTCGATCTTGAACAGCGAGATGTCCAGGTAATGGTCCGTGCCCGCCGAGCGCATGTAGCCGCGCAGGAGGAGCTTCGAGTCCACCGGTAAGGTCGCGATCGCCCTCTTCGCGTCGGCGGTCGCGAGGCCGTCGATCGAGATCGTGCTTGGATTCGCGCTGTGCACCGCGCGGCCT